>NZ_SODE01000002.1:0-372530 GCF_004365845.1 Staphylococcus sp. AtDRG32
GTCCTCCTGGGTATGTTTTTGTCGTTAAAAACATTGTACCGTAAAAGGACTGTTATATGGCCTTTTTACTTTTACACAATTATACGGACTTTATCCAACTATATATATTAATTTTTATAACTCATAAGAAATTTAAAAGAAAAACCTAATACAAAGAATATTTATATTTTTATTAATGAATATGCCTAAAATATTACTATATAACCATTACATTTCTCTACTTTACATAATAAAGTGTTATAGGTAGCTATCATGAATAATGTATACATTTTTAATTTTTTATTCTTATCCATATATTACTAGATAGCCATTTTATGTTGAATGTATCTATGTGATAATGAAAATACAATTCTATTAAAGGAGATGATTTTATGAAAAAACGCACATTACTTCCAACTTTATTATTTGCTAGCTCATTAACATTCACAGGTTTTTCAGCGACAGTCAATGCTGAGGATGGTGCCAAAACCGTATACGGAGAGAGTTTACCAAATAGCGCAGATACAGATGGAGATGGTTGGGCTAATGTAGACTTCAATACTTCATCCCTCCCACGATCTGCACAAAATCAAATAAGTGAACTTTCTAAACAGAAAGATTCAGGGGAATTAACTCAAATCGAGTATAATGAGAAAGTTTCAAGTGTATTTAATGAATATCAATCACAAAGTACTGATATACAAAGTAATGAGAGAACTCAACAAGGAAAAAGACCTTTCGGAGGCGTGATACCTAATGGTATGACTCAAGAAGAATACCAAGAATTAGAAAGTAATGTTCCTAACCCTAATAGTGTATCCACAGAAAAATATAATCAAATTGTAAAAAATGAAAGTCAAAAGATAGCTAATGAAGAAAATAAAACTATTAATACACCTCAAGGTGAGTTGACACCTGTAACTGAAAATAAAAACAAGAGTTCTGAAGGAATGAAAAATCAAGATTCAAACTCTCAAGTATTACCAGAAACAGGAGAAAGCAACCAAAGTGATATATTATCAATAATTGGCGCTTCTGGACTACTAATATTAGGTATAAGTCTTTTAATATTCAGAAAAAAATCAACATAAAAATTGATAAAATAACCACCTGTTTTACATAAACACGGTGGTTATTTTATTATATATTTAATACATATTATGCTATGGATATTAAACAACTTTTTTAACCCATGTAATTTACGTTTTCTTGCTGAAAAAATATCAACACAATCTAATTTAAAATGCTGAAAAGGAGTTGTAATGTGAAAAAAATCATTTTACCTATATTAATTGTTAGTTTATCGGTAATTTTAGTGAGTTGTAATAATAACGATTCAGAACATCACAATGATAATAATTCTAGTGATACTAACACCTCAGAAAACAAAGATAATGAAACACCAAATGAAATTGACGAAAAAACTAACACATCTGATAGTGAGGATAATTCAGAAAGTAGCAATAAACAAAATAAAGAACAAAATGATAATAAAAAACAAGAAAAAAATAATGATAGTAATAAGAATCAACAATCTACTGATAAAAATAAAAGTTACTTAAATAATTTTAACTCGGAAGAAATTGAATATGCACGAGTTTGGTATCAGTTAATATCTACAAGAAATGATTTAAAAGGTATTAGAAATGTTTATGTTACAGAAATACCAAAAGGCTCAAAAGTAAATCCACAAGCCCAAAATAGTGCAATTTATAAAGAAAAAGTTGTGAAATTAGAAGCTCCTATGAGAGCTGGTGGGTCAGTAACATATAGCAGTAATGGTGATGGAACAATTAATGTATATAATAATATTCCTTATAAATGGGAAAATTCACAAAATAGTGATTATAGTCAAATGAATAAGATAACAAAAAAAGCAATAGAGGAGAATATTGAAACAGTCTATATTAAACCCTACGACAATAAAACAGTAGCTAAGTTAGCAAGTAAAATTAGATATAATAAGTAGTTAGCAGATTATTAATAAGTACATTAGAAAGATTATTTAGCAAACAAATATTATTCGTTATAATACTCACGTATATTTTAATACTTTTGGAATTTAAACGCTTTGATTTTTTTTCGTTTTAAGATAAAAGAGCCTTCAAAAAGGCTCTTTTTTAGTTCACATAATTAATTATTATAGGAAATGAATTCGTATACCTTATGTATTTCTTCACTTTATAGATGTCTTTTAATATATAAATATTAACTTCAATAATAAAATCAAGAGAAAATGCAAAAAACGTATATATGGTAATATTAAATTAATAAAACTATATGTGAGTTAAGGAGATATACTTTTGTTTAATAAGATTATAAGTAATTTAAATGAATATGAATTAAAAGCACGAATCTTTCCAGCAATTCTTACTATTCTTCCATTTGTAATCACAACCTTACTATGGTTCCCTCAACTCATTAGTTTAGAATCAAGTTTACTTATATCAATAATATTAATAATATTATTATTTTTTTTAGGAAAATTAGCACGAGAAAGAGGAAAAAATGTTCAAAGTAAGTTAATTCAGAAATGGGGCGGTCTTCCGGCCACATTACAACTGTCTCATTTGGATAATACGATAGATATCGAAACTAAAAAACGTTATCACAATTACTTACAAAAAAATATTGAAGGGTTAAAGTTACCCAGTCGGAATGAAGAAATTCAAAATCCTAAATCTTCACAAGATAAATATGAATCTGCAGTAAAATGGTTACTCGAAAACACCAGAGATACAAAAAAATTCCCATTACTTTATCAAGATAATATAAACTATGGTTATAGTAGAAATATGCTTGGAATGAAATGGCTAGCTGTGATTATTTCGATCTTTTCTCTTGCTTTAAATTTTTATCTACTCTATTTTCTAAAATATGAACCTATTGATGAAGTTACTATAAACGTTATAATTTCAATATTAATCAATTCTTTTATTATTATTAGTTGGATATTTTTCGTCAATGAAAAATGGGTTAAAAGTACTGCTGAAGCTTATGCAAGAACATTATTATCTACCTGTGAAAAGCCACTTGAAAGTTAATACAAACTTTCAAGTGGTTTTTTATAGATTTAAAGTTCCGATATAATTGAGTCCTGGTAAACTTTGTGGATTTTCCATTTCTAAGTATGTAGTGCTATAAGCATCACTTTTCACATGTATATGGACTTTTCCTGGGACACAATCAAATACTATATCGCCTGTAGAATTTTGGGTTATCTTATTATATCCTTGATAGTAATTTAAATGTACTGTGTCTGCTTCTCCAATAACTATTATTTTGGGATTTAATTTGTCGAGAATTGATTTTGGAACTCTACCACTTTCTCTTCCATGATGTGGAGCAAATAAAATATCTATTTCAGGCCAGTCCACCCATTCTTCAATTTTTTTCATAAATTCAGTTTCTAAATCACCCATCCATAAAACCTTTACGCCATCCTTTAAATTATATTGAATTATTGTAGAGATATTATTGGGGCTTTCTTCTCTACTAACTTTTAATAATTCTTGTTTATAATCTTCATTATTCGTATCCGGCCACAATATACTCAAACCAGAACTTCCTCTAACGTTATCTCCCAGATTCAGCCACCTTCTACTACAACTCTTATATACGTAAAACGCCTTAGAAGAATCTCTGAGAGCTTTGTATTTCTTAAAACTTTTGCTCGGATCGTTTTTTTTAGCATTATTTTTTACACAATAAAAATTTGAAATACCGATTTTTTCTTCAATATCTGACAAACCAGATATATGGTCTTCATCAGGATGCGTCGATATAAATCTTGATATCTCTTTTGAAGATGATTCTTCAATTAATTCTTCTAATATTTCCACCTGATTTCTATCATTAAGATTACAATCAATCATAGTAAAGTTGTCAGAACCATGTTTAATGTAAAACATATCTCCATTATCAACTGAAAAAGACTTAATTATACTCATTATAAACCTCCTTGTAATTCATTCTATGAACAGTATATTATCATATAAACTATTTGAAGGAATAAATTATAATAGTATTAAATTTCTCTATTATTCTTTTAAACACTCTTTTTTCCATTTATTTTAAAATCGTATTTTTAACAATAATTGGCTAGCATTTAGCCACTCATTTTTTGCGTAAGCAAAAATATAAGGGGATTGGGGATATTCCCCAACAAGCCGGCGATGCTACCACGTATGTGGCTAGCAAAGCCAGTGCTTGCCCAAACCACTATATTAAGTAATATCTTTCGTAGAAAGCGTAGTGGGATGTATGAGCGAACAAAACCAAAAACCCAACCGTAAGGAGCCGAAACAAATTAGTTTTCTTGTGAGCGAATCCGAATATTTAAAGTTAAAGCAGTAGGCTGAAACTTTAAATATGAGTGTGCCTGCTTTCGTTAAGAAAAAGCACAAGGCAGTCGATTGGTCACACCTAAATTTGATGTTGAACGACTAACACCTTTTTTTACGATTTCCTCACCTATAAGTTTTTGTTCGGCATATAAAAATTTAATCTTCTTCTTTTTATGATCAGGTAATGAAGGTCTTCCGCCCCGCCTTTTCTACCTCTTGCTCTGACGGCTTCCAATCCTTTATTTATTACTATTTATTTCAATATATCATAGTATTAGAAACATACATAAATGAACTTTATCTTTTATTAACATAAGTTATGATTATCAGAAGTGCCGTCACTATAAAACTAATTATTATCCATTTTTTATCTTTCTATTAAAATTGAGAGATAGTAAAAAAATTAGCTACCTTTGTTGCTAACTTTTTTTGTTCGAAGAAAATAAAAATGCACCTAAGAATAATAAAAGTCTTTCAAGTGTAAGATCAAATTGATATTGTATATATGAGAAAAATATAAACAATAATGAGAATATATTTACTACTTGTATTGCTGGTTTTCTTAAACGATTTAATGATTCTTCCAATTTATTTAGCCACCTTTATGAAAATATTGAACTGATGGATGTCCCAAAATGTTTTACATTATTATGCTATCAGAATTATGCTATCAAACATTAAATTTTTGAGACTCTTCCACACATTAGAATTTCTTATAACGCTCACTTTTTCATTAGATTTATCCTTAACAATATCAGTAGCAGATTTACCTCTGAAAAATTTCTATTCAGACAAGAGTAATATGCCTGTACCGACTACTAAATCTAATCCCGCTCCTATTGGTCCAGCAATATTTGCTCCTATAGAAGTTGAGAACTATGTTGATACATTTGAGAATCTTTTAATTAATATATGTAACATTTTGATAATATGAATTTATGAATAATTAAAAAGGAGCATTTTAGGTATGAAGCAATATATGTTATCAAAAGTATTGTTAAGTGTATCTATTGTAACAGAGTCTGTTGTAGCTCCAATAGTAGTATCTAATGCTGATCAAATTCATGCAGCTGACAAACAAGATGGTATTAGTAACTTAACTCAAAAAAATAAAAGTGTTCTACATTTATCTATTACCGATAGTAATATTACTGGTAAAATAAATGATAATGAAATCTTAACACTATCAGATGGTAAGACGACAAAACAAATTGGTATAAATGTACTTTAGGTACAGCTACTGATGCTGTTATTGACGGCATATCTGGTGGCGTTACTGGTGCTACAGCTTACATGTTCTTTCTCAATTAAGGAAAAATGAAGTAGTTCAGTTCTAGGTAGCGGCAATGCTAAAAATGAAGAAATATATTTAGATATTGAAGAGAATGGCAATATTTTAGAAGTAAAAGAGTCTCTTACAATTTAAAAATTGTAGAGACTCTGAATATAAACTTGAGTTTAGTTAGCATATCTACTAAATAGTAATTGATTTGTGAAATATTCTTTAGGTTCGATTGTTTTTTTAATTTTACCTGTTTCTTTTAACCATAATTGTAAATCATTGTAAAAGTCAGAACTCATTGATAAATCGTTAGTGAAACATTTTGCTGTGGCTTGTATTGTGGATTTGTTTAAATCTTCACTTACGTCTGTATTCGTATATGAAGAATAGATATTAATTGCTTCTTCAAGGTTAGTTTTAATATATTGAATTGCTTTTTGTATAACTTTAATAAATGTTTTGATTTTTTCTTCTTCAGAGTGTAACTTATCAGGGGTAGTGATAAAAATTAATTGGCAAAAGTCAGGAACATTGTAATCTTTTAATGCAAAATAATCGACATTTAATCCTTTACTTTTTGCTTCTAAAATTTCAAAGTTTTCAAATATAAGTGTTGCTGCATCTGCTTTATCATTTAACAATGCATCAGTATGATAAAAACTATTATTTACTGGTATAATATCACCATCTGTATATTGAGCGCCATCAGCTTTAATCATGGTTTTTGCAATAGCAATACCACCAAGACCTGGAGCTCCTGGGTACTGGAGACGTTTGCCAATTAAATCTTTTGGTGTTTTAATACCTTTATCTTTTTTATACATTATACCGCCATTGGTATGTAAGAATCTTGCGAAGCCTACAACATTTTGGTTGGATGCTTTATCTTCTACTAAATGGATAGGTTCTGTAATTGCGATATCCATTGTACCTTTTTCGATTTCATCTAAAGCATCAAAATGTTCTTCAGGTTCAATCATCTCAATCTCTAAATTTTGTTCCTTAAACCATCCTTTTTCTATACCTAAAATTAATGGCATGTGATCAGGATTTAAAAACCATTCTAAACCAACTCTTAATTTCTCCATAAAAAAATCCTCCAATAACTCAATTTTCTACGCAAAAAAGTGAATACTGAAAGACGTCAAGTAATATGTAAGTCACTTTCCTACGATGGTACTAACCAACAGGTTTAAGGGTTGAAAGTAAGTACTTTCTCTCAGCAATCAATTGCACCCCTAGTGAATATGTTGTTATATACATTAACATAACATATATTCTAGGTTAATTAAATCTGATATTTTGTTTACATTTACTTTATCAGATTATTTCATTTGTATATTTATATCATTTTGTCGATCATTTCATAATGTATAAGATAGATATATTTTGAAGTAATTAAGTAAAAAATAAACGGAATTTTCAATTTAATTTAAAAAATTAAAAAATTCCGTGAAATATATTTCGTTTTTTAGTAAACTGTCTACTAAGGAAGAAAGTAAGTAGTGAGATATTGTTTGATTTGAAGCCATACCTCACATCTAAATTAAATATAAGGGGATGACAGTAGATTATGGATTTATTAATTGGTACGTTGTTTTTAGTTTTAGTCTTAGTGATTTTTACGTTATTTACATATAAAGCACCTAGTGGTATGCGTGCGATGGGAGCTTTAGCTAATGCAGCCATTGCGACATTTTTAGTAGAAGCTTTTAACAAATATGTAGGTGGAGAAGTATTTGGTATTAAATTTTTAGAACAACTAGGTGACGCTGCGGGAGGTCTTGGTGGTGTTGCTGCTGCTGGGTTAACAGCCTTAGCTATTGGTGTTTCACCTGTATATGCATTAGTTATTGGAGCTGCTTGTGGTGGTTTAGACTTACTTCCAGGCTTCTTTGCTGGTTATATTGTAGGTTATCTTATGAAATATACAGAAAAATATGTTCCAGATGGCGTGGATCTTATTGGTTCAATCGTTCTTCTTGCACCACTTGCACGTTTAATTGCGACGGGTTTAACGCCAGTAGTGAATAATACATTACTAAAAATTGGTGACATTATTAAAAGTAGTACGGACACAAATCCAATTATTATGGGGATTATTCTTGGAGGCATTATTACTGTTGTAGGTACAGCGCCGTTAAGTTCAATGGCTTTAACCGCCTTACTTGGTTTAACTGGCGTGCCAATGGCCATTGGTGCTATGGCTGCATTTAGTTCGGCATTTATGAATGGTACGCTTTTCCATCGTTTAAAATTAGGCGATCGTAAATCAACAATTTCAGTAAGTATTGAACCGTTATCTCAAGCTGATATTGTCTCTGCGAATCCGATACCAGTGTATGTGACAAACTTCTTTGGAGGAGCTGTTGCAGGTTTAATTATCGCTTTATCTGGTATGATCAATGACGCAACAGGTACAGCAACACCCATTGCAGGATTCTTAGTGATGTTTGGTTTTAATAGTCCAATGAAAGTGATGATCTATGGTGTTATAATGGCCATTGTAGGTGGTTTAGCAGGCTTCCTTGGTTCTCTTGCATTCAAAAAATATCCAATTGTTACAAAACAAGATATGATAGATCGTGAAGCAAAAAGAAAAGTTAAAACAGCATAAATATGAGTGACTTCTTTGTCGAAATATGGCAAAGAAGTTTTTTTGTTGTACGTTTTAAATTTTCTATCTCATATTTTTTGTGTAATAATATAATAAAAAGTTACACATATTGTAACGTTAATACACATGATGTGTATTGAATTTTCAATACTAAACCTCTGACAAAGGAGTGGGCTAAGATGCAAAATTTAAGAAATAGAAATTTTTTAACATTACTTGATTTTTCAAAAAAAGAAATGGAATTCTTACTTAATCTCTCTGAAGATTTAAAACGTGCAAAATATTCAGGCATCGAACAACAAAGACTTAAAGGTAAAAATATCGCTTTAATTTTCGAAAAAAATTCTACACGCACACGTTGTGCGTTTGAAACGGCAGCTTATGATCAAGGTGCTCATGTGACGTATCTTGGGCCTACAGGTACACAAATGGGAGTGAAAGAAACGGCTAAAGATACGGCTCGTGTTTTAGGTGGGATGTATGACGGTATCGAATATCGCGGTTTTTCTCAACGTACTATTGAAGAAATTGCAGAATATGCGGGTGTGCCGGTTTGGAATGGTTTAACGAATGAAGATCATCCAACACAAGTGCTTGCTGATTTTTTAACTGCAAAAGAAGTATTAAAAAAAGCTTATGAAGACATTCATTTCACATATATTGGTGATGGACGTAATAATATGGCAAATGCATTGATGCAAGGCGCAGCTATTATGGGAATGACATTCCATCTTGTGTGTCCGAAAGAGTTAAGACCTAAAGATGAGTTACTAAAAACATGTCAGTCATTGGCTGATAAAAACGGCGGTACTATTTTAGTGACTGACAATATTGATCAAGGGGTGAAAGGATCGGATGTGATTGCTACAGATGTATGGGTGTCGATGGGTGAACCTGACGATACTTGGGAAGAACGTATTAAATTATTAGAACCTTATCGCGTAACAAAAGAATTAATAGAAAAAACAGGCAATCCACATACCATTTTTGAACACTGTTTACCTGCTTTCCATAATGCAGAAACAAAAATTGGTAAACAAATTAAAGAAAAATATGGTTTGAATGAAATGGAAGTCACAGATGAGGTCTTCGAAAGTGATCGTTCTGTTGTCTTTCAAGAAGCCGAAAACAGAGCACATACGATTAAAGCAGTAATGGTGGCAACTTTAGGCGAATAGAGAAAAAGGGGGACCTATGGATGTCTAAAATCGTGGTCGCATTAGGTGGCAATGCTTTAGGGGAATCACCGAAAGAACAATTAGAGCTTGTAAAAGGAACAGCTAAATCATTAGTTGGTTTAATAAAAAAAGGATATGAAGTTGTCATTAGTCATGGGAATGGACCACAAGTGGGAAGTATTAATTTAGGATTAAATTATGCAGCAGAACATGAACAAGGCCCGCCTTTTCCATTCCCTGAATGTGGCGCAATGAGTCAGGCGTATATCGGTTATCAAATGCAAGAAAGTTTACTTAACGAACTCCATACTTTAGGTATCAAGAAAGAAGTTGTAACACTCGTAACACAAGTCGAAGTAGCAAACGATGATCCAGCGTTTCAATCACCAACAAAACCAATTGGACTATTCTATACTAAAGAACAAGCTGAAAAAACAAAAGAAGAAAAAGGATATACTTTTATGGAGGATGCAGGACGTGGGTACCGTCGCGTTGTGCCCTCTCCTCAACCTATTAATATTGTTGAACTTGATAGTATTGAAACACTCATTAAACATGGCACGCTTGTGATTGCAGCGGGTGGTGGCGGTATCCCAGTTGTTAAGGAACAAGATCGTTATCAAGGTGTCGATGCAGTCATTGATAAAGATAAGACAAGTGCATTACTTGCAGCTCATTTACAATCGGATCAATTAATTATTTTAACAGCCGTTGATTATGTTTATATTAATTACGGAAAAGACAATCAAAAAGGACTAGGTGACGTCACAGTCGATGATATGAAAGGATATATTGCCGATAATCAATTTGCGAAAGGCAGTATGTTGCCAAAAGTAGAAGCAGCTCTTCAATTTATTGAAAAGAATCCCAAAGGTAGTGTATTGATTACTTCTTTATCAGGTTTAAATGATGCGCTAGAAGGTAAAATTGGTACACGTATTACAAAATAAATAGTTATATTAAATCGCTTGAGCCTAATATATGTATTTTACATATGTAGGCTCAAGTTTTTTTATGAGTTATTCAAATATCTAATAGTTACAAGTTCTACTTCGGATTGTCTGAGATTATATTCATAGACCATTTCATTTTAAAACATCCTTTGATTTAATCAAGGAATAATGTAAACTTATAATTATATAAAGTTTACAATTATGAGTTTTATTAGTGTATTTTAAAAGATAGGAGTGACAAACATCATGACATTAAATCTAGCAGAACGTGTATTGAATGGAGAAGCGTTAACTAAAGAAGAGTGTCTAAGTCTATTTCAAGACGAGACGATTGATACGTTTGAATTATTAAATGAAGCCTATATAGTAAGAAAGCATTATTATGGTAAAAAAGTAAAACTTAATATGATTCTCAATGCTAAAAGTGGCATTTGTCCAGAAGATTGTGGTTACTGTGGGCAATCTGTCAAAATGAAAGAAAAACAGCGTTATGCTTTGGTAGATCAAGAACAAATTAAAGCAGGGGCACAAGTCGCGACAGACCATAAAATTGGGACGTATTGTATTGTAATGAGTGGACGTGGTCCTTCGAATAAAGAAGTAAATCATATTTGTGATACGGTAGAAGATATTAAAGCTATTCATCCACAACTTAAAATTTGTGCGTGTTTAGGTTTGGTTGATGATGAACAAGCAACACAGTTAAAAGAAGCTGGTGTCGATCGGTATAATCATAATTTAAATACAAGTGAACGTTATCACGAGGAAGTTGTGACAACACATACATATGAAGACCGTGTGAATACAGTTGAAGTGATGAAAGCACATCACATTTCACCTTGTTCTGGCGTGATTTGTGGGATGGGAGAAACAGATGAAGATATTATCGATATGGCATTTGCGTTGAAAGAGATTGATGCAGACAGTATTCCAGTAAATTTCTTACATCCGATTAAAGGTACCAAGTTTGGTGGGTTAGACTTATTATCTCCAACAAAGTGTTTACGTATCTTAGCTCTGTTTAGACTGATTAATCCCACAAAAGAAATTCGAATTGCGGGTGGTCGTGAAGTCAATTTACGTTCACTTCAAGCAACTGCACTTCAAGCGGCTAACTCTATCTTTGTAGGCGATTACTTAGTGACAGGCGGACAGCCTAATGAACTTGATTACCAAATGATTGAAGATATGGGATTTGAGATAGATGGGTAATGATATATAGATAAAAGAAACGTTCTCACTAAAAAATAGGGAGAACGTTTTTATTTTTGTTATTAGAGTTTCATACTACATAGTAATGAGTCAATTAAATACATATAAATTTATGTTTATGATTTTTCCGAATGATCATTATTTAGAGTTTTACTATCCTTTTCGCGTTTTTCGAGTGGAATAGAGTAATCTTTATCATCCTTAACATATGACATTTGGAAATGTTTTGTATGTTCTCGTCGTAAGGCACGCATAATTGAAATAGTCATCAAAAGTAAAATGATTGAAAATGGTAAACCAGTAACGACAGAAGCTGTTTGTAAGCTTGTTAATCCCCCTGCTATAGTCATTGCTACTGAAATAGCCCCAATAAGTAAACCCCAAATGACTTTGTGTTTTATTTTTGGATTTTCACTGCCTCCAGTAGCCATTCCAGCAACAATATGCGTTGTTGAGTCAGCACTTGTGACAATGAATAAAAAGATTAACAAAATGGCAAGACCGCTTGTAATATCAGATAATGGAAATTTTGATAATAATTCAAATAAAGCAACCGTATAATCTTTATCTACAAGACTAGCAATTTTATCGCCACCCATAGCAAATTTGACAGCCATACCACCGAAGCCACAAATCCAAACGAATGAAATGAGTGGAGGTACTATAAGCACACACATAATAAATTCTCGAATGGTGCGACCGCGTGATACACGTGCAACGAAACCTCCAATAAATGGTGACCAAGAAATAACCCATGCCCAATAGAAGACAGTCCATTGTTGAATCCAAGCATTGTTATTTGTGTACGGATCAATACGTAAACTATATTCGACAAAGTGTCTTATGTAGTCTCCGATAGCAAGTGTGTAAGATTCAAAGATAAATTTTAAATCCCCGAAGATAAGCATAAAGACAAGTAATAAAGCGCCTAATATAATATTAAGGTTACTAAGCCATTTCACACCTCGTCCTAGACCTGTAATACCAGATCCAATGAAAATAATCATCATTAATACTGTAATAGAAATTTTAGTGATATTGTTATTTGGTACATGGAAGACATGATTTAACCCCCCACTAATTTGCATAATACCCAGTCCAATTGATGTTGCTATCCCCATTACGGTAGCAATAATTGCTAAGATATCAATGATATTTCGAAAAGGACGTTTATAGGCTTCACCGAAGACAGGTTCCATAGCAGTAGAAATTAAACCATCTCGTTTTTTACGGAATTGAAAGTATGCGACGATAAGCCCAGCCATTGCAAAAATAGACCATTGTGAGATTCCCCAATGAAAAAAGGTATAACCCATAGCAAGACGTGCAGATTCTGGTGATTGATCTGGCACTTTTCCTGGGAAAGGAGAATGAAGATAGTGTGTCAGTGGTTCTGCAACTCCCCAAAACACAATACCAACACCTAAGCCAGCAGAAAATAACATGCCAATCCATGACATGAAAGAAAATTCAGGTTCTTCATTATCGTCTCCTAATTTGAACCGACCATATCTAGAAGCAGCTAAAGAAATTAGAAAAATATCTAAAATAAATATAATAAGTAAGAAAAGCCAACCAAAAGTATTTGAAATAAAATCGTACATCGTTTGAGCGTGTGTACCAAATGTTTTAGGAAATATACCAGCAATTGCAGTGATAATAATAATAATAGACACTGAAATGATATAAACCAGTCTGTTATTTCTTTTACGTTTGTCATTCATGAATTAATTAAGTCATCCCTTTATAAAATAGTTGTTTTGATTATACATATAATTATGAATATTTTCAAAATTCATTTTAATCGTTTATAAATTAGTTTAAAGAAAGTTAACATTAAATTTGAAAATTTTTTCCAAAAGAAGAAATTGCCTAATGATGACAATATGAAATGATATAATATCTTTGAAATGATAAGAAATTTTATAGAAAAGAAGGGGTATCATGTCTCAATATGTCATTACAAATGGAAGAATTTATACGGAAGCACAAGTTATTGAAAAAGGGTATCTTGTCGTAGAAAATGGCAAAATTAGTGATATTCAAAAAGGTGATTATAAAGGTCATTTAAATCAAATAGATGTAGCAGGAAAGCATGTGTTACCAGGTTTTATCGATATTCATATTCATGGTGGCTATGGAGAAGATGCGATGGATGCATCGTATGACGGCTTAAATCATTTAGCTAAACAATTATTGTCTGAAGGGACAACAACATTTTTAGCAACAACGATGACGCAATCTGATGAGAATATTGAAAAAGCATTAAAAAATATTGTCGCATGTTATGAAAATCAAACGTTAGGTGAAGCAGCTGAAATCGGTGGTGTACATTTAGAAGGACCATTTATTTCTGAACATAAAGTGGGTGCTCAAAATCCTAAATATGTACAACGTCCCACTGTTGACAAAATTCGACATTTTCAAAAGGTAGCGAAAGGATTAATTAAAATCATTACTTTTGCGCCAGAAGTCGAAGGCGCTCATGACACATTAAATGAATTGCGTGATGATATCATCTTTTCAATGGGACATACTGTCGCCACATTTGAAGAAGCAAATGAAGCGGTAGAACGAGGTGCGAAACATGTAACGCATCTTTACAATGCTGCAACACCTTTTGAACATCGGAATCCAGGTGTGTTTGGTGCCGCATGGACCAATCAAAGTTTAAACACTGAAATTATTGGTGATGGGATTCATTCACATCCTGCTGCTGTAGATATTGCATATAAGCAAAAAGGACCTACTCACATGTATTTAATTACAGATGCCATGCGTGCCAAAGGTATGAAAGATGGTGAGTATGATTTAGGTGGACAAAATGTGATTGTTAAAGGGAAAGAAGCACGTTTAGAAAATGGCGCACTTGCAGGCAGTATTTTAAAAATGAATGAAGGACTGCATAATTTAATTCAATTTACGCATGATAGTTTAGATCACTTATGGCGAGTGACAAGTTTAAATCAGGCCATTGCACTTAATATTGATAAGCAAAAAGGAAGCTTAAGCATAGGAAAAGATGCAGATATCGTAATTGTAGACGACCATATACAAGTAGATACAACGATTAAATCAGGTACTATTCATCATTTTTAAGACTACTCGCATGGTGAAAAATGAATAATTTAGTATCTCTTTATCTTTTTAGGTTTATATATATGAAGTTTAGTGTATATACATAGTAAATCTACATAATATATGAATTTGAAGTAAAGGAGGGATAGGTAATGCAAAATGATTTGAGATTTCCAAGTGCAAAAAATTTCTTTACTACTTTAGGGTGGTTATCAGTCATTGCTTTATTAGCGGTTGTAGTGGTCAATGCGCTTTATAATAGTTCTTTTAAAAGTTGGTCAGATATCAGTGTGAAATTCACTCAAACGGATTTAATTTTCTTGATTACTTTCGCAATTATTGCGATAGTTTGTATTATTATTTCATTGCTTTTAAAATTATTTAAACATCCATAGTAAGTAAAGTTAACATATTAAAAGGGACAGAACTCGAGCGTTCTGTCCTTTTTAGTGGTTTAAATAATTAAATATGACATCATCAATGATAATGTCTACATTCGGATGCGTTTGTAAAATAGAAGCAGGTAATGTTTCAGTTTTCGGTCCATTCATTAAACGCTCAACAGCTTCTTGTTTACGTTCTCCAAAAGCTAATAAAATGATACGTTTTGCGCGCATAATAGATTGTAATCCCATAGAAATGGCTTGTTTTGGAACATCATCAATCGTATCAAAATGAGTACTATTTGCTTTAATCGTAGAATCAGTTAAATCTACAACTCGTGTTTGACTATCAAAAGATGTACCTGGTTCGTTGAAACCGATATGACCATTTTCTCCAATACCTAATAATTGAATATCGGGTTGTCCTATAGAGGATAGACGCTGTTCATAAGCATGTGCTTCGTCTTCAAGATCAGATGCGTCTCCTCTTGGAATGTAGATATGATCTTCATTCCATTCGTTATGATTAAATAACAGCTCATGCATATATGTGTAGTAGCTTTGAGGGTGTGATGAATTAAGACCCACATACTCATCTAAGTTAAATGTTTTAATATCATTTAAATTCACACGATTTGCCGTTAATAATTCAGATAATCGTGGATAGATTTCTGTCATCGTATTACCTGTCGCTAATCCAAGAGTAGCTGTCGGCGTACTTTGTATTAACTTTAATAACTCAACTGCTACATAATCACTTGCGATAGATTTGTTTTTTAAATTGATCAATTTCATCATCTAAACGCCTCCATATGTTTATGAATGATTTTTTACTGCTTCAACAAATCGTTCGGTAATTTGTTTAGGTCGTGTAATCGCACCACCAACTACTGTACAATGAACACCAAGTTCGTTCACTTTTTTATACATGTCAGGTGTGATGACATTACCCTCTGCAATGACTTTTGTGTTTACTTGATTAAGTACTTCTTTTAAAAATTCAAAATCATTTTCATATAATATATGACCCTTTGTATAAGATGTATACCCTCTTAGAGTGGTTCCAATATAGTCAAAACCTAATTGATCTGCATAAATAGCTTCTTCAATCGTTGAGATATCAGCCATAATTTCAATATCAGGCGCTTTTTCTCTAATATATTTCACAAGTTCTTCAAGAGATTCTTTTGGACGTTTTTGTTTAGTAGCATCTAAAGCAATGACTTCACAACCGCTTTCAATGAGTTCATTTACCTCTTTTGAAGTTGCAGTTATAAATACACTTGAGTTAGTGTAATCTCGTTTAACAATTCCGATAACTGGTAAATTGATTTCCTTGCGAATAGCTACAATATCTTCTATAGAGTTAGCACGTATACCTACTGCACCGCCTTGATAAGCAGCTAAAGCCATTTTTGACATAATGAACGAAGAATGTAAAGGTTCTTCAGGTAAAGCTTGGCAAGAAACGATTAATCCTTGTGGTAACATATCATTCACTCCGTAACATTTATATTTATAAATAGAATATATCGAGTTTGTGGTTATTTATACAATACTGTTGAATTGATTTACTCATATCATAACATTGAGAAAATTATTATCAATTTAAAATTATAAATTGAAAAATATTTTCATTTATAATAAATTAGACATAAGTTATTTAATTGAGTAAAGAGGATGATTGTAAAATGAAATTTGAAAATAGAGTTCAGCGTTGTCGTCATTTATTAACAAAAACAGATAAACGAATTATAGAATATATACAAAAGCATCCACTTGATGATAGTTTCTCAACAATTAATTCATTGGCTTATGCAATTGAAACATCGCCAGCTACAATAACGCGTTTCAGTAACAAATTAAATTACGATAATTTTCAAGATATGAAGTTTAGTTTGCAACATGAAAAATCAGAGAAATCTGTAGAAAATGCACCATTAGTACAACTTATACATCGTTATCATCAAAATATCATTCAACAAACTGGAGAGTTTATTTCTGAGGAAAAAATTAAACGCTTAGCACATAATTTAAAAACATGTAGACAGGTGAATTTCGCAGGTTTAGGGAGTTCAGGTTTAACAGCAAGTGAATTTTATTATCGTGCCATGCGTATGGGGATAAAAGGTTTAGTATCCACAGATGCTCATCAAATGAAGATTTCTGCGTCATTATTATCATCGAATGATATGTTTGTAGCAATTTCAAATAGTGGTGAAACAAGTGAGCTTATCGATGCGGCTAAAATAGCACGAAATCAAGGCGCTTATGTTGTTGTAATTACTAATTTTGAAGGAAGCACAATTACTAAAAATGCAGATTTAGTGCTGATTACGTCTGCGCAGTCCAATAATAATGATACAAGATTTATTAATTCACAAATTGCAACTCACTTTTTATTAGATCTTGTGAGTTACATTCTTCTTGGAGATCCTTACATGCATAAACTCTATCAACAAACACGTCAAGTTGTGCTAAACCATGGGAGCAAATAAATAAGAGGACTAGAATGCGTAGTCCTCCATGTTTATAACTACTATTGTATTGCACCGTACAAAGCTGCATTATTACCACTTCGAGTCGTCTGAAGACGTGCTATTCCATAATGAGGCGGAAGGTAATAATGAATTTTAGGCTTAATATATTTTAATAGTGTATCTTTTTGAGAAGAGATACCTCCACCAATCAAGATAAGTTCAGGATCATAGATAATTTGTAATTGAGCGATACCTTCAGCTACTGAATGGCTCCACTCTTCTAAAATATTGATTGCTACAGTGTCATTTTCTTCAGCTAATTCAAATAATTTTGGTACGTTAGTGTCATACTTAAAGTGATGTAATAGCATTAAATCTTTTAGCGCTGAAGTTGAAGCTCTTTGTTCAAATGTTTTGTCATCGGAAGAACGATAAAGCAAATAACCAATTTCATTTGCTCGATGACGTGCACCTTGATAGATTCCAATAGATTTATTATAAAATGCACCGCCAATTCCTGTTCCTAAAGTAAGACAAAAGATGTTATTTTCTTCATAATTATGCAAAGAAAGCTCCCCAAGTAATGCTGCATCTACATCGTTGTAAACAGTTATATTTGAGGACAATTCCTTGAAAACATTTAAAAAATTTGTACCATCAAAATTTTGAATAGTTGGTCCAGTGTAAACAATTTCTCCACGAGTTGAATCTACAACGCCAGCACTTGAGATACCAATGTGAGGATTTTTAAGCTGATATTTTTTTATAAATGCATCAATGATTAAGTATATTTCGTTCGTTATTAAAATGTGAATATTGTCTGGAGTAGCAATTGTTTTATAATCAATAATGTTTAATTCATTGTTAATTACTGCAAGTTTTATATTAGTGCCCCCGATATCAACTGCAATTTTATACATATAAAAAACCTCCTTAGTTTTCTTTATAACTACTATAAATCATTTTTAGTACTCTAGTTTTAATTTGAAAATTATTTTCATCAAATTTAGAATTATTTGTTAATATTTTTCATATAGTATTGTATAAAAATATGATAGCGTTTACAATTCGAAATATAAATAGAATATATTGCTGTTGAATTAATAATAAAATTATAAAAAATTCAGATCATATATTGGAGGATTTCGAATGGAAGAACAATTAAAAGGATTATATGCAGCGTTACTTGTCCCATTTGATGAAAATGGTCAAGTTAAAGAAGAGGGATTAAAACAAATCGCAAAGAATGCAATAGAAGTTGAACAATTAGACGGTTTATATGTAAATGGAAGTTCTGGAGAAAATTTCTTAATTAGTAAAGAACAAAAGAAACAAATCTTTAAAGTTGTAAAAGAAGCGGTTGGAAATGATGTGAAATTAATTGCTCAAGTAGGCTCACTAGATTTAAATGAGGCCATTGAACTTGGAAAGTATGCCACAGATTTAGGATATGACGCATTATCAGCAGTAACACCATTCTATTATCCGTTTTCTTTTGAAGAGATTAAGCAATATTACTTCGATATTATTGAAGCAACGCAAAATAAAATGATAATTTATGCCATCCCAGATTTGACTGGTGTAAATATTAGTATCAACCAATTTAAAGAATTGTTTAATAATGAAAAAATTGTAGGAGTAAAATATACTGCGCCAAATTTCTTCTTACTTGAAAGAATTAGAAAAGCATTTCCAGATAAGTTGATTTTGTCAGGATTTGATGAAATGTTAGTTCAAGCAGTTATTTCTGGAGTAGATGGTGCAATTGGTTCTACATATAATGTGAATGGCCGTCGTGCACGTCAAATTTATGACTTAGCTCGTGAAGGTAAAATTGAAGAAGCTTATAAAATTCAACACGATACTAATAATATTATTGAAACAGTTTTAAGCATGGGTATTTACCCTACTTTAAAAGAAATATTAAAAACACGAGGCATCGATGGTGGAGTACCTAAACGTCCATTTTCACCATTTAATGAAGCAAATCGTAAAGAATTAAATCAATTAATTGAAACTTATAGCTTGTAATTACGACACAATTTAAACGACAGAATATAAACAAGGGGTGATCCTTATGCAACATATAGGATTTGGGTTATGGAATTGGATAGCAGTTATCGTCTATCTTGTAGCAATGTTATTAGTAGGTGCCTATTTTACTAAACGTGCAAGTCAAGATACTGATAGTTTCTTTAAAGCAAGCGGACGTTTACCATCGTGGGCAATTGGCTTTTCTATTTATGCGACTACATTAAGTGCAATTACGTTTATGTCTACACCTGAAAAAGCTTTTTTAACTGATTGGGCCTATATAGCAGGAAATATTGCAATTGTAGCAATCATTCCAATATTAATTGCTTTTTATGTTCCATTCTTTAAAAAATTACATGTAACTTCAGCTTATGAATATTTAGAAGCACGATTTGGACCAAGTATACGTTTAATTGGATCATTATTATTTATTATTTTTCACTTAGGTCGTATCGCAATCGTTATTTATTTACCGACTTTAGCAATAACTGCTGTATCTGATATTAATCCATATCTTGTAGCAAGTTTAGTAGGTATTTTATGTATTTTATATACATTTTTAGGTGGATTCGAAGGAGTCGTTTGGAGCGATTTTATCCAAGGTGTCATTTTACTTGGTGGAGCACTTCTTATCATTATCATCGGTGCTTTTGAAATAAAAGGTGGATTTGGCACAATTGTACATGATGCTATTGCGAATAAAAAAATTCTTAGCGCAGATAATTGGAAACTTAACTCAGTAGCAGCGGCGATCCCAATTATTTTCCTAGGAAATATTTTTAATAATTTACATCAATATACAGCGAGCCAAGATGTAGTACAACGTTATCAAGCATCAGAATCTATGGAAGAAACCAAAAAATCATTATGGACAAATGGTGTCTTAGCACTAATTTCAGCGCCTATTTTCTATGGTATGGGTACGATGATGTATTCATTTTATCAGCATCAAGAAGCATTGCCTAAAGGTTTTAATACCTCATCAATTGTTCCATATTTTATTTTGACTGAAATGCCCCCATTTATTGGTGGATTACTTATTGCAGCAATATTCGCTGCAGCACAATCAACAATTTCATCAAGTTTAAATTCAATTTCAGCATGTACTTCTGAAGATATTAAACATCGCTTCTTTGGAAAAAGGGATGATAAATCAGAAGTGAAATTTGCTCGATTAATTATTGTGATAGCAGGTTTATTAAGCTATGGTATTTCGATGTATTTAATTGCAGCAGATTCTAATAATTTATGGGATTTATTCTTACTTATTACTGGATTATTTGGTGTGCCGTTAGCTGGAATATTTGCAGTTGGGATATTCACAAGACGTGCAAATACATTTGGTGTCATTGTCGGACTATTTGCAGGAGTAATTATCGCTTATTTACTTCATGGAATAGGTGGAGGAAACTCACCATTTTACGTATCAATTATTTCATTTTTAGTTGCTTTTATTTTAGGTTATATCGTAAGCTTGCTTGTACCATCTAAAAATGTAAAAGATATTACTGGTTTAACGATTTACGATAAAAATAAAGCTTCTACATATATATCTAAAATAGCAAAAAGAAATTGATTTTTAATATTAAGAGAGTAGGAAAATGAATTCATTGTCAATTCAATCTTACTCTTTTTTCTATGCTATGATAAATTTATATACATCACTTATATTGGAGAATAACAATGAAAATAATAAAAATTGTTGGTATGTTTCTTTTAGCGATAATCATTATGGTTATTTCTCAAACAATCTCGCTATTATTTGATATAATTATACCATTTTATGGAATCGGAACGATTTTATCGAGTATCACTTATATTTTACTTACATTTCTCATCGTAAGATGGATAATTACTCATGTATTTAAAGAGGGTCTATCTTCATATCGAATGACAAAACCTGTATTTCATCCGATTTATTTGATTTTAGGGATTGCATTACCGTGCGTAGTATATGCGATTTATTTTATTTTTATACCGGGAGATTTTAAGGTACATCATTTTAACTCAATCAGTAAGACGATACACGACTTGAGTTACATTATTTTTATGC
Source organism: Staphylococcus sp. AtDRG32 (assembly GCF_004365845.1). Lineage (NCBI taxonomy): Bacteria > Bacillati > Bacillota > Bacilli > Caryophanales > Staphylococcaceae > Staphylococcus > Staphylococcus sp. AtDRG32. The sequence goes on from NZ_SODE01000002.1 coordinate 21,596, forward strand.
AAGGTGCAGCTGGTGCTATTGTCGAGGAAATGGTGTGTCGAGGTCTTTTAATGGGCTATATTGAAAAGAAAACAAACATTCGAATAGCAATCATCGTTACTTCACTGTTCTTTGGCGTCATTCATTTATTGAATGGTGCTCTAAATGTGACAAGTTTCTTTTTATTGTTAGTTAGTGGCACTTTAGTTGGTATGATGTTTGGTATAGCAACGTATCGATTTAACACCATTTGGGCGAGTATCACCTTGCATTTCTTTTGGAATGTCTTTCAAGTTGTTTATATCACTACAAAAGAAACTGACTATAACGTCTTTCAATATGTTTTACGTTTTAAAAATATGGTGCTTACAGGAGGACAGTTTGGTTTTGAAACATCTATCGTCTCTACGATAGGCTATATCATTGTGATTATTGTTCTGTTAATGTGCCGTACGCCATATAAAGGTAGCAACTTATAACACATTCAAAAGTAGTCGTAATTGTTTTATACTTAAAGTAAAGATAAATAAACGTAGTTAAGGAGAAAAGTTATGAAAAAGATAGTGGTAGTAACGCTTATTCTCATATTATCTATTGGCTTAGTGGGATGTAATCGATTGTCTAAAGAGGATAGTGACCCTTCGGACAAAGCGGATACACAAGAAGAACATTCAACAGAAGAAAATAAGAGTTCTGATGATCAAGATATCAGTCTAGAACCAGATACAAAAATACCGGATCATGTTTTTGAAAAAACATCAGTACGACATGTACAGATTTCTGAAAAAACGATTAAAAAAGATATTAAAACGTATAGTAACATTGATAAAAAAATCAATGATACGATGAATACATATAAAATGAAATTATATTCCAATCAAAAGTTATCTAACACAGAAGCGAACAAATTAAAAAAGCTTGTTCAATTAGAGAATGAGAATGATACAAATTTTGCACAATACATTCAAAATAATCAGATGCCAAATAATGATTATGTGATCTATACTGATAAAATAAGTCGTTATATTTCAACAGCCAATCGCATAGAGCAAAAAAGTTTAGAAATCTCATTAAAATCGGATGATGATACATCTATTTTTAATGATATTGAGCAAGTGAATAAAGATCAAGACATTGTAAATGATCAAGAAAAACAAGATATTGCCAATTTCTTGGAAGATAAAAATATTAAAACTGAAACATTTAATGAGGATTCAAATCATATTGATATAGATTGATCGAATGAATTAAAAAAGGAGTGGACCGACGAATTCAAAATGAATTCCGTTCCACTCCTTTTTTGGCGAAATAGTTGTCGACTTCATTTAACAGGTATCCTTTTTTAGCTAAACATTGCGATAAAGTAACTCACAATAATCACAATACCCGTTACACCATTATGAATCATATGAACCATCATACTATCTCTAACGTTATGACGACGATGATAAGCGAGATAGAACACCATCCCCATTATGATATACATTAAGACCGCAACCCAATTTGAAATACCATGTTGGGAAGCAAAAATAAGTGAGGATAAAATAAATGGTAACCAGAAACTGCTACGTTTAAATAGCGTTTCTTTAAAGATACCTCGATAAATTAATTCTTCTAAATAGGGAGCTACAAACGTAAGGGTGAGTGCAAATACTATGACAGGAAACGCTTGTCCAAGTTGATCGGGAGAAGGTTTCGCGCCTTGAAAGTTACCCAGTAATGCCTTATCATTTTCTGTCTGTGCTTGACCTGTTATTGCCATCATTAGAAAACTCATTCCAATGACAATAACGCGAAGTAATAGTGCCCATCCGATATTAATCATAATATCTTTGCGTTTAAACGGTTTAATTGGCTCATATGTATGCCGTTGATAATAACGTCTAACCAGCCAAATAACGACAGCGGCTAACAGCATAAATAATAATGTTGCTAGTGTTCCACTTGTAACATCCATTTTTGCAGAAAAATTAGTAATAAATAAAATAAGAACAATAGGAATCTGAGCAAGTAACATCCATCCTATAAAAATAAGAACATTTAAGAAGCGATTCCCTTTAGGATAATGTTCATCTTTTTTATGATAATGAGAGTCAAGATTTGAATCTGAATGCATACGTGTTTCTGTAATACCTTGTTGAGTCATGGTTGTATCACCTCTAATGTTTTTATTTGAACTACGTATACTGCAACTTGAACATAACATACTCTGATTTCAACCTACAACTTACTTTATAAAATATTTGAACTATTTATGAAAAGAGTGAGACAAAACTCGTTGTCCCACTCTTTATTTTGAATTAACCAATATTTAAATGTTTACCAGGTAAAGCTTTCAATAAATATGAATCATGTGTAATGATAATTAACTGTAAATGTTGAAATTCTCTTAACATTTGTAAGATGATATCTTCGTTCACCATATCTAAATTTGTTGTTGCTTCATCTAAAATCAAGACATCTGGTTCTACAAGCAAAGCTTTTGCTATCCATAACCTTTGGAATTGGCCACCACTTAAAGTGCTCACTTTTTTACCAAGTAATTGTGATTCTAACTTACATTGCGACATGACTTCTTTTATTCTGTCCTCATGTATAGCTTTAGGATAATGAAAATGAATTAAAGGTTGTTTTAATATCCAATGAACTGTTTTATTTGGATCAAGTGTACTCGAATGATATTGAGGCACATATTGGATATGTTTCATCCATTTGTGTTGTGAAATATGGCCAAGTTCTAAATCGTTATATATGAGTGTACCTTGATAATTTGAATCTAATCCTGCAATAATTTGAGCCAAAGTAGACTTTCCGCTTCCACTTACGCCACTTATCAATAAATGATCGTGTGTCTCTAATGTATAATTAAAATTTTTAAATATCTGTTTATTAGAAAAAGCTTTATTTAACTGTTTAATCTGTAACATATTGATATCTCCTATTAGCTAGTTCAATCAATTGCTTCGTGTAAGCATGCTGAGGATCACGTAAAATATCAGAAGCACGCCCTGTTTCTACAATGTTTCCGTTTAGCATGACACTGATATGTGTTGCATAGTTTAAGACTAAGTTTAAATCATGAGTTACAAATAGCACTGTCATATCATGTTCTGTCACTACATGATGCAGTAGAGCCATTAAACTATGACGATTGTGTTGATCTAGCGCACTAGTCGGTTCATCTGCAATTAAAAACTGTGCTTCTCTTACAATAGCCATGACAAGTGCAACTCGTTGTGCCATACCACCACTCAATTCAAAAGGATACTGATAATAAATGGATTCAGGTTGGTCCAATCCGAGATGTTTAAATTGACGTAATACAAATGCTTTTTGCTGATCACGTGTTAATGAAGATGACATAGAGTCAAACAATGCATCAAAGTGGCGGTTGATACGAACATTTTGGAAAAAATTGCGATTCGCATCTTGGAACATTGCATCCGTTTGTGTTAAATCGAGATGAATCTCACCACGATAGGTTAAATCATCTTCTTTCATATTCAGTACAGTACGTGTAAGTAAAGATTTACCACTCCCACTTTCTCCAATTAAACAATGAAAGCTTCCTTTTTCAATCTTTAAATGTATCTGTTTAAGTAATGGTTCATGTTTGTGATAAACAGATACATCATTGATATAAAGGACTGTATCTAATGTAGGTGACGACGATTGAGTATTTGACATATGAGTGCGAACCCTCCTAATAAGACACCTGGAAAGATAAATAACCAGGGCGCAGAATAGAAATAACTTTTACCGTCATGTAAAATGGCGCCTAATTCAGGAATAGGGGGTTTTACTCCTAAACCAATAAAGGCGAGACCGGAAATACTTAACATTAACTTACCAAAATCTGCAGTAACAAGTGCCATAATGTCACTGATGAGATGTGGCACAATGTGATGTATTGTAACTTGGAACTTCGACATCCCACTAAGTGGCGCAAATTTAACGAACGGTTGTGTCATCGTGTCACGTGCTAAATTTCTGAAATACCGCAAATAGCGACCGAGCCAGCCGATGATGAGTGCAAGACATAATCCTACTACAGAATTATTAATAAAACCAAGGACGACAAGCGCGATAATGATAGCTGGTAAAGCGATTAACATATCTGCAAGTGCCATAATGATAGAATCTAACCATTTACCTACTATAGCTGAAATAAGACCAATGATCAGTCCAAGCACGATTGTCCCTATCATAATGAATGCAGTAAGACCAAGTGTAATCAAGCTACCTACAAATAGTCGTGTTAGAAAATCTCTACCCAAATCATCCGTACCAAGTAAATGATGTAAACTTGGGGGACGTAATGCTTGAGATTGATGAATTTGATTTGCTTTATCATATAGGGCATAAGCGAGTACAGCTAAAATGATTATTGCAATAGGCCATATGAAATGTTTAATCTTCATACGTTACTCGCCCTCCTAACGTTTTCGACATATTCAAACGAGGGTCACTTTTTTCTAGTAAAATATCACCCAGGAAATTCAATATCATAATGATTGTAATCATCATCATTAGAATACCTAGAATGAGTGGATAATCCCGAAGATTAATACTAATAATAAGCAATTTTCCTAACCCTGAAATACTAAAAATGACTTCTAAAATAATGACTCGACTGAATAAACGAATAAAATTATTAATTGTAATCGTAAGTAATGGCGCTAAGATGTCTTTAACTTGTACGTAAATACGATCTTTTAATTTAAACTGACGTAATGAGGCAAGTTGGTATGCTTCATTACGAAGTGTACGTTCAAATAGATGACTGCTGAGTAAAACCATATGACTCCCTTCAACTAAGACTAAAATAGCGATAGGTAGAATAAAGTATTCAAAGCTATAACTTCCAACAAATGGTAGAAGATGCCATTTCACACCGAAATAGTAAATAAAAATAATGGCTAACCAATATTCTGGTAGTGATGTCACCACTTGAGACGCACGTAATATGAATATAGACCACTTTTTCTTAGGATAATTCCCACAGAGATAGCCAATAATATAGCCAAGTGGAAATAAGATGATGGCTGAGATAAAAATAAGTTTCAAGGTAGGAGCAACGGCTTTAGCAATACGGTCAGTGACAGGCTCGCCGTTACTAAAGCTCGTGCCTAAATCGCCTGTAAATGCATGGCCTAACCATTGTAAATAACGAATAGGCAATGCTTGGCTTAATCCAAGTTTATCTTGAGCCATCTTAATTCGTTCATCTGTGATTTGTGCGACACCATGTTCATGTAGATATTGAATCGCTGGATTTCCAGTTGTATGTTCAAGTAGCACAAATAAGATAAACGAAATAATAATGAAATATAATATAAGTTTAAGTAAATGTTTAATCATACTAATCATGATGAGATACCTTCAATTTATCGTAATTAATGGGTGCATCCGTTTGTCCTGAGAATTCGAATTGCTTAATTTTAGGACTTGTAACAAACACTTCGTTTGGATAAGCAATTGGCACTTCAAGATACTGTTGATTGATGCGATGTGAGATGTGATTAAATGCACGTTGTTGATCATCCTTATTGGTAATGGTTGAGAAGCGGTTAAGCATTGTTGTTAGCTGAACATCGTTTGCGAACATACCGGGCTTATCTCCGTCTTGCTTAAAGCGTGCATTTAAAAAGTTATATGGCATGAGCGCATTCGTATAAGAACGATAGAAAATAAGATCATAATCTTTTCGGATAGTGAGTGTTTCATAATACGTTTGGGCATCTAAAACGTTAATATCCAAATGAATACCTACGTTTTTCAAATCTTGTTGCATAATTTCTGCTTTTGTTTTCCATTCAGGAAATTCATCAGTTTGTAGCGCTAATTTTAAAGAAAGGTCTCGTCCATTTTTTTCAAAGTAGCCCCGATCATTTTTTTTATAGCCTAATTGTTCTAATAAGCGTGTCGCTTGAGTAGGATTATATGAATGGGTGTGTTGATTTGTATCATTCACGAATTCTACGCCGTCTTGGAATAATCCTTTAAGCTGCTTATTTGATGATAAGTGATCAGTATTAATCGCTTTACTGATTACTTCGCGCATCTTTTTATTTTGAAGTAATGAGACCTCTGGATTAAAGGCCATGAACTGTGTTTCTGTACTTGGATATTGTTTTACCTTTAAATCTTGATTACGGTATGATTCCTTGATTTGTTGAGGAGTCAAATGTCCTAGTGAACCCCCTGTAATATCAATAGAATGACTTTCCATTGCAAGATGTCTCGAATCGCTATCTTCAATTGTTTGAAAAATTAAATCGTAATCCAATGGATGATGGTTGTGATAATAAGGATTCGGTTTAAAAGTCACAGTCTCATTTGTTGAATCTGCTACTTTGAATGGTCCTGTACCAATCGCTTTTTCAAATTTTCCAGTGGTTTTACCATCTTTTACCGCATGTGGACTCATGATACGTAGCGGACGTATTTGTGATAATTCATTTAATATTTGATTTGATGGCATTTTCAAATGAATATCTACAGTATAGTTATCTTTAATAGTAACCGACTTCAGTTTATCTAATGTTTCCATAGGATTCGTTTTATCTGTCGCTTTCGCACGTTCAATTGAAAATTTGACTGCTTTCGCATCAAAGTTCGAACCATCATTAAATTTAATATGGTGTTTTAAGTGAAACGTATAATCTTTTCCGTTATTAGAGACTTTCCAAGATTTAGCCAAACCAGGCTCAATCTTTCCATTTTCTCCATATGTAACAAGAGGTTGGTATATTGCACTGTAGACAGGCATCGGAACATCAAACGCTTGTGCATCTAACTGGCTCGGGTTAAATTCTCGTGCAAGAGATACTTTCACCTCTTTGTGTTGATGATGATCATGTGTACATCCAGTTAATAGGAGAGACGCACACATCATGAATGACAAAAGCAGATGCTTTCTCAAATTTAAAACCTCTTTCAATTTATATTTGTCACTTATTAATAATACACGGTAATATTTATTTTGAAAATAAAAAACGTCTACAAAATTATATATTTTGTAGACAAAAAGAATCGTTTTAATTATAGAATTTGTATCTTATATATCACTAATTATCTTATTTTCTAATGTGTTTCTCCTAAAGCTACTTTAACATCAGGGAGGTCTGAAATCGCATTGATTGCTGCTGTAATTCCTTTTGTAATCGTATCTAAAGACAGCGAAGGTGTATTAGGTTTATCTATGACTTGTTCTGGAATAAAGGGAACATGGATAAAGCCAAATCGTAAGTTAGGATAAAACTTATCTGCAAGGTAGCCTAATTGATAAAGTACATGATTGCAGACAAATGTGCCTGCGGTATTCGATAAACTTGCTGGAACACCCGCTTTTTTAATCGCTTCTGTCATTGATTTTATAGGAAGATTTGAAAAGTAGGCTGGTGCACCATCTGGATGAATGGCAACATCAATGGGTTGATTTCCTTTATTATCCGCAATACGTGCATCATCAATATTAATGCCTACACGTTCAGGTGTAATATTAAAACGTCCCCCTGCTTGTCCAATCGATAATACCACGTCGTAATGATGATGTTCTAATTCATGTTGAATCACATCTTTTGATTTGTGAAATACAGTTGGGATTTCTAATGTTGTAATGGTATGTGCCCCAATAGTAGGGTCCAGTTGTCTAACCGCTTCTAATGCCGGATTTACCTTTTCTCCGCCAAACGGATCAAATGCAGTAACTAAAATATTCATAAGAAAACCTCTCCTTTAATTTTTTACAGTTTAATACGTAAGGTATAAACACTTATTTACATCATTAAACAGATGATGATATAAGGCAACGTAAAAGATATATGAACAGTTTGTGAATTATTTAAAATTAAGAATAAAATTAAACTAGAAGGGTAAAATAATTATGTAAAAGGAGTGGTATTATGACAAAAACAGCAGTCATTACAGGTTCAGCAGCAGGATTAGGAAAAGGAATTGCTCAACGTTTAGCCAATGATGGATTTAATATTGTGATTCAAGATATTAATCAAAAAGCTCTAGAAAAAACAGAACAAGAATTTAAAGAGAATGGATATAACGTGGTAGCATTTCATAGTGATGTTTCTAAGAAAAAAGAGCAAGAAGAATTAGTTCAATTTGCAGTGGCAGAATTTGGTCAAATTGATGTATTTGTAAATAATGCTGGTGTAGATGCGGTATCACCTATTTTAGATATTACAGAAGATGAATTGGATAAATTATTCCATATAAATGTATATGGCACGTTATTTGGAATTCAAGCGGCAGCAAAACAGTTTATTAAGCAAAATAGTAAAGGTAAAATCATTAACGCATGCAGTATTGCAGGACATGAATCTTATGAGGTATTAGGTACATACTGTGCTACTAAACATTCAGTACGTTCTCTCACTCAAACTGCAGCGAAAGAATTAGCTGAAAAAGGTATTACGGTGAATGCTTATTGTCCTGGAGTTGCTAAAACTGAAATGTGGGATCGTATTGATGCTGAAATGGTTAAATTAGATAGTAATCTAAAACCTGGTGAAGCATTTGAACAGTTCTCATCAGCAATTAAACTCGGGCGTTATCAAGAACCAAAAGATGTGGCTTCTTTAGTATCATTCTTAGCATCATCAGATTCAGATTATATTACTGGACAAGCCATTTTAACTGATGGTGGACTAGTTTATAGATAAAATAAAGAATGATAAAAGTAAAAAAATAATAAGCCTCTCTTACATCAAATTGTAAGAGAGGTACTTTATTAGATTTAAAAATATGTTAGTCATTCACTTTTTCAGTATATAACCCTTTATTCTTTCTCGAAAAGACTACCAAATCGTCACGATTTATTAAGTCATCGGTAAGTTGTAATTCTGTAATGGTATTCGAGTCATAATATTTAATATAGAGTGTTTTTGTCGTTAAATTAAAAACAGTTTGATATAACGTATAATAAAATCCATTGTCTGAAGGGCGAACAGCGCCTTTTGGTACACTCACATGGTCTAAAATTCTAAATGCATCTAAGATAGGATGGTCATCGCTATTTGGTAATAAGTGATGAACAAGATAAGCTGCTCGAACAAAACGTTCGCCAGATGTATACCCTCCAGGTAAACCGAATGTGCCATTCGTATTCCCTAAGTTCAATTGTTTTGAAAATGTATTGTCAATGTTATATGGTGTCACATGCATATAGTGTTTCAAATTTTCATAATGCCAATTTAAATCTGGGTTATTTGTGAGTACGCCAATTGGATTATCAATCACGACGATACGTCCTTCAACAAATGTCACTTCCACAGTGCGCCCTGTCGCATCAGATAAATGATAATGTAATGGAGGAACTTCGTTAATATCACTATATGAATAGGCTACAACGTTAACTTGTTTCGCATTTTCAATAAGTTCTTCAATAGTTCTGTTATAGCCGAGCGCCCACACAAGGACTTCTGTTTGCGAAATATTGATATAGCCTTCACGAATGTCTGTCGCATATGACGCATATCCACGATCGTATTGATTTGACATGGCAAGTCCATGTTCATTGACGCCATCTCCAAAAACAAATCCCTCCATATCAGAACCAGCACCTGCAAAGGCATACAACGTTTCCCCTTCATAGTCGACATGCGATTTAAAGGAGTATCCTCGAGGTTGAACTGCAGGAAACCCGTTCAAAGGATAATCGTAATCCATCGTTCTTCCAAAAATAACATCTCCATTGCTGGCTTGAAATGTAATGCCTGTACACATATCGTCGTCTCCTCGTAAATTAATTTTTAATTGCTGTTTTAAAATATAAACCTAAAACAAATGTTAACACATAAGCAACGCTACTAATTACATATGCCCACATCACTCCTTGATTATCTACAACAAGAGAAATACCTAAAGTACCAAGTGAGAAAAATATACTGCTTAATAAATTATTCAGTATATAGGTGGATGTTAGGGCTTCTTTTGGTACTTCACGTTGTACAACTGAGTTTAAAGAAATATAGCGTGAATCTTCGAAAATTCCCATTAATAATGACATGAGTAAAGCAAGTAACACAGATTGATGTAGGATAAAGCTGGCATTAATAAAAGCTAATATGAGCGGAATATAAATAATAATAGGGTAACTTATTTTTGTGAAAAATTGATCTTTATCATTCATCCATAACCCAGCAATAATTGTCCCACTAAAGAAAGCAGCATTGATGAGTCCAAACCAAAAATCATCGACATGTAAAAATGTTCTCGTATATGTAAGAATAATTGCAGCAACCCAAATGGACGTTGCGACAGATTCGAAAATTATAGATAGATTTAGATATAAACTCAGTTTATTGGAATAGTTATGACGTAATACAGTTTTAAAGCTATTTAATATATTTTCTTTTTCATTATTATAAATATGCCGTTCTGAAAGTTGAATAATAAAGAAGTAGGATAGGATTTCTAGTACAAGCGCAAATAAAAATAAATATTTAGCGCCAATCAGACTCATCAGAAATCCACCTAATGCCCATGTCGACAATTGAACCATACTACTCATCATATTCATTAAAGCGTTCGCCGAAGTTATGTATTCTTTCTTTTCAATAAAAGGAATCATCGCGTTCTTAATTGGATTGGTAAATCCATCAAATAGAGCATTTATAAATAGTAGAATAAAAATAAATATTGGAGATTCCTCGAATATAAGTAGACTTGCGATGATGGATAGGCTCACAAGTTTAAGCCCTTGGAAAATCCATAATACTTGTTTTTGAGTAAAATACTGATAAATATAATTTGAAATAAAGCTACTAACAAAGAGACCGGAAGTAAAAATAATTGGAATCATAGAAGCGGCAGTCGTTTTTGAGGTCATACTATATACTACCGAAATTAAGCCGACAACGGTTAACACGTCTCCAGTATTTGCGAATAGCTGACTATAAAAAAGATGGAAGTAATCTTTACTGTGCTTCTTCATAACAATCACCTTAGGTAAGTTTCAATTTAAGTTATTATAGCACAGTAATTATGTAAAAGTACCCTTTAAAAGTAGGTTGATACTTATAAAGGGTACATGTCATTATGCGTGAATATGTTCAGGAACATCTTTAAAGTTTTCTAAACGACGATTCCATTCCTCATCACTAATATGGTGTTTTGCAACGTAGCGATTACGTTCATGTTTGGCACAGTCATATGAACATGCGCCAAGATATTTTGCTTCATTTTTTTCGGATACTAAAATTTGTTTATTACATTCTGGATTTGCACAGTTAATATAACGTTCGCATGGAGTGCCATCAAAGTGTTCTTTACCAATCACTGTTTTATCTACATGGTTCACATCGACACTAATACGTTCATCGAAGACGTACATTTTGCCATCCCAGTACTCACCTTTTGTTTCTGGGTCTTTACCATACGTAGCAATACCGCCATGTAATTGTCCTACATTTTCAAAGCCTTCTTTTACAAGCCAGCCTGAGAATTTTTCACAACGGATGCCACCCGTACAATACGTCACAATGTTTTTACCATCTAATTTTTCTTTATTTTCACGAATCCAATCTGGTAAATCTCTGAAGCGTGTAATATCTGGGCGAATGGCGCCGCGGAAATGACCTAAGTCAAATTCATAATCATTACGTGCATCTAAAATAACAGTATCGTCATCTTCTAATGCAGCTTTAAACTCACTAGGTGAGTAATATTTACCAGTTGTCACACGTGGATCTACATCATCTTCTAAACCTAAAGCAACAATTTCTTTTCTAGGACGTACGTGCATTTTTTTGAATGCATGCCCCTCAGCTTCATCAATTTTGAAAGTCATATCTTTAAAACGTTCATCTGCATGCATATGTTCAATATATTGATCTGTATCTTCTTTTGTACCAGATAATGTACCGTTGATACCTTCTGTAGATACTAAGATTCTACCTTTTAAGTTATGCTCTTTACAAAATGCTAAATGTTCGGTAGCAAATGTGTCAGGGTCATCAATTGTTGTATATTTGTAATACAATAACACTCTATAATCCATTTTCTGATTCTCCTCTAAAAGTTAATTTATCTGTATGTTAAACGTATCTAAATTGTTATTTATATAAAAATCGACATTGTAATATTTTAACAAAATTATAACTTCTTTCAATATTTGCGCTCATAAATCAGTCAATTGACCTATACAAGGAGAATCATTTTACTTATTGAAATCGATTACATATAGTAAGCTTAAGTTTAGAATGTTTCAAGCGTATAATAAACTATGTAAATGAATGACATAAGGAGGCTTATTTAATATGTTGGATAATAAATTACCTAAATTAACGTATAGTGGTAAATCTAAAAGTGTGGTTCCTATTGTTTCTGAAAGTGAATTACAAACAGTTACAGCTGAACCATGGTTAAAAATTTCAGATGAAGGACTTCAACTTGAAGGACTTATTTTTGATAGAGCACATAACTTATTTTTATGTGAAGTATTTGGTGGAAAGATTTTTAAAGTTAATCTGCCAAGTAAAGATATTTCTGTAGCGTTTCAATCAGAAAAACAAAATCCAGCCGCAGTAAAAATTCATAAAGATGGACGACTGTTTACATGTTACTTAGGTGACTTTGAATCTACAGGTGGTATTTTCGCAACAGATGAACATGGAGAACACTTTGAAGACATTATTTCAGACATCAATACAGATTATTGTATTGATGATATGGTATTTGATAGTAAAGGTGGTTTTTATTTCACCGACTTTAGAGGGTATTCAACGAATCCTAAAGGTGGCGTCTACTACGTTTCTCCTGATTTTAAAACGGTGACACCCGTGATACAAAATATTTCTGTTGCTAATGGTATCGCACTTAGTACTGATGAAAAAGTACTGTGGATAACTGAAACAACGACGAATCGACTTCACCGTATTCAATTAGAAGATGATGGTGTGACTATTGCACCGTTTGGAGCAACCATACCGTATTATTTTACTGGTCATGAAGGACCTGATTCTGTTTGTATTGATAGTGATGACAACTTATATGTTGCAATGTATGGACAAGGCCGAGTTCTTGTCTTTAATAAAAGAGGGTATCCTATTGGTCAAATCTTGATGCCAGGTCGTGATGAAGGGAAAATGTTGCGTTCTACGCATCCGCAATTTATTCCAGGTACAAATCAATTGTTAATATGTACCAATGATATTGAGAATAATTCAGAAGGTGGATCAATGATTTATACAGTAGAAGGTTTCGCTAAAGGACATGAAAGCTATCAATTTCAATCGTAAATAGCTATAAATTACAATTAAAAACATCCTTACTTATCGTAGTGAGGGTGTTTTTGAATTGTATTATTGTAGATAGGATTTTAATTAAAAAAAGATAAGTATCATGTGAAACATAAATAGATATCGATTATACTAAAGAAAAGAATAGGACATACATCATGTATGAGAGGAGTATTGGATGAAAGACAATTGGATAACACATAAAGCAGATAGTCTCGTAGGATCATTCTATGACCAACAATCATATCAATTTCAACAAGAAGGGTTTGAAACGACACTTTCCTTTGGAACAGCAGGTATTCGTGGTCAATTTGGTTTAGGTCCAGGACGTTTAAATCGATATACCATTCAACGTCTAGCTTTAGGAATTGCATATTATTTACAAGATAATATGACACAACCTTCCATTGTCATTCATTATGACATTCGTCATTTATCAGCAGAATTTGCAGACATTATTGCGCATATTTTAGCGTCTCATCATATTAAAGTATATGTATCGGATACATATCAAACGACTCCGCAGTTATCTTATGCAGTGAGATATCTTCAAACGTCTGCAGGCATTATGATTACAGCTAGTCACAATCCTAAAGATTATAATGGCATTAAAGTATATGGTGCTGATGGAGCACAGCTCGACGATGTCGCCTCACTTGAAGTGGCTAAGTATATTGAACAATTAGATGATCCACTTCATTTAGACATTGAATTAAATGAGACGTTAATTAAAGAAAATATTTTACCTTTACCAAAAGATATTAATCAGTACTATTTTGCGGAAATTAACCAATTGATTGGTGACATACCTCCATCAAACTTAAATGTGGTGTATACGAGTTTACATGGTACAGGAACACCTATTATTCCGAAGTTGCTAAGCCATCTTCACTTTAATAAGATTGAACTTGTTGACTCACAATGTAAAATTGATCCTGATTTTAGTTCTGTAAAAAGTGCCAATCCAGAAGAACATGAAGCGTTTGATTTAGCTATCAAACAAGCCCAATACTCTAAAGCGGATTTAATCATTGCGACAGACCCTGATGTGGATCGAATGGGATTCGTTGAACGAGATCATGATGGTCATATTCACTATTTTAATGGCAGTGAGATTGGTGCGTTAATGATTAAATATTTAGTCGATCATACGACGCTTCCTAAACATCCAATCATGATTCAATCCATTGTAAGTGGTGAACTAGGGAAACGTTTCGCAAAGCAACATGGGGTTACTGTGAAGGAAGTCTTAATTGGTTTTAAATTTATTGCTAAGGCGATTCGTGAATTACGTGAGGATGAAACATTTATTTTCGCTTATGAAGAAAGTTATGGTTACCTTGCGGGTGAATTTGTAAGAGATAAAGATGCGATTCAAGTTGTTCCGTTAGTCATTAAATATGCGTCTATTTTAAAAAATGAAGGTAAAACATTACACGATGCCTTAACGGATATATATGAGGAAGTAGGATATTATCGCGATCAACCTACATCTAAAATATTTGAAGGAAAAAAGGGGCAACAAGAAATTGCAACGTTAATGGAACACCTTCGTCAACACATTCCAGATACGTTGGGCGGATTAAAAGTGATCGCAGTTGAAGATTATCAAAGCCAAGAGAGAATAAATAAAGATGATGGTACTACTGAGTCGATAGCTTTACCAAAGTCAAATGTGATTCGGTTAATCTTTGATGAAGGATTTGTCGCATTACGTCCTTCAGGAACAGAGCCTAAACTCAAATTCTATCTTTCACTTAATGTTGATGATTTTGAACAAGTGTCGCATGATATCTATCAATATATATTTAATGATAATAAATAAAAATAGAAAAATAAGTGTAAAAGAATAACACCTTATATCGAGTCTTTATACTCAAGATATAAGGTGTATTTTAATTAATTTATTAATATTTTCTTAAAAAGTCGAGTTGGCGATGATACAATTTATCTGCAATATAAGCTTGGACGCGTGTAAGCACTTCTTCAATTTCTTGTGTCAGATTAGATAATACACGTACTGTAAAACCATGTGTAGGTAATTGTGTAATACCAATACGGCAATCGTATTGTTTTGTATAATCTTTAATTTCATCATACACATCTTCAATGAATTTTTGCGTTATATCAGGGTGTATACAATAAGCCGAACCAAGATGGGTATAATTTTCCATATAGCCAACCGAACTCATTTTTGTTTCACTTGGATGCATGCGTAAATTATCATAAGTGATAAGCGCATCGTCTACATAGATTTCATTAATTAAATGCATGTAGTCGTAAGTGAATGGTGTGTCTTTTTCAGAATAGCCTGGGGTTAAAATATCGGTATAGAACATGGATGCACATTTATCTAAATTAAAAATGTTATGTTGGAAAAACTTTGCTCTTTCATAAGCAATAATAGGGTCTCCTACATATTCCATATAACCATCTTTTGCTATATTGAATGTTTGATATTGTTTCACGCAATCGTTTAACGTCTTATAAATTTTAGTTGCACCTTGAGAGGTCAAAGTGACTTTAGCCTCTTCTTCGACATTAATATTCATACGATAACGATCGCCATCTAAATAACCACCGCCAACATTGACGATATAAAATGTTGGAATCTTAGAGAAATTTAAATAAACTGGACGAATAACCTTTAACGCTTTTTCGAAAAAGATATTACGGGCAACAGAACGCTCACCATTATTAAAAACAGTGAGATCCAATTGTCCAGTCCAAGAAGGTTTCGAATCGAATTGATGTTGTACCATTAAGCTAATCCTTTAAGTAATGCATCACGTTCAATCCATTCAATGACATTATCTAAACCATCGTCGGTTTTTAAATTTGTAAATGTGAAGGGACGATTGCCACGAAATGTTTTAGTATCTTCTGCCATTTGGTCAAGTGATGCGCCAACAAATTCTGCTAAATCTGTTTTATTAATGATAAAGTAATCAGATTTAATCATACCTTGTCCACCTTTACGTGGAATTTTTTCACCTTGAGCTACATCGATGATATAAATAGAGAAATCTACTAATTCAGGACTGAAAGTAGCAGCTAAGTTATCGCCACCTGATTCGATGAAAATAAGTTCAATATCCTCATGACGATCTAATAATTCATCGATTGCAGCAAAGTTCATTGATGCATCTTCACGAATTGCTGTATGTGGACAGCCACCCGTTTCCACACCGATAATTCTATCTTCTGGTAAAACACCAGTATTCACTAAGATTTTTTGGTCTTCTTTTGTGTAAATATCGTTTGTAATCACGCCAATACTCATATCTTTTGATAGACGACGTACAAGTTTTTCAATTAATTGTGTTTTACCTGCACCTACAGGACCGCCTACACCAATTTTAATTGGATTTGCCATGTATATTACCTCCTATGAAATAAAGATTCTCACGTTTACGTTTTCATGCTCCATTTGATTAAGCTCTAAACCAGGAGCTGTTAAACCAAAGTCTTCTTCGTTTAATGTGAGAATATGTTGTCGTGTACGCTCGATATATGGAATCATCTCCGTCACAACTTGTTGTCCTATTGTTTGACCTAAGGGAATTGCACGTACTGCATTTTGCGTTAAACTGGAAACGTTTTGATATAGATAGTAATCAATAATCGTTTCAATATTGACGTCTAAATAATGTCCTAGCATTGTAAAACAAATAGCTGGATGCAGTTTTGCACGTTTATCTTTCATCTGTTGATGGTACCATTTAATCCATGGACTATCATAAAGTTCCATGGCCAGTTTTACCATACGTGTACCCATTTGTTTTGCACCTATACGTGTTTCTCTTGGTAAACTTTGGACATAAATTAATTGATCAAGTTGTAATACTTTTTCTGTATCACCATTATTTAAAGCGTTATAAACTAAACGCATTGCAAGTCCATCTGAATACGTTAATTGTTCATTTAAAAAGAGTTCTAACCATTCTTTAAATGAATTTGCATCGTGAACAGCTTGACGTTGAATATATGTTTCTAGTCCAAATGAATGACTAAATGCGCCAGTAGGGAATTGTGAATCACAGAACTGAAATAGTCGTAAATGTGAATGATCAATCATGTGAATGACCTATATGTCTGAAGGCTTTATTCACTTTTCGATCTTCATGGCTATAGGGAATACCTAGCGTTTTTAATAAATCTTCTACTAGGTAGTCATATTGTACAAGCATTTCAGTTTCTGTGAATTGCGCAGGTAAATGACGATTACCTAATTGATGCGCAATATCTCCCATTTCTTGTATGTTACGTGGCTTAATGACAAGTAAATCTTCCGAGTTTACATCTACTACAATCATATTGTTGTCATCTTGATATAAAATATCGCCATATTGTAAATCGATAGGTTGTTTTAAACGAATACCGATTTCATTACCGTGATCTGTTGTGACACGTTGAATACGTTTAACTAGATCAGAGTTTTCAAGATATACTTTTTCTACATGCTTTTGTTTTTCCTCTGCAGAAAGGTTAGCGATATTGCCTTGAATGTCTTCTACTATCATCTGAGTACCTCCTAGAATAAGAAGTATCTTTGTGCTAATGGTAATTCAGTTGCTGGTTCACTTGTGATTTTTTCACCATCTACAAATACTTCATATGTTTGTGGATCAACATCTAATTTAGGTGTTGCATCGTTATTTTTCATATCTTTTTTAGTAAGATTACGGATACCATGGACTGGTCGAACCATACGTTCTAAGTTTAGTTGGTTATAAATACCGTTTTCGTATGCTGTTTTAGAAACGAATGTAATCGCAGTGTGTTGTTTATTTGCACCATATTGACCATACATTTTACGATATTTCATAGGCTCTGATGTTGGAATAGAAGCATTTGCATCACCATTTACTGCTGAGTTAATCAATCCACCTTTAACAACAAGTTCAGGTTTTACACCGAAGAAAGCTGGATTCCATAGAACTAAGTCAGCTAATTTACCTTTTTCGATTGATCCAACATAGTCAGAAATACCATGTGTAATCGCAGGATTGATTGTGTATTTTGCGATATAACGTTTAATACGATTGTTATCGTTATAGTCAGTATCACCTTCTAAAGCACCACGTTGTTCTTTCATACGATGAGCTACTTGCCATGTACGTGTAATGACTTCACCCACACGTCCCATCGCTTGAGAGTCAGAACTTACCATGCTAAATACACCCATATCTTGTAATACGTCTTCAGCTGCAATCGTTTCTTTACGAATACGTGAGTCTGCGAAAGCAATATCTTCAGGGATAGATGCATTTAAATGGTGTGTAATCATAACCATGTCTAAATGTTCATCTACAGTATTATGTGTGTAAGGTAATGTTGGGTTTGTAGATGACGGTAAAATATTCGGATACGATGCAGATTTAATTAAATCTGGCGCATGTCCACCACCAGCACCTTCTGTATGATACATGTGTAAAACACGGTCTTTTACAGCGGCCATTGTATCTTCCATGAACCCTGCTTCATTTAATGTATCAGCATGTAGAGCAATTTGTACATCAAATTCATCTGCTACATCCAATGCATGACTTAACGCTGAAGGAGTTGCACCCCAGTCTTCATGTACTTTTAAGCCGATCACACCAGCATGAATTTGTTCAATTAATGCAGTGTGGTTTACAGCTTGCCCTTTACCAGTGAAACCAACATTAATTGGTAAATCTTCAGCAGCTTCTAACATACGATGAATATACCATGGTCCAGGTGTAACGGTTGTAGCTTTAGCACCTTCTGATGCACCCGTACCACCACCGATATGTGTTGTCACACCACTTTCAAGCGCAACTTCTGCTTGTTCGGGGTTAATAAAGTGAACGTGTGTATCGATACCACCAGCTGTTACGATTTTACCTTCAGCTGAGATAATATCAGTTGTTGAACCAATAATAATATCTACATTATCCATGATATCAGGGTTACCTGCTTTACCAATTGCAAAGATATAACCATTTTTAACACCGATATCTGCTTTAACAATTTTGTCATAATCTATAATTAATGCATTTGTTAATACTAAGTCAGCCACTTTGCGGTCATCGCGTGTAACGTTAGGGTTTTGAGCCATGCCATCACGAATAGATTTACCGCCACCAAACGTTGCTTCTTCACCGTAATTTGCATAATCTTTTTCAACAGTTGCAAATAAGTTAGTGTCACCTAGTCGTACTGCATCGCCAACAGTTGGACCATATAAACTTGTATACTGAGATTGAGTCATTTTAAAGCTCATTACTGTTTACCTCCCATTTTGTTCACATTTTTTTCGCCATTATCACCTTTTGGCGCAGCATATTCATCGTTTTTACCAGTTGGACGATAAACGCGATCTTCGTCAATTTCACCGTTAACTAAACCGCGGAAACCATAAATTCTACGGTTACCAGCATATTCAACGAGTTGAACTTTTTTCTCGTCGCCAGGTTCAAAGCGAACAGCAGCACCGGCAGGAATATCTAAGTGTTTCCCATATGCTTTTTCACGATCAAATTTTAAACCTTTATTGGCTTCAAAGAAATGAAAATGTGAACCAACTTGAATTGGACGATCTCCAGTATTTTTAACATTGATCACTGTTTCAAAATGACCTTGATTAATTTCAATTTCTGTATTTTTTATTTTAATTTCACCAGGTTTCATTTATAAATCCTCCTTACACGATTGGATGATGGATAGTGATTAATTTAGTTCCATCTGGGAATGTTGCTTCAATTTCAATATCAGTCAACATGCTATCGACGCCTTCCATGACATCATCTTTATTTAAAATTTGTTTACCGTAACTCATTAAATCAGCTACAGTTTTACCATCACGTGCACCTTCTAGTAATTCATCACTAATAAGTGCTAATGCTTCTGGATAATTTAATTTTAAGCCACGTGCTTTGCGTCGACGCGCTACTTCAGCAGCTACGACAATCATTAATTTATCTTGTTCCCGTTGAGTAAAATGCACTGTTATGCCTTCTTTCTTTTTAAAATAAGTACTGCAACATTAATCATAAAACTGTAGAATATTTTTTACAAGTAATTTATCTTTTAACTTTATTTAAAATTACTTTTTAAATTAAATTTGTATATATTTTTAATGTTACAAAAGTGTTTAAAAGGTATAATAATTAGAAAGGGAATGAATAAAATAATAAAGGTGAGTTTATGAAATATGTAGAGATTTTCTTAAAAAATATTGCTCAAGTCATATTTATGAATAATAAATGGTCAGGGCTGTGTATTTTGATAGGATTATTTATTGCAAATTGGAAGATTGGATTAGGAGCAACAGTGGGAAGTCTCATTGCACTTATTCTAGCGCCGCACTTTAATTATAGTGAGGATGAAGTCCATGATGGATTAGCTGGATACAATTCAGTATTAACAGCAATCGGGTTAGCGTTATTCTTAGAAGCATCTTTAGTGAATTGGATTGTACTTATTGTAGCGACCACTCTTACTTTACCAGTTGGAGCTGCAATCCGAGAAATTTTAAAACCATATGGTCTACCCATGTTAACTTTTCCATTTGTCTTTATGACTTGGTTAATTTTAGCAATGGGCATGCAATTTTCAAAAATGCATATCACAATAGATATTTTGCCTACTAAAATTAAACATCCAGACATCAGTCATTCACATGTGAATTTTATTAGCGGTATCATTACAAACTTTAGTGAAATTTTCTTAGTGACATCAATCATTGGTAGTCTGTTAATTATTATTGGTATTTTTATTGGTTCAGTAAAAGGCGGGATCTATGCAGTAGTATCAAGTATTTTAGCAGTGATATGTATCACATTACTAGGTGGAGACTATCCCACTATTACTGATGGATTGTACGGCTATAACTCAATATTAACGGGTATTGCGTTGGGTGCGACGTTTAAAACAAAATTCAATCCGATTCTTGCAGTGATTACTGGTTTATTATTAACAGTAGTGATGCATGGTGCATTAGCTACAACATTAGCCCCAATTGGTCTTCCTATTTTCACCGCTCCATTTATTTTTGCAACGTGGCTTGTGATGTTTGCAGGTAAAGAGCAGCATGAAGTTAAAAGTTAGAACATATTAATGAGAGTGAGACCGCATTTCTTTTTAAATGTGTTGTCTCACTCTTTTTTTTATTATTTATGCTAATTTAGATATGATATGGATGAGAAAGAAAAAGGAGAGGGTTAATATGAAACGTATATATGTTGTGGGAAGTATGTCGATGGATTTGGTTGTGTCGACTGACCAAGTGCCAAGTAAAGGTGAAACAGTATTAGGAAATACATTTTTCACTACACCAGGCGGTAAAGGCGCGAATCAAGCAGTGGCAGCAGCAAGATTAGGTGACCATGTTCACATGGTAGGGTGTATTGGCGATGATATGTTAGGTAAACAAATTCTTGAAAATCTAAAGCATAATCATGTAAATGTTGAATATGTAAAAAAAGTAAAAGGACCTTCAGGTACTGCACACATTACACTAGCTGATAATGATAATAGTATTATTGTTGTACCTTCAGCAAATCATAAAGTCACAGTCTCTTTGGTAGACTCAGCTTTATCAAAAGCAAATAAAGGAGATATTGTGTTACTTCAACAAGAGATTCCAGCTGATGTTGTTGCTCACACTGTTCATTATTGCTATGAACATGAACTTACTTCTATTTTAAATCCAGCTCCATATAGAGACATTTCAGATGATATATTGGAACAAGTAACATATTTAACACCAAATGAAACTGAAAGTGAAAATATGTTTGAAGGAGACATTGATCAAGCGTTAGAACGTTATCCTGATAAATTGATTGTGACACAAGGTGCATTAGGTGCTGTATTTTACGATGGTTTAGAACAAATTGAAATTCAAGGAATTGAACGAGAAGTAAAAGATACCACAGGCGCTGGGGATACATTTAATGGTGCGCTTGCAGTCGGATTACAAAAAGACGATTCGCTTGCTAAAGCTATTGCATTTGCTAATGTCGCCGCTAGTCATTCAGTTACAGCACTTGGCGCACAAGGTGGTATGCCCACAATAAATGATATAGCTCAAGATTTAGATATGTAGGTTTTGTATATAAACGTGTTAAGTCTATTTTAAAATAAGCGTATTCAAAAGTTGAAACACATCTATTATAAATAATATAAAATTATTATATAATGTTGGAAGGTATTATAATATTTCTATAACTTAAAGGAGTAACTATATGACTAAGACATATTTACTTAGCACGCTTATTGTTTTAATATCTATAGTTTTATGTGCATGTCAATTTTCAACATTGTCATCATCAAAGAAAGACACTAAAAAGGATAAAGAAAATATCGCAAATATATATGCGAAAAAAAGTACTCAGAATAAAAAAGATTGGCAAGTGTATCAAGGTGATATTGCACATGTATTTTATCATCCAGTGATTACTGAACCTAAAGTAGCTTTTACACAAGAGAAGAATCAAGCTAAGGGTAATTTTGATTGGATGATTACAGCTGATGAGTTTAAGCGTTCATTAAATGAACTCTATAAACACCATTACATATTAATAGATCCACATGAGGCTTATGATTTAAAAGGAAAGACAGTTACTAGAAAAGAATTAAAATTACCTAAAGGTAAGAAACCATTAATTTTATCCATTGATGATATGAATTATTATGAGTACATGAGAGGTCATGGATATGCAGATCGTTTAGTGTTAGATCAGAAACAACATGTCGTTTCTGAAACTAAAGATAAAAATGGTAAGGTAACAACAAGTGAAACAAATGATATTGTACCTATATTGAATCAATTCGTGAAAGACCATCCTGACTTTTCACTCAATGGTCAAAAAGGCGTCGTTGCGCTAACAGGATACAATGGCGTGTTAGGTTATCGAACAAATGAGTTAAATAATAAAGATTATCTAAAACGTAAAAGAGATGCTAAAAAAGTTGTCAAAGCAATGAAAAGAGATGGTTGGACATTTGCAAGTCATTCATGGGGACATATCGATTTTGCAAATAGTTCATATGATCAAATTATTCGTGATACGAAACGTTGGAAAAACGAAGTAGAGCCCATTATAGGCAAAACAGATGTATTTATCTATCCACACGGTGCTCAAGATAGAGGGTCTAAAGCATATCAATATCTTGTTCATGATGAAGGATTTAAATTTTTAGCAGGTGTAGGACCAAATAATTTTACAGATATCGGCAATGATAGTGTCTATCAAGATCGTGTTGCGATTGATGGATTAAATTTATATGATTTTAAGTATAAATTAAAACCATTTTTAGATCCGAGTAAGGTGTATAGTGAGAAAGATCGTCAATATTTTAAAGGAGATAAATCCTATCAATAGTATGCTATAAACAAAAGAGTTGGACAAAATTCATAAGACCATTTGTTCAACTCTTCTTTATTTTATAATTAAAGAATATATATTAGATACTTAGTTGTAATTCGCCTATAAAGTTGTTATAAAATATATTATACAATATTATAAAAATAAAAAGTAGGTAATATAATGTTTTTGAAAGTAACACAAAGTATTGGAATACTTAGTTTATTTATATTATTAGGAACTTCAATCTCTCATGCAGCAGAAACACCCGTTGATATTACAAATAAAGAAGGTAATGTCGCAGTAAGTTCAAATTATGAACCTGATGGTGTAACGCTTACGACACAACAAGGCCAAATATTATATAATTTCCAAGGAAATAAAGAAGCGGATCCTGCTTCTTTGTCTAAAATGATGACCCTTTATTTAACATTAGAAGCAGTTCATCAAGGAAAACTTAAGTTAGACGATAAAGTTAAAATCACGAGCGCGTATGATCAATTATCTAAAAAGCCAAATTTAACATCTGTCCCTTTAAATCAAGGTCAAATATATACTATTAAAGATTTATTAACACAGGCAGCCTTACCTTCAAGCAATTCAGCCGCAATGATTTTAGGAGAACAAGTGAGCGGCAATACGTCAACGTTCACAGACAAAATGAATGCACAAGCTAAGGCTTTTCATATGAAACATACACATTTTGTGAATCCAGCAGGTGCTGCTAATGATTTACTTGGACAACAAGCACCAAAGAAATATAGAAAAGATATTTATCCTAAAAGTACGTCAGAAGATATTGCGATATTATCTCATCACTTAATCGCCAAACATCCGAAAATTTTAAACATAACGCAACTTAGTCAAGATACTCAAAAAGGTTATACTTTTAACAATACTAATTTATCAATTAAACATGAGCCCCTTTACTTAAAAGGTACAGATGGATTGAAAACGGGTACGAGTGATAAAGGATATAATATTGCTTTAACTAACCAACAAAATCACCTTCGACTCAATGAAGTGGTTATGAATGTGGCACCGTATATGGATAATAATGCTAAATACAATCGTAATCGAATAGGGAATGCGATTTTTAAACATTATCGCAAAGAATATGAATACAAAAAAGTATTATCTAAAGGAGAACATAAGATTGGCGGTAAGACATATAAAGTAGATAAAAATTTATATGATACCGTTCCTAAAGATAATAAAAAATGGGATATACGAATCAATAAAGACGGAAAAGCCTATGTGCATTATAAACGTGATTTCTTACCAGAAACGACGTATCCACGAGTAAATGCTAAAAAAGTATGGAAATGGTTCTAAATAAAAGCGGGATATCCTTTACCGTACTATTAATTGTGAGATGAAGGTCAAACAATTTAATAAGTCAGTACGATATTTGTTTCCCGCTCTCGTTTTATTTTAATAACTTTAAATGAACTTCTCTCGCTCCACAAATCATGGTAACGATATCTGAAGACACGTCATCAATGGATTGTTGACCATACTGAATCCAGTTTAGAATAACGCTTAAAATGCCTCCAGCTAGAAATTCTCCATAAATGAACTCATCTATGTAAAATTGTCCAATTTGTTTATCAAATTCAATTTGTCGTTTAACCACTGCATAAATTTGATTATATAAAATTTGATAAACTTCACTATAAATATTGATAGAAATGACACTTTTTACCATTGCTTTGTTATCACTAATGAAAAGTAAAATATCTTTCATAAATTTATTGAAAAATTGTCTCGGATCTTTTGGATCAATTTCAGGCAAATGTAACGTTCGAAAATATTCAATTAATGTACCAACAATATGATTAAGTAAATCATACTTATCATTGAAATGACGGTAAAATGTAGAACGACGTACATTTGCTTTTTCGCATAAATCTTGAATCGTGATATTGTCAAAAGATTTCGTTTCAAGCAAATCTGAGAATGTAGTAATGAGTGCTTTTTTTGTTCGTTGTACACGTAAATCTTGATTATTCATGTTGTTCACCTCTCATTTAGGACATTTTATCAAAAATGTCACTTAAGTTACATTTTCACTTAACTGACTCACAATAATATTTTATAAAATGATTATAATATAAGCGAAGGGTAGATTAATTTCTAAAGCGTTTACTTATAGTTTACTACTTTTCATAGATTACTTAAAAATATAAATAAAATGGGAAGTGAATCATATGTACTATAGTAATGGAAATTATGAAGCATTTGCACGTCCGAAAAAACCTGACTATGTTGCACAAAAATCTGCTTATCTTATTGGCTCTGGATTAGCATCTTTAGCTGCTGCATGTTTTTTAATTAGAGATGGGCAAATGGATGGGTCAAACATTCACATTTTAGAAGAATTATCTAAATCTGGTGGAAGTTTGGATGGAACTGAACTTCCAATGAAAGGCTATGTCATGCGTGGTGGCAGAGAAATGGAGAACCATTTCGAGTGTTTATGGGATTTATTTCGCTCCATCCCATCACTTGAAATTGAAGATACTTCAGTTTTAGATGAGTTTTATTGGTTAAATAAAGAAGATCCAAACTACTCACGATGTCGTGTTATTGAAGAAAGGGGTCAACGCTTGCCTACAGACGGAGACTTTACTTTAACGAAACAAGCAATGAAAGACATACTTCAATTATGTTTGATGAAAGAAGAAGATTTAAATGATGTAACAATTTCAGATGTCTTGTCAGAGGATTTCATGAATTCGAACTTTTGGATTTATTGGAAAACGATGTTCGCATTTGAACCTTGGCATTCTGCGATGGAAATGCGTCGTTATTTAATGAGATTTGTGCATCACATTGGAGGATTAGCTGATTTTAGTGCTTTAAAATTTACTAAATAATATCAATACGAATCACTCGTACGCCCTATGGTTGCATACTTAACGTCCCATGGTGTGCAATTTGAATATAATGTCCAAGTGCTTGACGTTAAAGTAGATGTTACTACCAAAGACAAAGTTGCTAAAACAATTGAACTAAAACGAAATGGTAATAAAGAAACGATTCAGCTCACACCCGATGATCTCGTATTTATTACTAATGGTAGTATCACAGAAAGTTCAACATATGGTGATAATGACACACCCGCACCTCCTACAAAAGATATTGGCGGAAGTTGGAACTTATGGCGTAACTTAGCCAAACAAAGCCCTGAGTTTGGTAATCCTGAAAAGTTTTATAAAGATTTACCAGATAAAAGTTGGTTCGTCTCAGCAACGGTAACGACAAATAACAAGACGGTCATTGAAGCTATCGAACGTTTATGTAAACGGGATCCATTAGCTGGAAAAACAGTTACAGGTGGGATTATCACAGTGAACGATTCTAAATGGCAAATGAGTTTTACTGTGAATCGTCAACAACAATTCAAACAACAACCTAAAGATGAAGTGAGTGTATGGGTATACGCTTTATATTCAGATGAGAAGGGCGATTATATCCATAAACCGATTGTTGAATGTAGTGGTCATGAAATATGTCAAGAATGGTTATATCATATGGGATTACCTATTGATCAAATAGAATGCCTCGCAACACAACATTGTAATACGATTCCTGTATATATGCCTTATATTTGTTCATATTTCATGCCAAGAGCGATTGGCGATCGACCACTTGTTGTCCCTCAGCACTCTCGTAACTTAGCCTTCATTGGTAACTTCGCAGAGACAGAAAGAGATACAGTGTTTACTACAGAATATTCTGTAAGAACAGCGATGGAAGCAGTTTATCAATTACTGGACATAGATAGAGGTGTTCCAGAAGTCATGGCGACAGAATTTGATATTCGTGTCTTATTAGATGCGATGTATGAACTTAATGATCGTAAAGACTTGAAAACATTAGCCGAGCAAAATAAAATACAACAAGTTGCATTACACACGTTCTTGAAAAAAATAAAAGGTACGTTTGTAGAAGAACTCTTGAAGCAACATAAATTATTATAATAGTGTGTAGGTAAATGTTAACCCCCGCGTGTTTGAGGGCATGCGGGGGTTAAATCATTATTATTCAATATATCGTCTTAAATGTTTTGCTGTAAAAGAGTTGTTAATATCTAGGAGTCCTTTAGGTTCTCCAGCATACAATAATTGTCCTCCATGTTTACCAGCAAATGGTCCAATGTCAATAAATCCATCTGCTTCTGTCATCATTGTTAAATTATGTTCGATTAAAATAACAGTATTCCCTTTATCAATCAAATGATTAAAGCATTCAACGAGAATAGGTAAATCGTCTTCGTAAAGTTCTGTTGTAGGTTCATCAAAGATAAATATTTTTTAAGTTATTTTGTGTTGCTCAATAATTTCGATATTGGACATGGTTTTTACCTCATTGCTATTATTACGCGACAGTAGTAAATGTATTCACTTTTCTAAAGGAAGAATAGTAACGTCAAGATTAAAATAGGTTTTTAAAAAATCTTTATAATTTTCACGTGTGACAGCGAATTGCTCTTTTTTATATCTTTTAGTAAGGGTAAGGTGATGATAAGACATCGTAGCTCGACCAAAATTTTGTGGTTTTGTAATCATGAGTTGCTTTACAAATATAGATTCAGGATGTGAGGTATTGTAGTTAATCATTTTATCAAAATCATGAATATCACGAGAAATAAACTCTGCTTTATAACGTGTTACCCACGTTGTTTCTTCCAGTTTTTGAAGAAGATACGTCGTAGGGGTTTCAAAAATGGCACGAAATTGACCTGTCTTTTCAAACACAATTTGTGTCGCTTCAATTGAAGTTATTGGGAGTGCTTGTAATGGTAAATCGCCAAATCCCACATCAGCAATATAGTAACCATTATTAATAAGCACAACCAGTGATAAATGAGAGCCTTTAGGGCTGTAGTTGCCATTAGGCTGATGAACGGTTGCTGACATTCGAAACACTTTAAAACCTTTAGCTTCTAAGTAGCTACCGAAGAAGTGATTCATTTCATAGCAAAACCCACCACGATGTTGATATATAAATTTATTAAATAAATAATCTAAATCAACTGAAATCTTTTCTTTATTTTGAACACTAATATTTTCAAAAGGAACGGTTAGCATAAAGCGTTCCATATAATAGTTAAGTGCATCTAAAGTAGGTTGAGGATAACGTTGAGACTCAATATTTAAATAATCTTCAATTGCTTTAATATCCATAGTTTCTCCTCCTTAATCAATATGTATCCAAAATATAAAATAGAGCAAACGTGTGTTCTTCAATGAACACACGTTGGTGATTATAGTTCTTGTTTCTTAAAAATAGATAGTGATGAAAAATAAGAAATGACAAAAATAATAACACCAAGCAATGCATAACTACCAGTTGCTACTAAAACGAGTGGGTTTGAAGCGATTTTACTTATTGAACCTGCTTTTATGAGTATTGGCATAACAGCAAAGAACCACATGGATAAAAATAATGCAACAGCAACAACTGCTGTAGTAAGCATAATGACATTTGAATTCTCAGGACCAAATTTAAATGTGAGTGGAAACATTAATGCATACGTACAAGCCATCCCAATACCTATGAATGCTGAAAATAATGTAACCATAATATCTTGAGTCACGATAAGACAAATGATGGCGCCAATTATCAAACCAAGTAAAATGAGTAAACCATAAAAGGCAAAGTATGCTTTTACATAAGTATGTCTATGTGTAGGAAGGGTAGACACATAGTACATCCATTTAGAATCTTTTTCACGTTTTAAGTTATCTGATACGGGAGATAATAACATGACCATTAGCATGAAACAACACATCATTGGACTAAAAAATGCAAACACAATACTTAATACGATACCAATAATTAAATAGGTTATGAGCGATTTTTTAGAAGCATAAAAACTACTAAGTATAAGTCCTTTCATTATTTATCACCTCGCATAATTAATTTTGTAGCATCATCAATACTTTGAAGCGGGCGTGCTTGTTCAAAGTGTTGACGTTGCTTGACTAACGTTTGACGTTGACCATGACGTATTCGTGAAGCAATGATTACCTCTTGAGGTAAGTCTAAAGGGGAAGTTTCATCTGTTTCGATAATGCCATAATCAGTTAGTAATATATGTTTGTCTTCTTGTAAAAGAATATGACCATCGCGCATAAAAATAAGTTTTGTAGCAAGTTGTTCCATATCCTCTGAAATATGAGATGAAAGTAAAATACCATGCCCTTTTGATACATAATCTTCGAGAATTTCTAACACTTCTTCTCGTCCTGAAACATCCATACCAGCTGTTGCTTCATCTAAGATTAATAATTTTGTCTCATGAGAAAGTGCGATGGCTAATGCTGCTTTCATGCGCATCCCTCTAGAAAAAGTAGAAATTTGATTATTTTTAGGTAATTCAAATGATTGAATAAGATTGAAAAATTGATCACTATTCCAATGTTTAAAAATATTTAAAAATACTTTATCAATCTCTGTTATTGTCAATTTATTCGGTACACGTAAATCATCAAAAACTACACCCACGTGCTCTTTATAATCTTTATCTTTTTCGGAAATAATTTGATTGAAAAAAGAAATCTCTCCTGAATCTTTAAATCGATTACCCACTAATGTGTTAATAAGTGTGGATTTACCTGATCCATTTTTACCAATTAAGCCAATGACCTCACCTGGATTTAAAGTAAATGAAATATCATTTAATTCGAAATTTGAATTCTTATACGATTTATTAAGTTGTTGTACTTGAAGTAAATGTGTCATCTAATGATCCTTTCTTTATAGAAATGAAAACTATGAATGATAAAATTTATATGTTTTTAATAAATGACTAAATCCATTATAAATAAACAAAATGATTAAAATAAAGATCCCTAATGTTTGGGAATGGCCAGTTTCTAATGAATAAAAGCCTAAAAATATTGCACCAATCATAATTAAAGATAGGTTAATATAGAATGTTTTGAACAAGGAGTTAAAGTAAATATGTCGTTCTCCTTCATCTAAAATATTAATTAATTTCTCAGCATAATTTTTTTCTCCTAATTTGGGATAGCGAGAATCAAATTTACGATAAAATAATCCTGTAATTACCGAGGAAATAATCGTTGTCATAAAAGGAAGTAATGCCCAACTACTAGCACTAGAATTTCCATTTCCTAAGACAATGATAAAAAGAGCAATAAAGCTAATTGTTAATTCTAGATAATAAATAAATGAATTTTGCATATATGCTAAATTAGCTTTCTTATCATATGAATCTGCTTCATCTTCATCAATATGTGTTTCGGATAAACGTTTGTAATGAACGGCCTTTTTTTGAATCATAATTAAATACATACTTAAGACTAGGATAAGTGCCACACAGATTAATGAGATTAAAATGACATTTGAATGTGTAGCATAATGATAATTTCCAAAGAAGTGAAAGCTATGGTTGTAGTCAATGAATAAAGCTATACATCCTCCAATCAGTCCGCCAATTAACAAAGTGATTATAAAACGACCTATTTTCATAAATCTTCCTTCTCAATTATAAAGATAGATTCAACAGGTTCATTAAAAATACGAGCTATTTTTATAGCAGTTAAAATAGAAGGTGTAAAGTCATTTCTTTCAATGAGAGATACAGTTTGACGTGAGATGCCTGCTTTTTTAGCAAGTTGCGTTTGATTATAACCTTCTCTTGCTCGTAATTCTTTCAATCGATTTCGCAATCATCATCATCTCCTCACAATCAGTGTATATTATCATAGTCATTTTGACAAATATATTTGTCAAAAAGTATCTAAAGTAAATTATGGGTAAGACTAACGATTGTCTGATGTTAGACATCTGGATGTCTAAAGCGTCTTACTATTTAATCTTATCCACTGTGTAATGTCTTCAAGATTATAAAGCTTGATAATATCTTGATATATATCGTCTAAATTTATATTAGAAAGTGTAGAAATCAATGTATGTTCAATATGATTTAAAGCTATACTGATGTTACATTGTTGTGCTTTGTGTCCTTCTTTTTCTCCTAAAAAGTTGGTAAGTAAATGTTGACTTGAGAAGATATTGCCACGACCTTCAATAGCTAAAAAGACATCGTAAAAAGTAATATCTTTGAGTTTTTTTCTAAGTGTAAATCCTCCATTTTTACCAGTTGTTGAATATACCAAATTTTCTTTTACTAATGCTTTTACTATTTTTTTTAAGTAAGAATCAGAAACTTTAAGTCGCTTGCTTAAAGCGGTAGATGTCATTACTGACTGACGAGGGAGTTGGTTTAAAATTAATAAGACATATATTGCTTGTTCCCAACCGGTAGATAATTTCATATATAAGCCTCCTATCAAACCTATTATATAATATTTTTATATTATATTTAAAAAATAAAGTAGTTCCTATATAATTGTATTTAAAGACAAAATATATCTCAATTATCTTTAATTAAAAATAGGGAGACGACAGCAGTGAAAAAATATTTAAATACTTCAATAACATTTTATATGTCCATTCTTTTTACGACTATTTTTATGGGATCATCTTTTCCAACTGGCAAATATTTAATTTCAAATGAACATGTTCCACCTATGCTTCTTGGTGGATGGCGATTTGTTATCGCAGGATGTATGATGTTAATCCTTACATTTATGAGAAATGGGAAAAGAGGCATTCTACCCACAAGTAAAGGGAATAGTTATAAAGGATTTATATTAGTGTTCGTTATTGGATTTTTACAAACAGCAGGGACGATGGGATTATTAAATTTTGCAATGGCATTTGGCGTGTCTTCTTCTATATCATCTATTCTATTATTTACGAACCCGCTATGGCTGGCCTTTTTAGCCCATTTTATTTTAGATGAAAGGTTAACAAAAATTAAAATTACTTCACTTATACTTGGTGTGTTTGGAGTAGGATTATGTCTCGGATTAGATGAAACATTATTTGGATGGGGAACGCTTTTTGCACTAGCTGGTTCATTATGTTGGTCAATCAATACAATAGTGACAAAAAAGGTAGTGTTTGATAAAGGGCCCTGGGTTTTAACAGGATGGCAACTATTATTCGGTGGTATGTTTATGCTGATAATGAGTCTCGTTTTAAAAGAACATTATACACTTAGTTCGCTTAATCATTGGGGATGGATATGGTTCTTTTGGCTTATTATTCCAGCTTCTGTAGGTTCATTTGGATTATGGTTTTATAGCTTAAGCCAACGAGGGGCAACTACGGCGAGTAGTTTCTTATTTTTAGTACCACTATTTTCGACACTATTTTCAATTATAGGATTAAGAGAGCCCTTCACGCTTCATTTAATTTTAGGAGGTTTATGCGTTGTTGTGGCATTAATGTTAATTCATCGTCAACCGAGGAAAAATATTTTATAAAATACAATATTCAATACATTGAATATAAATATATATATTAATAGAAATTAGGTTATATAAAACGTTAGTTAAGCCTTTTGAAGTTGTCTTAATTTTAACATAATGAAAAAATATGAAAACTTGTCATTACTATATTTTTGAGAAATAAAAAATTTTAAAAAATCTCTTCACAGAGAATGTAATTTTGTGTAGTATATCTTTCATATGATTTTTAGAGAGAAAAGGGAGGAAACAATAATGAAAGATAACAGAATGATGTTCTTCATATTTATGTTAGGTACATTTACAGTTGGAATGGCAGAATATGTTGTTACAGGATTATTAACTCAAATTGCAAGCGATATGAAAGTGCCTATTTCGAGTGCAGGGTTATTAATTAGTGTGTATGCAATTAGTGTTGCATTAATCGGTCCATTAATGCGTGTATTTACTTTAAAAGTGCGCGCACAACGTTTACTCCCAGTATTGATGGCCATTTTTATTATAAGTAATATAATAGGGATGTTAGCACCGAATTTTCCAATATTACTGTTATCTCGATTATTGTCAGCCTCTATGCACGCGCCTTTCTTTGGCGTATGTATGAGTGTGGCGGCAGCTGTTGCGCCTCGTGGTAAAAAACCACAAGCGATTGCTCTCGTTCAAGCCGGATTAACAATTGCAGTGATGATTGGCGTGCCATTCGGTTCATTTTTAGGTGGATTTGCGAATTGGCGCTTTGTCTTTGGCGTCATGATTTTGTTAGCTGTCATTACTATGTTAGGAATGATGAAGTTTGTACCTCATGTTGTATTGAGTACAGAAACTAGTGTGAAAAAAGAATTAAAAGTATTTAAAAATCCACATATCTTAATTGTAATGGCAATTATTGTCTTTGGTTATTCAGGCGTATTCACAACTTATACGTTTATGGAACCAATGATTCATAAATATGCACCATTTGGAATTGTTGGTTTAACTGTATGTTTATTTATGTTTGGCCTTGGCGGTGTGGTTGGTAACTTGCTTACAGGTAATGTACCAGAACATAAACTTACACAGTACTTGTTCTATACCTTTGTGTTATTGTTTATAACGATTGTTTTATTTGTAACAGCAGTGCATAGTGCGATTTTAGCAATTATTATTTGTTTCTTATTTGGTTTCGGCACTTTCGGTACAACGCCTCTATTAAATAGTAAAGTGATTTTAAGTGCACATGAGGCACCGTTACTTGCAAGTACACTTGCAGCTTCAGTCTTTAATATTGCAAACTTTTTAGGTGCCATTGTGGGATCAATACTATTATCAATGGGATTCCCATATCTTACGATTACATTTGTATCAGGCGGGATCATTATCTTAGGAATTATAATTAATACAATTAATCATTTTTATGAAAAAAAGTATGTTACATTTGATTATTAATCAAAAGCGTTCTAAATTGAATTCACTCAATTTAGAACGCTTTTTTATAAAATGTAAAATGAATGTTAAATAATTACCTTAAAATTGACAACTTGAGGAATATAAGATACGTCGTGTTGCGTCATATAATCAATTAATACTTGTGCGCCTTCCTCTTGAATATCTTTAACGACTGGCGCTTCTGCAAACATTTTATAATCTCCGCCTCCAACTGCACGATAGTTGTTCACACATATGGTATACGTTTTTGTGTCTTCTAAAGGTGAAGCGCCGACTTTAATATCTGAAACACGTTGTCCTACAGGTGCACCAGCATGAATGGTATAAGAGATTCCTCCATACATATCATAATTAAAATGTTGAGATTTTGGAGATAAAAATGTGTCACTGACTGTGATTTCATTATTGTCATTTACACTAAAATAACTTGCTGATTTTTCTAAAGCAGCTTTAATTCCTTTGCCATTAAGTTCTAAAACTTGGAATGTATTAGGAAAAGGATAGTTATTAATGATATCTCGCATTGTGACTTGTTGATTAAAGCCTTTAGCTGAATCAAATAGCGCAGTGCTTGCTATATCTGCACCACTTTTTTCTAACAAAATATAATTTATCAGATTAATAAGTGAATGAGGGTGTGTTCGAGCTTCGAACTGATGAGTGACTAGCATTGGTTCTGATAATGTTGTAATGTCCGTATCAAGCCAATCTTCAAGTTCATTTAAAAGTGAATGATCGTTGTTAGATAATGTTAATGAAAGATGAGAAGGCACAGATACAAGAGTGCTCTGTTTATCTGTAATTCGATGTTCATGATCTAATGTTAATGTCACCTTACCAAATTCTGTACCTCGTGTACCTGGTTGGATAATGGCGGTGTCATTTTTTATCATTGCAATATCACGATGTTGGTGTCCTGTTATAAGCACGTCAATATCTTTATGGAAACGTTCTAGTATATCAGATCCTTCATTTTCTCCAGTTAATTCTTCAGTAGGTATATCAGTATCAAGACTTCTTTCAAAACCGCCATGATAAGACACAACGACAACATCTGATTTTTTACGAACGTCTGGTAAAATACATTTTAATGTTTCAACTGCACTGTTGAACGTTAATCCTTTAATATGGGCAGGTTGTTCCCAATTTGGAATGAATTGTGTTGTTAATCCAATGACGCCAATAGTTATATCGCCACGTTTAAAATAATTTACGCCTTGACCAGTCAAAGGTGCGTTATTGTGATCAAAAATATTTGCACACAAGATAGGGTGATGAAGATGGTTTAAAGTATTTTGTAAATAAGGTAATCCATAATTAAATTCATGATTACCTAATGTACCAAAGTCAAAATTAAGACGATTATAAATATCAGTAAGAGGTTGACTTGATTGTTCTTCAGTTGCTAGGTAATGACATAAAGGAGAACCTTGTAAAAAATCACCATTATCAATTTTAAAACTATAGTCATCGTGTTGACGTTCTTGTTCGATCAGTTGATTTACTTTTAATAATCCCATAGGAAGATTTTGGTTTCTTTTTGAAAAATCAGTGGGAAAAATGTAGCCATGTATATCACTTACGATATAAAAAGAGAGTTGTGTCATAGGTCATTTCCTTTCATAAATAAAGAGATAAAAAGGGAAGTAGTTTATTGAACGCCACATACCTTTATTATCTCTTACGTATTGTATTACTATTATAAATTATTGAATTGAACCTGTAGCAAGCGTTTTACTACCTTGTTTTAAACGAATATTCGCACCCGAAATAGGTTCAGATGTTTTAGCTGTAAAAGTTAACGTTGCGTTACCTTGATCATCAGTGGTTACACTTTGTTCTTGACTATAGCCTACCGTATCATAAGTTTGCCCATCTTGAGAAAAACGTGCAAGTTGTCTACCACCATCTTGATAAATACCTAATTTTAAATAATCAATAGTTGTATTTTTAGCCATGTTTGTTAATTCAACTTGAATATTAAATGGTTGATTCACTGATACATTATCTGGTAAATGGAATTGAACATTATTGCTAGAAATCATTGAATTAGAAGTAGTTGTATCTTGGGAAGACTGTGATGTATTCGTATCCTCTTGTGAATGATTGTTTTCAGTTGTATTGTCTTCTGTACTATTCGCTTTGTTATTATCATTATGGCTGCCATGATTTCTATGTTTACTATTTAGTTGTGATAATGTACTGCCATAACTACCTAGTTTAAATGTTGAACGGTCATACCATTTATAACCAGTTGGAGGTTGTGACCATGGTTCTTTTTCAGGTTCAGTTGAATGTTGTGGTTGTTCAAAGTTAAGTAATGGTGTTGGTTGATCTAACTTAATACCTGTTTCTTTTAAATTCGGTGTATGATCTTGTTTTCCAAACCAAGTTGTAATATTTTTAAGTAATTTACTATTATCTTGTTCTTTAAACCCATCATACGTTTTCTTAGTTCTTCCATTATCTTCACGTACATATTTAGGTGTACTATCTTCGACTAATGATGAATCTCCAATGAAGGCTGCTTTTCCTTTGCCTACTTTTGAGATAGCAACATAAGGACCCTCTGCTATACCACCGCCATTGTAAATACCTTGATCGACTGCATGAGACCAACGTTGTTTTTGAGACAAATGGTCTGGTAAGAAGATAATACCTTTTGCTTTTGTAGGATCTGTAATGGCAAGAGTTGAACCAGCATGCATTGATACAGAATGTACACCTTCAGTAATACCAAAGCTGTCACTAGATGACACAATATTTTGAGTGTTTAAATCACCTAAAGCGTTGTAACGGAAACGTACACCGAAGTGTTCAGAAAGCCAATCTGAACTTTTAACATTTCGCATAGCTTTAGAATGTTTTTCCTCATTTGTTAAATCTTTGGTGATATCTTGATATGCACCACGACGATAACCATTCATCACTTCTGAAGAATCGAAACGATTTAAGTTTCTGTCTGCATTATAATGATCAGAGATAAAGATGATATTGCCACCTTTTTCAACAAAATTAAGCATAGCTTGTTGTTCTCTCTTTTTAAAAGGAATATTGGCTTCTGGAAGAACGAGAATATTGATGCCGCGTAGTGTATTAGGTGTAATATTAGATTCTCCATCGATTTGTTTCACAGTATATCCTTGTTGACGCATTGAATCAGCATAATCGGAAAAGCCACCATCAATGACCCAATCAGCAGCTCCTGCCGTTTGGCCGTGTGAAGCGTCAAAAGCGACAGTTTGAGTGGTAGTTTGATTTGGTGTAGCATGACTGATTGGCGTTGCAGATAATGTAATTGCTGAAGCTAAAATAGTACTACTTAATACTTTTATCCATTTCATATTTTTATCTCCCAAATATATTTTTAAATGATTTATAGAAAAAGTATAATAAAAAAATAAGTTGATAATAGATTATTTAGAGAATGTTTAAATAAATTTTACAATTCTTTAACAGTGTAAAACAATTCTATAAAAAATTCACACATAATAAATATTATTTTGGTTAATATTGTGCTACTCTTAGTATTGTCAAATGAAATGCGTTGACAAATTACATGAATGTATACATAGCGAACGGGGGCAATATGTTATGAAGCAATTGAAGTACCTTTTAGTATTAGCGCTATCAGTTATTATTTTTGCAGCAGCATGTGGAAATAATAGCTCGTTAGACAATAATAAAAGTAGTAATTCGGATGGTGGATCAAGTTCAAGTAAAGATGGCTACACACCTAAAGAATTAACTGTACAATTCGTACCATCACAAAATGCAGATACACTTGAAGCAAAAGCAAAACCGCTTGAAAAATTATTATCTAAGAAATTAGGTATTCCAGTAAAAGTGTCTGTATCAACAAATTACAATACAATTGTTGAAGCAATGAAATCTAAAAAAGTAGATGTTGGTTTCTTACCACCAACTGCTTACACGTTAGCACATGATCAAAAAGCAGCTGATTTATTATTACAAGCACAACGTTATGGTGTGAATGAAGATGGTTCTAGTAATAAAAAACTTGTAAAAGATTATAAATCAGAAATCTTAGTTAAAAAAAATTCAGGTATTAATAGCTTAAAAGATTTAAAAGGTAAAAAAATCGCATTACAAGATGTAACTTCAACAGCAGGTTACACATTCCCAATTGCAACAATTAAAAAAGATACTGGTATTGACGCTACTAAAGATATGAAAATCGTAAACATGAAAGGTCATGACCAAGCTGTGATTTCATTATTAAATGGCGATGTTGACGCTGCAGCTGTATTCCAAGATGCACGTAACATTGTTAAAAAAGATCAACCCAACGTATTTAAAGATACTAAAATTCTTAAACTAACAAAACCAATTCCTAACGATACGATTTCAGTTCGTCCTGATATGAACAAAGACTTCCAAGATAAACTTAAAAAAGCATTTAAAGATATCTCTAAAACAAAAGAAGGACATAAAATTATTAGTGAAGTATACTCTCACGAAGGCTATACAGATGCTAAAGACTCAGACTTCGATATCGTAAGAAAATATGAAAAAGAAGTTCAAGATATGAAATAATTTTCACATAGATAGAACTAAATAAGTGATAAAGAGAAGAGGCTAGGGCAATTGAGTCATATAAGAAATGCATATATCATTTCTTATGATTTTGTCCCGACCTCTTTCTCTGTATTAAAAAGAAGGGTGTAAACATACATGAGTCAGATAGAGTTTAAAAATGTGAGCAAGATTTATCCTAATGGTCATGTGGGGTTAAAAGATATCAATTTAAACATTGAAAAAGGTGACTTTGCTGTTATCGTAGGTTTATCAGGTGCGGGGAAATCTACATTATTACGATCTGTTAATCGTCTACATGATATTACTTCGGGAGATATTACAATTGAAGGTAAATCGATTACGAAAGCGAAAGGTAAAGAATTATTAATGATGCGTCGTAATATAGGAATGATTTTCCAACATTTTAATTTAGTCAAACGATCTACTGTGTTGAGAAATGTATTAAGTGGTCGTGTCGGTTATCATCCAACTTGGAAAATGATATTAGGATTATTTCCAAAAGAAGACAAAATTAAAGCAATGGATGCGTTAGAACGTGTGAATATTTTGGATAAATATGACCAACGTTCAGATGAACTGTCTGGAGGTCAACAGCAACGTATTTCAATTGCACGTGCCTTAGCGCAAGAGCCAGCGATTATTTTAGCAGATGAGCCTGTTGCATCTTTAGACCCGCTCACTACTAAACAAGTTATGGATGACTTGAAAAAAATCAATGAAGAATTAGGTATTACCATTTTAATTAACCTACACTTTGTTGATTTAGCATTAGAATATGGAACACGGATTATTGGTTTACGTGCAGGAGAACTGGTTTATGATGGGCCGGCAAGTGAAGCGAATGAAGATGTATTTAACGAAATTTATGGCCGTAAACTTAATGACGATGAGAAGCTAGGGGTGGAGTAATATGGCAACACCTACTACAAGTAAATATGATCAATATTTAAATAAAAAATTCTCTTTCAAAACTAGTTTAACTCTATTTTTAGTGATTGCGCTCGTAGTGTGGAGTTTTTTATATACGGGCTTTAGCTTTAGTGACTTAATGGTAGGGATTCCACAAATCGGTTCTTTCTTTGGGCAAATGGTCCCACCAGATTGGAGTTACTTAAATACCATTACAAAACCTATGTTAGACACAATTCGCATGGCGATTGTAGGGACATTCTTAGGATCCATCGTATCAATTCCGGTTGCATTGCTCTGTGCAAGTAATATTGTAAAAACAAAGTGGATTACGATTCCATCACGTTTTATTTTAAATATTGTACGTACCATTCCTGATTTATTATTAGCTGCTGTCTTTGTTGCAGTTTTTGGTATCGGACAAATTCCAGGGGTATTGGCATTATTTATTTTAACAATATGTGTTATTGCGAAATTGTTCTATGAATCGCTTGAAACAATTGATCCAGGTCCAATGGAAGCGATGACGGCAGTAGGTGCAAATAAAACAAAATGGATTATGTTTGGAGTAGTTCCACAAACAATGTCTACATTTTTATCCTATGTATTATTTGCATTTGAGATTAATATTCGTGCCTCAGCAGTTCTTGGATTAGTAGGTGCTGGTGGTATCGGTTTATTCTACGACTCAACTTTAGGATTATTCCAATATCCAAAAACAGCGATGATTATTCTGTTCACTTTAGTCATTGTTGTCATTATTGACTATGTCAGCTCGAAAGTGAGGGAAAAACTCGCATGACACAAGAACAGCATCAGTTAGAAAAGAAATATCCAGTGAGATCAAAGGAACACAAACAAAGAATGATTAAACATTGGCTTATTGCCATTGTTGTTTTAGCTATCATTGTTTGGGGTTTTGCAGGTATGCCTGCTTTAGAATTAAAATCTAAATCAATTGAAATTCTTAAATCTATTTTTAATGGATTATTCCACCCCGATTGGGGTTACGTTTATATTCCAGCTGGAGAAGACTTACTTCGTGGTTTACTTGAAACGTTTGCCATTGCTGTTATTGGTACATTTATCGCAGCAGTGATTTGCATACCATTCGCATTTTTAGGTGCACGTAACTTAGTAAAAGTTCGACCAGTCACAGGGATTACTAAATTCATTCTTAGTGTGATTCGTGTATTCCCTGAAATTGTTATGGCGTTAATTTTCATAAAAGCAGTAGGTCCTGGTTCATTTTCAGGGGTACTTGCGTTAGGGATTCACTCAGTAGGGATGTTAGGTAAATTATTTATAGAGGATATTGAAAGTTTAGACTTCTCATCAGCAGAGGCTTTAAAAGCAAGTGGTGCGAATAAAACTAAAACACTTGTCTTTGCGGTTATTCCTCAAATTTTACCTTCATTCTTATCCCTTATTTTATATCGTTTTGAATTAAACTTACGTTCAGCATCTATTTTAGGTTTAATCGGTGCTGGTGGTATTGGTACACCACTTATCTTTGCACTTCAAACACGTTCATGGGATCGAGTAGGGATTATCTTAATCGGCTTAGTGATTATGGTAGCCATTGTTGACTTTATCTCGGGAGCTATTCGTAAACGTATTGTGTAATAGAAGACATAATTTGAACGTTTTTATAAACAAATAGAGCTATTGCCAGAACTTAGAAAACTGGACAATAGCTCTTTTATAATGCATGAAAGAAATGTTGTTACAGTATTAGTAACAGATACTTAGAAAAATACAGTTAATGTTTTTTAGGAATAACGCGTCTAAAGCTAATACTTCTAAGGCTAGTATAAGAGTGAATATGCTAAAATCATTATATTTTGAAGTATTAGTGTCATATTTTTTAGTAAGGGGTGTTACTAAAGAATATGTAACGTTATTTAAGGATTGTGAATGATGATAACTAAGTGTAGGTTCTGTTTTTAAATAATGCGGTGGTTCATTGATGTGTGATTCGATACATAAGTCGTGTTGTCAGAGTAACGTGTTGTTTGAATAGCATTTAATTTAGTATCATGGAGTTGAATCGTCGTTGTTCGCTGTTTCATTAAGTTCTGTTTTTCAACATAACTATTAAAATCGTTGTCATTATTTTCTAGGGTGTCTTTACTTCATCCATTTTCCTCTACAAGACTATTGAAACCGATACTTGTTTTCAGATAGATTTCACTGTTGGGCTGAAACATGATAAAAACATGTGTGTTGATTCTAACGGATGACGGGAATGTGATTCATGTTATAGTTAATACCCTGATTTATGTTGTAATCATTTCTAGGTGTAATGAGTCAATCGTTTTGGTCATGATTAATTAGTATCGTTCTCTGAAGCAATAGGCTGATGAGGTATGTGATCATTATATTGTTAATCAATATTCTGCTAGGATGTAAATGCATGACCTCGAGAAAAAATAAATGAAGATGCTATAAGTGTTGTACCAAATATCTATTTAAAATGATGTATACTCAAAGATAGTTAGTTCTTAGTAATGATCATTCTATATACATAAAGATAATGATTTTATTTTTTCAAAAATAATCATAACTATGTACATTTATAAACTAACATATTCATAAAAAAACAACCTTAATATTCCCTATCATCTATATGACAGTTTTGTCATACACTTAAAAGTTGATAGGATAAATCGCTATTAAATAAAACTATACGATGATATTGAAAGGGTGTAGAACATGATTTTTCGAAATGTAGTGGCAGGTGATTTAGAAAGTTTAATTCAATTAGAAAATGAAGGGTTTACTAAAGAAGAAGCAGCAACAACTCAAGCTTTAAAACAGCGTATTGAAATCATTCCGGATACGTTTATTGTTGCAGAAGAAAACAATCAAATCGTTGGCTATATTAATGGTCCAGCTATTTCGAATAAGTTTATTACAGATGATTTATTTGCATCGATTAGACCTAACCCCAATATGGGTGGTTATTTAAGTGTACTCGGTTTAGTTGTAGCGAAAGATTTTCAACATCAAGGCATTGCAGGACAACTGTTAAATGATTTTGAGAATATAGCAAGGCAACATGTACGTTTCGGAGTCACTCTCACTTGTCGCGATACTTTAGTAAATTTTTATGAATCACATGGATATATTAATAAAGGATTATCAGATTCTAATCATGCAAATGTAGCTTGGTATAATTTAGTAAAAGAATTATAAAAATAGGAGTGATACATTGGAAACAGTATATCTAGCTGGAGGGTGTTTGTGGGGTGTACAAGCATTTATTAAAACATTGCCAGGCGTTATAGCTACTGAAGCAGGACGTGCGAATGGAACGACGCAGCGACTTGATGATGAATATGATGGCTATGTAGAATGCGTTAAAACAGTTTTTAATCCTGACATCACTTCAATTCATGATTTAATGCATTATTTATTTGAAATCATAGACCCATACAGTCTGAATAAGCAAGGCGTAGATAAAGGACCTAAATATCGTACAGGTGTTTATAGTGAAAATGAGAGCCATCTTAAAGAAGCACAACAATTCATTCAACAACGTTCAGATAGAGATAAAATCGTTGTGGAAGTACGTCCTTTAGAAAATTATGTTAAAAGTGCAGACGAACATCAAGATAGATTAGATAAACATCCTGAAGATATATCATTATGTCACATCTCTAAAAGTATTTTAAATAAATACAACTAAAAGGAATGGGACAGCATTCTTATCGTATTCGTTGTCCCATGTGCGCTTTATTATTTCTTAGAAAATGTATCGATAAGACTAAGTGCAGCTAAACCTAATAAATCTAAAGCATGTTGTGCGCCAACCTTACCATGACCTGCCTCAAGGCGTTTATATACTGCAACGCTTAATACACTAAACGTGACAAGTGATCCTAAGCGAGAGATATTTTTATGCAAGACACTTGTGGCAAACAAACCCGATGCAATGAACTCAATCACACCTGCTAATTTCATTGCACGTTCCGATAATTTAAAATCTTGTGTAAATAGTTGTTTAGTATAAGGGTTACCAGTAAGTTTACGTTTTGAAGCGGCATACAAATCTTTAGCGAGTTTTAAATTGGTAGCATAACGTAATATCATTATCTAAACGCTCCTTTATATTATATTTTTTAGTTAAACTAAGTATAAAAGTCACGTTAAAAAAAGTTAAATAAAAACGTTCAGCATAAATGTGTAATGCATTCACGCTGAACGTTTTTATTTATATAGTTATTGAATTAGTTTTTACCGAATGTATCAGCAAAACTTAAAGCAGCTAAGCCAAGTAAATCTAAAGCGTGTTGTGCGCCTTCTTTACCGTGACCGGCTTCAAAGTGTTTGTAAGCTGCAACGCCTAATACACCAAATGTTGCAATAGAACCTAAACGAGAAATATTTTTGTTTAAGAAACTTGCAGCAAATAAT
The DNA here is from genome assembly GCF_004365845.1 of Staphylococcus sp. AtDRG32. Classification (NCBI taxonomy): domain Bacteria; kingdom Bacillati; phylum Bacillota; class Bacilli; order Caryophanales; family Staphylococcaceae; genus Staphylococcus; species Staphylococcus sp. AtDRG32. The sequence goes on from NZ_SODE01000002.1 coordinate 65,834, forward strand.
GCAGCAGCAGTAGCTTCTACTGTACCTGCTAATTTAACTGATTTTTCTGGTAAACCAAATACATTTTTAAATGTATCAATCATTTCTTGGCTACCTTGTAATTTTGGTTTTGATGAATCATATAATTCTTTTGCAAGTTTTAAATTTGCAGCATAACGTAAGATCATTAATAAGTACTCCTTTTTTAGTTAAATTATTTTATTATAAAATAAGTATAATTTTTATACTAGAAATTATATGATTATTGGTAAGTAAAGTCAATAAAAAGCGTTAGATAATTATCTTTTTATAAGAAAGTGTTAATCAGTACACTTTAGAAACTATATTGAACGTGTCATAATAATACTGTTGTGACAAAATCTATGAAAGGAGTTGTATTATGGAAACATCGATGAATTATAATCGAATGACTACAATTTTCTTTATTTCGGGTATTATTGTTATGGCAAGTTTATATACTGCTTTACCCCTTACTTCTGTATTCGCAAAAGATTTTGGCATTTCAAATGCTGTTGCCTCTCTAAATGGTGTGATCTTTTCAATTACGTATTCACTAAGTTGTCTATTTTATGGTACAATTTCTGAAAAATTTGGACGTATTCGTACGATTTTATTTGGACTTATTGGACTCGTCATCATATGTTTACTTATAGGCTTCATTCATTCGTTCACACTACTTATTATTCTTCGTGCAATTCAAGGTATATGCGCGGCAGCTTTTTCACCTGTATCTATTACTTATGTCACTGAAACGTATTCACCAGTGAAACGTGTGACTGCGATTAGTTTTATTAGTACAAGTTTTATGTTATCTGGTGTCATTGGCCAAAACTTGAGTGAAATTGTAGTACGTTATTCTAATTGGCATATGGTTTATTTTATATTAACGTTACTTTACATCTTCATAGCAGTACTTATATATAAATATATTCCAGAAAGTCCAGTGAAAAATCCTCAACTCAAACTAGTAGGTTTCTTTAAAAACTTTAAAGATTTTAAAGATAATAAAATAGTCATATTATGTTATCTTATTTCTTTATCTTTACTTACCATGTTTATTAGTATGTATACAATCTTTAATCATTATATTACTTCTGATATTGTGGGTGGCTCGGAAGCAACAGCCATTAATGCTAAACTCTTTGGTATTATTGGGATGTTACTTTCATTATTAGCAGGACGTATTAGTGATCGTACAGGAGTTAAACATGTTATCGTAGGTGCATTAGTTGTAAGTGTGGTATCACTTATTTTAATGGCTTTCACAACTAATATCAGTCTACTGATTATTTGGAGTGTGCTATTTGTAGGAGGGATTGCGTTTGCGATTCCATCGACGATTTCAAAAGTAGGTATGGTAGTCAATCGAAATCAAGGTTTCTTCTTATCCGTTAATACATTTATTCTGTTTTTAGGAACAGCCATTGCACCATTATTGATGATTCTTATTCGACCATTATCTGATTTTACATTACAATTTATAATAATTGCGGCCATTGGAATCATTGCTCTTATAGTCGCTTTACTTTTACCACGTAGAAAAAATGTAATACGATGACATTGTGGGTGTCAAAAGCATTCAAATTCAAAATGAGTTTGGATGCTTATTTTTTATAAGTTGAGTTGTCAAATTAAGTGCAACAACTTAGAATTTAAAATTTCATAGGGTGTCTTCCAATTAAGACACTTTCTAGGTCAATAGTCAATAGAGATACCACTATCCCTTTCCATTACAAAATGAATTAAACAACATGGAGCAACCTACTTGGATAGATGTCTTCCATTGATAACTTATGTAGAAGTAGATGGACATGTGATGACAGGACAAAACCCATAATCTGCTTCTCAAGTATCAAGTAGGACGCGAAGTCAAAGCATTATTAGACTATTTACAGTTTAAAGATATATCTAAAATGTCATGCAATGTAGCAAAAATCTCATCTACACTATAATTGTAATCATTTTCTACCCAACGTCTTAAGACCTCTATCATGCCACTGCTATAAAAATCTGCAATAATTTCAGGGTGATGACTGTGTTTAATTTTTAAAGCAAGTGGATCATTTTGACTTTTTACGCTATCTAACATTAGTTCACGACTTACATGCGTTAGATTACGAAAGACATCCGCTTGACGAGAAGAGGTCAGTAAATGTTTAAATACTTTCTTATGTTCTCCGATAAAATAGATGAATTGTTGAAAAGATTCTTCTGTAGAAAGAAAAGGTCGAGTATCATCATGATGAAATTCAGTTGCGATATAGTCGGGTAAAGAGAATAGAAGGTCGTATTTATCTTGGAAATAACGATAAAATGTACTACGATTAATTTCTGCGTTATCACAAATTTTTTGAATTGTTATTTTGTCAAAATGATAATCATTTAATAATTTAAATACAGTTGCGTTTATATGTTTAATCATACGCTTTTGATTGGCAGTAGGCATAATCTGAAAATACTCCTATTCATTTTTTCTAGTTCGAAAGTTTGACTTATTAAAAGTAAAGTATCATAAACTTTAGAATAATTCCAAATATACATCTTTAATATGATAATAAAAAAGTGTGACGATAGAATATTTAATGTTCTTCGCCACACTTAATTGTCAAATAAAGTGTCAATTTAATATTTATTTAGTGTCGATATCTTTTAACCAATCATCGACGTTGTGATCATGATTGTCTACATAATCTTTTGCTACTTGTTCAGGATTTTTACTTTTAACAAAGATGTTTTTAGCTAAACGTTCCTCATCTTTTTGATCCCAATCTTTTGCCATACGTGTTGCAATGTCATATGCCGCTGGATGTTTTTCTTTAAAATTATGATTGAATACTAGATCAATATGTTGCTTATTATTTCCATAAATTTTGTCTGGATCTTTAAGCATTTTGACATCTAATTCTTTCGAAAACCAATTTGGTTCCATTGATGTGAAAAGAATAGGTTGTTGTTGTTGATATGCTTTTTGAATTTTTTTGAATTGTTCCTGATCGGAACTTTTATCTAGACTATATTTACTCAAATCGTCTCTATCTAATTCATCATTCGTTTGTTGCATAACACCATTTCTGTTATCAGTACCTTGAATTGTCCAATCTACAGATTTACCAAAATCTTTATCATCTTTTAAATCTTTAATTGAATCAATGTTCTGAACATATTTAGGTACTGCTAATCCAACATTAACATGATTAATTAAATGTTTGTCATCATATAAAGTAAGTGTATCTTTAAATTTATCATAATATCTTTTATCTGTTTCTGGAAAAATACCTGAAGCATGAAATGCATCATCACTTGCAGACACTGTTGCATATAATGGTCCACTTGCTGGCACAGGTGTAGTTGTAACATCATAACCAGCTTTCTTTAATACTTCCGCAATCACAAGTGAACGTGCAGTTGAATTATCACTTGCAATATAAGGGATTTCAATCGTTTTGTCTCCTAATACGGTTTTACTTTGTGTAGAGGAGTTGGATTGACTATTCCCACAGGCACTTAAAACTATGGCTAGTGTGAGTGTGGCTAATAGTGCTAAAAATTTTGATACGCGTGATTTAAGCATCAATATCTTTCGCCTCCCTGATCATCTTTTCTATTGTCTGTATGACTCGTTTGATATTTATCGTAAACATGTTGATTATGTTCGCGGGCATAAAGCATCAATGCTTTAAATAATACATCCTGCTCCGTATTATTATCAGTTAAATCTTTGTATAGGTGTGTGGTTTTATCAAAATAAGTTGTAGTGTCATGCTGTTCTTGTCGCTTAGAATGAACCGTTTCAGGTGTACCTTCTTCGGTATATAAAGCTTCGTAATCAACATCATCATATGCATTATAATTATTAGAATGGGTAGCATAGCTGCGATTTTGATGTTGATAAGATACATCTTGTGTATCAACGAATTCTCTATAACGAGGTGCATTTGAGTGCTTATAATTAGAAGTAGAAGATTCATGACGTTCTTCTAATGCTTTACCTTCAACATCAATTTTAGGTAATATAACACCTAACCATTTCGGTAAGTACCAAGATGCATTACCGAATAATTTAGTTAAAGCAGGGATTAATGTCATTCTGACAATAAAAGCATCAAATAATACACCAAATGCAAGAGAAAGACCCATTGATTTAATTGCAGTATCATCTTGGAAGATAAAGGCAATAAACACACTGAACATAATTAATGCAGCGGCAACGATAACTGGACCACTTTCTTTAATACCTACGCAAATAGAGTGATCATTATCTCCAGTTTTGCTGTATTCTTCATGAACACGTGTCATTAAGAATAATTCATAGTCAATGGCTAATCCGAATAATAAACCGATTGTAATAACAGGTAAAAAGGCAAGTAATGGACCTGTATTGTCTACACCAAATAGACCACTCATCACACCATCTTGCATGACTAAGGTTGTAAATCCAAGGGTTGCCATTAATGATAAGACAAATCCAAGTACTGCTTTTAATGGTACAAGGATAGATCTAAATACAATCATAAGTAAAATAAATGCTAGTATAACGATAACGCTAGCGAATACTGGGATAGCATCATTCAGTTTTTCTGACATATCGATATTAATGACGCTTTGACCAGAAATCTCAGTGTCATAATGATATTTATCTTCGGCATCTTTGTGATAATCTCTCAATTCATATACAAGATCTGTGGTAGATTTAGCGTTTGGACCTTCATTTGGAATAATCGTAAAGATAGCATAGTGATTATTACCATTCAATTGTGCTTTAGATACTGTATCTACATTATCTAAATCTTCTATATCTCTACGCATATTACTTAAATCATTTTCAATTGATGTTTTACTTCCACCATCTTTAGTATTCACTAACATTACAATTTGTCCGTTATAGCCTTCACCAAAATTATCTGAAATCAGTTGATACGCTTTATGCTCAGAAGAATCGTTTGGTTTAAGACTGTCATCAGGAATACCAAGACGCATGCCTGTGATTGGAATGATAGCTAGAATAAGAATCACTAAACTAATAATCGTTGCAAGCACAGGTTTACCTACAACGAATTTAGCCCATGGATGATGTTTAGGGTCTTTATTTTTAGTAGGCTTATTTTTAATTTTAATACTTTTATGGAAAATACTAATTAATGCAGGAAGTAATGTTAAGGCTGCTAAAACAGCGAATAACACACTAATAGCTGAAGCAAATCCCATAATTGCTAAGAAATCAATGCCTACTAGTGATAAACCACACACTGCCATCATTACTGTAATACCAGCAAAGATAACAGCACTACCTGCAGTACCTACTGCTTTACCAATTGCTTCTACCGTGGCAGTACCTGATTTTTTAATTTCTTTATATCTAAATAGAATAAATAAAGAATAGTCAATACCTACCGCTAAGCCAATCATTACAGCTAGTGTTAATGTGAAGTTTGGAATGTCAAACATAAATGTAAGTAATGAAATCATACCGACACTTGTTGCTAAACCAAGAATCGCACTAATAATTGGCATACCTGCTGCAATAAGAGAGCCAAATGTGATAAGTAAAATAATGAAAGCAACTACGATACCTACTATTTCAGAAACACCACCAGGTTCAGAGCCCATTGACATACCAGTTGTTTTTTCAATTTGAATGTTGTGATTATCTTTAATATCTTGAAGTGCTTTATTTACTATCTTTTTAGATGAATCTTGCATACTTGTTTGAGGGACAACATAGCTGATATTAGCAATAGCTGTATCGCCTTCACTATTGACCTGTCCCGACTCATATGGATTAGAAATGTTTTGTATATAATCATCATCTTGTTTAATATTATCTAAGGCATCCTCTATGTCTTTTTTCGTTGTTTTATCTTTCAATCCATCCTCTTTATTTGAATGAAAGACAATCTTCATGGACGCTTTTTCACTGTCTTGATGAAATTCTTTACTGATTTTATCATTCGTATCAATGGATTTTAATCCATTCATTTTGATATCACTATCAAATTTTGGTGAAGTAACTAATAGAGGCGCAATCACTACACCAAGTACGACTAACCATATAATAATACTTAGCCATTTATGCTTAGCGATAAATGTACCAAGTTTATATAATAGATTTGCCAATATAATACCTCCTTTTATTGTTAAAATAGCGTTATTAGACAATGTACGTTAATAGAACGTATTTTATAATTTAACAAGAGTTTGATTATATGTGTACCATTAAAAAATTTAAGACGTTGGAAAATGCAACATTTTATTAAAATTGTTGTTTTTTTATAGAAGAAGTGAGGAGGAGCATAAAAAAGAGAAGGATAACATTCATTTAAAATTCGTTATCCTTCTCTTTATGATATGTATAAATTTAAGCTACGAAATATCCGATAAGACAAATTGCACCAATGAGTACAAATAAAACGCCAAGTAAATATATTTTTTCTCTAAGATCAATATCTTGTCTATATGCGACGAAGCTACTAATAGAGATGAGTATGATACCAACTACTAGTAAAATAATAGAAAGTATAAGCATCAACTCAGCCTCCTTCATATCAAAATTGATGAAAACGGTGTTCTCTTAATTTTATTATATTAGGAACAGACAAATTTTTATAGCGATTTATTAATATAATGTAAAAATGTTATCATTTTTATAGTTATTTATTAATAAAATTTATAATAAATTTACATTTAATAAAATAATTAAAAGGAGTAGAAAATGAATTCTACAAGAATTGTTTTCTACTCCTTTGGTTATATAAATGATCTTTTCATCTCATTGACGTCTAAATACTTTCATTTTTTAAAGAATAGATTAATGTCATAAAGTTTTGAATAAGAGCAGTGAGATGATGATCTGCCCGGTAAACGATAGAGATATAACTTGAAGGTGGGCCTTCTTTTAATGACTTGCCAATAATATTAGGATGATGGAATAAGGTGCTTTGACTTACAAGACTCAGATAATTAGAATCTTTAATAATGGTTAATATACTACTAATACTATTTGATTCCATATGAACATTTAAATCAATAAAATTGTTTTTTCGCCAATCATCAATACTTTCTCGTGTTGAACCACTACTATGAATAATGAAACGATACGCATTTAAATCTTCTAATGAAATATCTGTTTTTGAAGCCAAAGGATGTCTTTTATCCATTGCGATAACAAGTGGATTTTCTTGAAGACGTTTCACTTTCAATTCTTTTTCATTGAATCCTTTTTCTGAAATAACGCCGATATCAATCTCTCTATCTTTTATTTTCTTTAGTATCATAGGAGCAGTATCTACAATTAAATTCATATCAATATTTGGATAATCATGCATATATTTTTTTAAAGTGGTAGGAAGAATACTATAAATAGGTGCATGACTTGCTCCAACGCGTAAAGTCCCACGTTTAGATTGTTTGAATTCTTCAATCATATGTGTTGTTTCATCAATTAAATTTAGCATTTTATTAGAATTACGATAAAGTAAGTCTCCAGCATCTGTTAAATTGAAACATTTCCCTTTTTTAAAATATAAGGGTATTCCAAGTTCGTTATTTAAATTTTTTAGATGAAATGTTACAGTTGGTTGCGTTATCCCCAGTTTTTCAGCAACAGCATTTTCATTCTGCAATTCAACAAAATTTTTAAAAATCATCATTTGTTTTGTATTCATAAATTAATTCCCCAAAATATATAAATTTTTTCTATTCTATTGTTTATATTAAAGAAAGAATTTTGAGGTTACGTTAATAAATTGTTTAAAGTTAGTTAATGTTGATACATTATAATGGAATATACAGTATTATCAGTAGAGGATTGAATAAACATTTTGTTACGCTCTCATGTATTAAATTAAAAATTGAGGGTAATAACAATGTTGCTTAACAAATCTTACAACATAAAGCATTTACATTTAAGGAGAGATTTACATGTCAGAAAGGCTACTTGTGATTTCTGATATTCATGGACATCGAAAAGCCCTTTCCATACTTTTAAAACGAGCAAAATATAATCCAAAAAAAGATCAGCTCGTACTTATGGGGGATTATGTCAATAATGGACCGGATTCATTTGGAACATTAAAATTAGTTAAAAGGTTAAAACGACGTGGTGCGCTTGCTTTAGCAGGTAATCATGAAATGCGCTGGTTAAATAGTAAAGATAAAAAGATTAAGCGTTGGCATCCGTTCTTACGTGAATTATCTGCTGTTGAAGTGATTGGTAATTATATTTTTGCACATGCAGGAATAGATACCAATAAACCTTTGAATAAGCAGATTAAAGAATATACTACTGGACATTATTCACATTCGCTTAATCGTCAGATTCCTAAAAATAAATATTTAGTTCATGGTCATGTACCGAATAATCGCTATGGATTAAAGAAAGACGAGATTTATAAAAATAAAAATGAATTATCTATAGATACAGGCGCAGGACACAATAAGTTTTTATCGCTGATTGATTTAACAGGTCAATATCAGTATTCAGTAGAGGTAACGAATATTCGAAAAATGAATATAAAACGCTTAAAAATATAATAGTTAATGATGTTTAATCTTTGATTAAAACGAATAAATAAAAATATAATAAGACATTCAAGTTTTATGTAAAATGTTATATAATGAAATGGAATATCACTAAAAAAGGGTGGCATTAATGAATAAAAATACACAAAACAAAAATCGTAAAATGTCGAAGCTAAGTTCGTATTTAAAAGTGTCATGTTCAGCTTTAATATTAAGTAGTTCACTTGTAGGTTACGGGTTTACTAAAGATGCATTTGCAGCAACACAAGATGCAGAAACAGCAACTTCTGAAACTACAACACATGTTCAAAAAGATTTACAAGATGCAATGAATAAAGCGAAAAAAGACATTAAGCAACTAAAACATTTAAGTGCAGTTGAGTTAAAAAGTTATAAAGAAGATATTGAAAGTGCTAAAAATCAGAATGAAATTAAAGATATAATCAAAGAAGCGAAAAAAGAAAATAAAGTAACAGCACAAGAAAACACAACTGACGTTTCAAACAAGGATAATAGCACTGAATCATCTAGCACTCAAGATGCTTCAACAGAAGAAGAAGAAAAGGCTACAACAAGTAACGACACTTCTGCTGATAATACATCTAATATATCAAATGAATTAGATAACATCGTATCAGATCTAGATACTTTATCTAATAAAGTTGATAGCGGTCAACAAAAAGATGCAACAACATCAAATGAATCCTCGTCTTCTGAATCAAATACTTCTGAAAACACAACTGATGAAGTAACGAAAGAGGAACCTACTACGGAAGAATCACCAAAAGAAGTGCCAACAACAGAGAAACCTTCAAACCAAACAACCTCTTCTAAATCAGAAACGTCTATTGTTGATAAATTAGATAGTATTAAAAATGATATTGATAGTGCTAAAAAAGACATCGAAAGTTCAAAAGAAAACGATTCAAATCAATTACCAAGTGATGAAAATAGTACAGAAGAGGAGACAACTGAATCATCTAGCATTCAAGATGCGCCAACAACAGAAAATACAACACATTCTAATTCAAACCATCATATATTAGATGGATTAGCTAAATTAAACGATACTCATAAAGATCAAGACTTAGATACAGATGCACGACATCACCAATTCGATAAAGTGAATCACCAATTATCTGAAACTGAAAAAATTAATCAAGCTATTGCTAAAATTGAAAATAGTAAAGATGATGCCAGTCATTTATATATCAATCGTAAATTAGATCAATTATCTGATTTACGTGATAACATTCAACATCAAGCTGATTTAGCGAAAAAAGATAAACAAGCTATTGATAATGACATTGAAACCGTACGTAAAAATATAGAGAATAACCGTGATATTATTCTTAATCGTTTGCAACAAGTCTCTGACAAACAACGTGCAGCTGAAGATGTATTAAACAGTGTGTTTAGCAAAAATGAAGCGCAACACATATTGAAAAATATTAAAACAAAGGGACAGTCTGATAAACAAATTGCAGATCAGATTATGAAACAGATTGATGGATTGACTTCAACAACAAGTGATGACATCTTAAAATCTATGTTAGAACAAGCTACTAATAAAGAGGATTTATTAAAAACAATCTTATCTACACGTTTAGGCCAAAATGAAGCGGCTACTATTGCGAAACGATTAGTAAATGACCATTTAACAAATTCACAAATTGTTGATCGCTTAAAACAAGCATTTAATCAACATGGGCTTGTGTCTAGTGATGATATTTTAAATGATATTTTAGATAAAACGTCTAATCGTAAACAAGCCATTGAAACAATGTTAGCAACAAAATTAAACCAAGCAAAAGCGAACGCTTTAGCTGATATTATTTCAAGAGTACAATCTAATAAAGCGAATGCTTTGGATTTAGTGAAAAGTACAATTAATGGTAAAGCCAATGACTTATTACAACTTCAAAATAGCTTAGATCAAGCCAAAAATAGATTAAACTATATTCTTGATCCAATTGTAAATCGACCATCATTATTAGATCGTATTACAGGTAACACAAGTGGTTCCAATCTCGGTTCAAATCTATCAGGTAATGGATTAGATTTACTAGGTGGTTTAACTGGAAGTCATTTATTAGGCAATCTTCCTTCAGGTAGTAGTTTGCTTGATGGATTAACAAATGGAAACAGCTTACTTGACGGTATAAGTGATATTCCTAATCCAACACAAGGCTTATCATTAGGTCATTTAGGCGATGATGGTTTACTTAGCGGTTTATTTAATAGTGATGGAAATTTATCATTACCTGCAACAGGTGAAGCCATTAAGAAAAACTGGATTCCGATTGCAGCAGTGATTGCTATTGCAGGTGGGGCACTTGTATGGTTCAGTCGTCGTAAACATCACCAATCTAATAACTAAACCAAATAAATAGGAGTAAATAATTAATGCCATTGAACATTAATTATTTACTCTATTTTTATATATTGAGTTGTTGCACTTAAATGGACAACTCAACATATGTAAAAGATGTATCCAAAGTATGAATAATAATCTATTTACTTTACATCATCATTGAGTGTCATATGCATTAGACATAAACTTAAAGTATGAAAAAACAATTTGATAATGACTCAATTGTAATTATGACGTAGTACATGTTGAAGTGATTAAGATTAAAGGGGTGGGGAGCATGGAACACAGTGAAGGTGTATCTCATACAGTATCTGATAACAAAGAGAAAAAACGGTTTCGATTAAAAATGCCTGGTGCATTTACAATTTTATTTATTTTAACCATTATTGCAGTGTTAGCAACTTGGATTGTGCCAGCAGGTGCGTATTCTAAGCTTTCTTATCATGCAGGAACGCATGAATTTAAGATTGTCGATGCACATAATAAAACAACGACAGTCCCAGGGACACAAGATCAACTTGACAAATTAGGTGTCAAGATTGATGTGAACCAATTTAAATCAGGTGCTATCAATAAACCGATATCGATTCCTGGAACTTACGAGCGCTTGAAACAAAAGCCAGCGGGTCCCGATCAAATTACGACAAGTATGGTAAATGGAACGATTGAAGCTGTCGATGTCATGGTATTTATTCTTGTGCTTGGTGGTTTAATAGGCGTCGTACAAACGAGTGGTGCTTTTGAATCGGGATTATTAGCATTAACTAAAAAAACTAAAGGACATGAATTTTTACTGGTCTTTATGGTATCCATCTTAATGATTTTAGGTGGAACGTTATGTGGCATTGAAGAAGAAGCGGTCGCTTTCTATCCAGTGTTGGTACCTATCTTTATAGCGATGGGCTATGATTCCATTATATGTGTAGGGTCTATTTTCCTGGCGAGTTCTATTGGGAGTACGTTTTCAACAGTTAACCCTTTTTCAGTAGTCATCGCCTCTAATGCTGCAGGAACAACCTTTGTAGATGGATTATATTGGCGTATTGCTGGACTTATTGTAGCAACCATCTTTACGATAGGATATTTATATTGGTATGCAAAACGCATTAAAAAAAATCCGAAACGATCATACACTTATGATGATAAAGTGAAGTTTGAACGACAATGGTCAGTGATTAAGAATAATAGTGAAGACAGTATCTTTACCTTACGTGAAAAAATTATTTTAATACTCTTTATCTTGCCCTTCCCAATTATGGTTTGGGGCGTCATGACTCAGGGATGGTGGTTCCCGATTATGGCGTCTATGTTTTTAGCCTTTACCATTGTGATTATGCTTATTGTCGCATTAGGTAAGAATGGATTAGGTGAGAAAAAAGTGGTCGATGCATTTGTTAATGGTGCATCAAGCTTAGTAGGCGTATCATTAATCATTGGTCTTGCACGTGGTATTAATAGGATTATGAATGATGGACTGATTTCAGATACAGTGTTAAATTTTTCATCATCACTCGTAAAACATGCGAATGGCCCACTGTTTATTCTTGTATTATTGATTATCTTTTTCTTCCTAGGATTTATTATTCCTTCATCATCAGGATTGGCTGTACTTGCCATGCCAATATTTGCACCACTTGCTGATACAGTAGGTATTCCTCGATTTGTGATTGTTACAGCGTATCAATTTGGACAATATGCGATGTTATTTTTAGCACCAACAGGATTGATTATGGCTACATTACAAATGTTGGATATGAAATATTCACATTGGTTTAAATTTGTATGGCCAATTGTCGTTTTTGTATTTATCTTTGGCGGTGGCTTATTAGTTGCCCAAGTATTAGTATATTCATAATAAAAAGCCATTGAGTTTCAAATTTTTGAAACTCAATGGCTTTTTTATGCATTTATTTAGGTTGAATGTAGTGTAAAGATGAGGCAGTATCCGCATCAATTTGACGATAGGATACAATACCCAATCCTTTTACATTTGATTCTGAAATAATGATTGAGCCATCATCATTGACTTTTTCAACGAAAGCAACGTGGCCATATAACGCACTTGCTCCAGATTGGCCTGCTTCAAATACAACTGCTGTATGATTTTTAGGGGTTGTACTTACATTATACCCTGCGTCTTCAGCGCTATTATCCCAGTTATGTGCATCGCCCCAATGACCGCCTACATGTTTATCAAATTGTTGAACACGTTCGTACACATACCAAGTACATTGACCATATGGATACGGTGAAGCAACATCTGAAATTGAAAATGGCTTAAATGCACTTCCTGAAACATCTGTGCCACTACTTCCTGTTGATGTTGAGTATTTATCTAAATCAGGCATGTGTTTTTTATCAAAATCAGTTAAATTGTAATGTTCAATTAAGCTATTTAATTTCGTTGCATAGTTTGGATCAGTCGCATAAGTTTGGCTTAAATGACGTGTTGCTGAACGATAACTTGGTGCAATATTTTTCCAAGATGATTTATAAATTGTAGGATTACCGTCAATACCATGTTTGATTAAATCAGCATAATCTTTTAATGAAGCCTTAAGATTTGGATATTTACGGAAACTAGCATTAATACTAAAAATATTATTATTACTATTAGCTTCAAGTGTATTGAAGTTAACTGAAGCACCTTTATAACTACCTTTCATACCGAATAAATTGTAGTTTGGTGCTTGTGCAAGAGCGCTATTACCTGAACTTGATTCTAAAATAGCCTGCGCAATCATAACAGAAGCATAAATATCATTATCTTGCCCAATTTTATGCGCATCTTTGGCAATAGATGTAATAAATTCACGTGTTGCTTTATTTTCTACCACTGCCATGTTTCCATTAGTAACATTGTTCCCATCTAATTGTGGTACATTTTGGAATAAACTTATAGCGCGTGTATTACTTTGTTTAAAATCATTTTCAAATGATTGTGGTGCTTCTTGTTTATGTTTTAGTTGTTTCTCCGTTGGCAATTGCGGATTGTCTTTATTTGTGTCTAGTTGGTCTTGAGTTGTTGATGTATCTTTTTTTGAATCTTCATTTTGTGATGCTTGAGATGTGCTGTCTTTTTTAGATGAGGTATAGTCTTTATGTGTTTGTGTTGCTTTATCACTATATTTATCAAGAAGCGCATCTAGTACATCCTCTGATTGTTGACGATCTTTATTAGGTGTTGCTTGCTCTTCTTGAGAGGTTTGAGATGTTGTATTTTTTGTTGTTTGCTGTGATGTTGATTGATTGCTATTTTCAGATGTCGAGGACTCATTAGTATTAGAATCATTTAAATCTGAAGCTAATTGATTCAATGAATCTAAGGCTTTGCTTACGCTAGAATCATCAGTTGAATGATTGTCATTACTGTTACTATATTTAAATGATGACTCAGACGATTGATCTGACTGATTATTTTCTGTTAGTACCTCAGATTGATTTGATGGTGTGGTATGACTATTTGACTTATCAGATGAGTCTTGAGGTGATGGATCAATTGTTGTGTGTTGATGTGATGATTCAGTACGATCTTCATCTGAAGAAGTTGTATTCGTTGCATTTTTGTCATCATTAGTATTAGATGAAGATGAATCACTTTCAACATGTTCATATTTAGAAATATCATCATCAAAATGGAATAAAGATGAAATCAAACTTGTTAAACTAAAGCCATTTTCAAAGTGACTAGGATCTAAAAAGTTTGATGAGAATGAATGATTTGAACCATTCATGTTAAATACAGATAATGGTGTATGATACGTGTCTTCATCTTTAGTATGAGATGAACGATTATTTTTCGAATGTGTTGATGATGGTTTAGAATGAGAAGCGGCATCTTCATTTGAAACTGTGTCTGATTGACTTTCTTTTGACTGAGAGTCTTGCTTTTTATTATTATCAGAGCTATCAGAAGTTGAATCTTCTGAAGATGGAGTTTCATTGCTTTCAGTACGTGTTGTTTCTGATGTAGAAGTTGAATCCTCATTATTTGATTCAGATGTTTTAGTTTGTTTTGTAGTCTCTTCAGCTTGAGCAACACTAGACGTAAATGTTGGTAAAACCAGAGTTGTAGTTAGCAAATATATCATGAATTTTTGCTTCGACATCAATAAACGCTCCTTACTTTTGTATAATATATTTTATAAATCCGTCTTAAGTCAGACGATTTCTATCGTATTTTAACGTAGCATTAGCTTTGTCGCTAAAATTATTTTCTGCTATAATGCATGAGTACCATTTTAATTGTTGACGTATGTCAACTAATTATGGCATTCGTGATAAAAGTATTATACTAATTCTACGATATAAAAAACAATGTTTTAAATCATATTGATATAAATTCTTAATATTTCATTTTTAGGAGAGTGAAAATGAAGAACGCGTTTAAACTATTTTTGACAGACTTAAAGCGTGTCGCTAAAACACCTGCTGCTTGGGTAATTCTAGGCGGTTTGGCAATTTTACCTTCATTTTACGCATGGTTTAATTTATGGGCAATGTGGGATCCATATAGTAATACAGGTCATATTAAAGTGGCAGTTGTAAACGAAGACCAAGGCGATAAAATTCGAGGTAAGAAAATTAATGTAGGTAATACGCTCGAAGACACATTGAAGAACAATGATAAATTTGATTGGCAATTTGTCAGTCGGGAGAAAGCAGATCATGAAATACGAATGGGTAAATATTATGCAGGAATTTATATACCTAAGAAATTTACACATCAAATTACGGGAACACTTCGTAAACATCCGGAAAAAGCAGATATTACATATAAAGTGAACCAAAAAATTAATGCTGTCGCCCCTAAAATGACTGATACCGGTTCGACAATTATTGTTGATGAAGCCAATAAACAATTTAATACTACTGTAACGAAAGCATTATTGAAAGAAGCAAATAAAGTAGGCCTTCAAATTGAAGACGAAGTACCAACTATCGATAAAATTAAAAATGCAGTCTATGCTGCCCATCAATCTTTACCTAAATTGAATAAAATTGCAGATAGAATTGTTTATCTTAATGATCATCAAGATCAGCTTGATCAATATGCGAATCAATTCCGTGATTTAGATAACTATAAAGATGATATTTTAAATGCTCAACAAAAATTAAATGACGTCAATGCAGCGATTCCTTCTTTAAATCAAAAAGCGAAACTAATTCTCGCATTGAATGAATATATGCCTAACATTCAGAAATTAGTGAATGTAGCAGCAGATGATATTCCTCAGACATTCCCTAAAATTAATAGAGGGGTAGAGATTGCGAGTCAAGGATTAGACTTAGCGAATCAACAACTTAACGATGCACAAGGTTATTTAGGTATGGCTAAACAACGTGTTGGGGATTATCAAGAGGCAACTAGGCGAGCACAAGCCGTTAATGGTAATGTGAATAATAATTTACGACAACAAAGTGCGACAACTAATGACAACGGTATGCCTCAATATACGATTCAAAAACTAAGTAATAGTTCGAATAATGATCAATTACCTAATGGTCAGATTCTTTCGAATGAAGATGTTAAATCAATGAATAGTGGACTTGCTGAAGCATTACTTGCATTATCTTCAAATGCTGATAAGCAAGCTAAGGCATCACAATCTGATGTAAAAGCATTAAGAGATATAACGTATGGTGTCATTGCCTCTAATCGTCCAACAGAATATAATGACATGCTTCGAAATATTAAAGGACGTTTAGAAAACACTTCAAAATACAATCAACAATTGATTGATGTATTAAAAGAATTACAACAACGTGAACATGTGAATTTAGCACCACAAATTAAACGAATCGAAAGTACCAATAACCGTATTAATGATACGTTACGTTCTACTAACCAATTGATTGATGCATTATCAAGTGGTGGTAAAGGTAGTGCGGAGTCTATTAATGTATTAAGAAGCTTGCCAGCTTTAAATTCTGGTTTAGGTAGTTATAGAGATTACATTAAAGATAATTTAAATAATCGTTTACTTGTAGTTTCTAATGATATTACAAAACAATTAAGTGAAGGCCAAGTCGTATTATCAGATGTGCAATCTAAATTAAATACGATTAATCAAGTGATTCAAGCAGGTCAACACATTGTAGGTGATGGTCAAACTCGTATTGCAACACTTCAAAGTGAATTACCATCACTTGAAGCGGGATATATTGAAGCAACTCAAACTGCTAAAAATTACTTCCCAACAGTACGAAAAAATGTAGCAAAAGCTGCAGACTTTGTACGTAATGATTTACCTGATTTAGAACAACGTCTTGCGAATGCAACAGCTACTGTTAATGCTAACTTACCAACATTATTTGATAAGTATGATAATGCAGTAGATTTATTAGATGAGAATCAGCCAAAAGCAAAAGAAGCTTTAGCGAATTTAGCGAACTTTGCACAAACAAAATTACCTGGTATCGAAAGAGATTTAAATAAGGCTAATGATATATTCAATCAATTGGACGATGACGATGCAGTAGATAAGCTTGTTAATAGTCTAAAAAATGATTTGAAAAAACAAGCAGATGTTATCGCAAACCCAATTAATAAGAAAACTGTGGATGTTTTCCCAGTCAGAGATTATGGTTCAGGGATGACACCATTCTATACAGCATTATCCATTTGGGTAGGTGCCTTATTATTAGTAAGTTTATTAACAGTGCATAACAAACATGAAGAATTAGCAGATCAGTTAACGAAACGGCAAGAATATCTTGGTAAAGGAATGTTCTTTATCTTGATGGGTGTATTACAAACCCTCATTGTTACAACAGGTGACTTATTCTTACTTCATGCGCAAGTAGAATCACCATTGCTCTTTGTACTCGTTGCATTATTTGGTGCAATTGTGTTTAATACCATTGTTTATACGTGTGTATCTATATTGGGTAACCCAGGTAAAGCGGTAGCCATCATTCTTTTAGTATTACAAATTGCAGGCGGTGGCGGTACCTTCCCAGTAGTTACACTACCTAAGTTCTTCCAAAACATTTCACCTTACTTACCATTTACGTACTTAATTGATTGTTTACGTGAAGTTGTAGGTGGTATTGTACCAGAAATTTTAATTACAAAATTAATTATATTTGGGCTCTTCGGTCTTGGTTTCTTCTTAATTGGATTTATTGCTAAACCATTCTTAGATCCAATTATGACTAAAATTGCAAAACGTGTAGAAGAAAGTAAAGTAACAGAATAGAAAATAAAATAGCCTGATTGATAATGAAACATCATTATCAGTCAGGCTATTATTTTTAATTAGATTTGTTATTAGATTCACTACTACGATTAGTATGACTTTCAGTAGAAGACTTCGTACTTTGTTGCGATGAAGGTTTTTCTTCTGTTGAAGGTTGTTCAGTTGATGTTTGCTCTGAAGATGGTTTGTCTTCTGTGCTTTGAGATGTGGGTTGTTTTGATGTGTTACTTTCTGAACGATGTTGTGATTGTGACGTAGTTGATGATTCGCTTGTTTTTGGCTGTGTAGTCTGAACAGTAGAGGGACCTTGCGTCGTTTGTTGTTGTTCTTGTATTGATTGACTTGTTGACTCAGATTGCGCAGTGGTGCCATTGTCAGACTGACTTGTTTCATTAGATTGAACTGTATGACTTTCAGAAGTAGTTTCTTTTTTATCTTTCTTTTTAGTAGATTGTGTTTGATTTGGGTTAGATTGATTAGAATGAGTGGCTGCAAAAAAGACTGAGCATCCTAATGCCACAATAAGTAATATAATGACTATAGTTGCTAATATTTTTTTCAAATGATAGTCCTCCATTTTTAATTCATTTCTTTAGTTTATTATAATCAAAGTTCAACAAATAGGTAGTATGTATATAACCAAATCATATTACATTTTATTTACATAATTCTATGATAGATACATCTAAAGTACAGTGAATTAAGATAAAGAGTATGAGATAATAATAGTGAAATAAAAATCCATTAGAGAAAGAAGGACAATCATGAATAAAATAGTTAAATCTATAGCATCAGTTACTTTAGCATTTGGGACAATGTTAGGCGTAAGTACAGCTGTTTTACCAATCGAGGATACAGCGCATGCAGCTACAAAACCATATTATGTATATAACGGGTATGTAGATAAAGACGCAAAATTTGTAACCAATAAACATTTTATTAAAGCAGTTAAATATGGAAATGTAACAATGAATGGAATAAAATTTGAAAAAGTGCATAGTAATAAAAAACTTGAAAAATATAACCAAACATTTACTGGTGTAAGTAAAGATGGCAAAAAGGCGAATAAAGTTCAATTTAGTGTTAAAGGGGATCTGACATATAATCAATTGAAAAAAGCGTATGGCTCAGACTTTAAAAAAGTAAAGGGTACTCCAAGTGATAAAAAAAGTGGTATTTTCGAATATCAACCTAAGAAAGATGGATTAATTGTTTCTTTTGTTATCACACATGGAAGAACAGTAGAAGTAGATATTGGGTATGAAGGTGTCACAACAAGTAAATAAATGATAAATACGAGCGGAATTGAGTTCAATTTCCGCTCTTTTTTATTATTCAATGTGACATAATACTGCAAATTTGAGTTGCATTGTTTGTGAGCCATTTTCATTACTAATTGTAATATACCGCTTTAAAGTATCAATACGTTTAATATAAGCTGCAATAGAATGAATCGTACCATTTCTAAAATAACTAATCATAGCGAGTTGATGCGTTGTATATTTTTCAATTAATCGTCGATTCAGAATATTGAATTGATCATCCGACAAAGAGGGCATTGTTATTTTATTTTGATTTTTGATAAAAGCGTTTATGCGTTCATACTGTTCAGGCATCACTGCAAAAGGTGCCCACTTAATCATGCCACGTCCTTGTGGTATATTAGCGTCTAAATATTCTCTAGGAATGTTACGATAATCTGTTTCATGTTTGTATTGATCAGGAATCATTAAAATCACCTCGATAATATTATAGAACATATGTTCGTATTATTGAAGTGGTTTCCTATAATATAAATAAATCTTATATTTAAAAATTAAAATAATGAATTTATATATCATAAGACCACAAGTTTAACAAAGGGGAAGTAAACTCGTGGCCTAGTATTGTTATGTAATATAACATTTTGTGAAGGAGTGAATAGGACTATTACTCCTAATTATAGTATACCACAATTTTATAAAAAAATATTTAAATAGATAGCTAATTACTATAAAGATTGTATAGATAAGAGTAATGAAGTATGATATGAGTAGTTTAAAGAGAAAGAGGAAGACGCATATGAAAAAGATAACAAAAGTATGTGTAGCTACGACAATAGCGTTTAGTACACTATTAGGTGCTAGCGTCACAGGTGCACTTGTTCAACAACCGACTGCCCACGCAGCAACGTCATCATATTACAACTATGATGGTTATGCTGGTCAAAATGCTTCATTCGTATTAGATAAACATTTTAAAAATGCGATTAAAGCTGAAAATGTTAAATTTAATGGCATTAAAATTAAATCGACAACATCTAATAAATCGGTATTGAAATATGATCAATACTTCAGAAATGTATCTAAAGATGGTAAAACTGCCTCGTTATTAGATATGGAAGTCAAAGGTCAACTTTCATTAACACAACTTAAAAAAGTATATAGTAAAGAGCTACAAAAAATTGATAATGATAACAACAACACAACAGGTATTTATTACTATCAACCTAAACAAAATGGTATGACAGTTTGGTTTGATGTTAATAAAGGTAAAGTAGATAGAGTCGTATTAGGCTATAGTACAGTACAACAAGCAATGAATTAAATGGGTGATTGAAGTGAACGTATTCGCTTCAATCATTTTTTATACACATAGGCGAATAAATATTAAATGATTATATAAAGCTATTTCAAGTTGAAATTTTAAAATCCTCTTGAAATTTTAAAATCCTCTTTTAATCAATAATTAAAAGATTTTATTATTGGAAATTAACATTTAATGCTACGATAGAATTATATACATGAAATGTATATTTTGAACCGCTACTCCATGATAATGACATATCAATATACCATTTACTTGAAGGAGGAATACAAATGACAAAGGGGCCAATTCAAGTTAATAATGAAATCGGTACATTAAAAACAGTACTCTTAAAACGTCCAGGTAAAGAATTAGAAAATTTAGTGCCTGACCATTTAAGTGGACTATTATTCGATGATATTCCGTATTTAAAAGTGGCACAAGAAGAGCATGATCAATTTGCAGAAACACTTAGAAGTGAAGGGGTAGAAGTCGTTTATCTAGAACAACTTGCTGCTGAAGCGATTGAAAATGAAGATATAAGACAGCAATTTATTGATGATATTTTATCAGAATCTCAAAAAACAATTTTAGGTCATGAGAAAGAAATTAAAGATTATTTTTCAAAGCTATCCAATCAAGCACTGATTGAAAAAGTAATGGCAGGTATAAGAAAAGAAGAAATTCAACTTGAAACAACACATCTCGTTGAATATTTAGATGATCGTTATCCCTTTTATTTAGATCCAATGCCCAATCTATATTTTACACGTGATCCACAATCCTCAATAGGTAGAGGGATGTCAATTAATCGCATGTACTGGCGTGCAAGACGTCGTGAATCTATTTTTATGACATATATTCTAAAATATCATCCACGTTTTAAAGATGCAGATATACCGGTATGGCTTGATCGTACATCACCGTTTAACATCGAAGGAGGAGACGAGCTTGTGCTTTCTAAAGATGTATTAGCTATCGGTATTTCAGAACGTACATCAGCTGAAGCCATTGAGCGACTAGCAAGAAATATATTTAAAGACGGCTATACTACATTTAAAAAAGTACTTGCGATTGAAATACCCAATAGTCGTACATTTATGCATCTAGATACTGTATTTACAATGATTGATTATGACAAATTTACAGTGCATGCAGCTATTTTTAAAGAAGAGAATCACATGAATATCTTTACAATTGAGCAAGATGAAATGAAAGATGATATTAAAATTACACACTCTAGACAGCTACGAGAAACGTTAGCCAATGTATTAGGTGTAGATAACGTAGAATTTATACCTACTGGCAATGGAGATGTCATAGACGGTGCTAGAGAACAGTGGAACGATGGGTCTAATACATTATGTATTCGTCCAGGCGTTGTGGTGACATACGATAGAAACTATGTCTCTAATCAATTATTACGTGATAAAGGTATTAAAGTGATTGAAATTAAAGGTAGTGAATTAGTACGTGGTCGTGGAGGTCCAAGATGTATGAGTCAACCTTTATTTAGAGAAGATATATAATGTTTTCACGTGAAACAATTTATAGTCAAAAACGCTAGTTATTTGGCTAGCGTTTTTTTATATTAAAAAATATTCCATTAGTCTACAAAAAGTGTAAAATAGATATCATACTTATAAATTGGAAGGACGAAACAATATGGCATTTATGACTATTAATTATAAATCACCTACGATTGGGATGAATCAATCGTTTACAGCCATCGTTCCAGAAGACGATAGCTTTTTTAAACAACATGAACCTGTAAAACCTTTGAAAATGTTATTACTATTACATGGTTTATCAAGTGATGCGACATCGTATATGCGTTTCACAAGTATCGAACGTTATGCAGAAGCACATCAGTTGGCAGTGATTATGCCGAATGCAGATCACAGTGGTTATGCAAATATGGCTTTTGGTCATAGCTACTATGACTATATATTAGAAATTTACAATTATGCACATCAAGTGTTACCAGTATCTAAAAAAAGAGAAGATAATTTTATTGCAGGTCATTCAATGGGGGGGTACGGAACCATGAAATTTGCTTTAACTCAAAGCCATTTATTTTCTAAAGCAGCGCCATTATCAGCAGTATTTGATGTAAAATCATTACTCGATATTGAGTGGAATGACTTTGATCCCAAAGCCATTGCCGGTGAAGCTTTAAAAGTTAAAGGTACAGAGTTAGATACTTATCATTTAGTGGATGAAGCGGTTGATAAAGGCGCAACACTTCCAGAACTCTTTATTCAATGTGGCACAGAAGACTTCTTATATGATGATAATCAACGATTTATGAAATATTTAGATGAAAAAGCTATCAATTATAAATATGAAGAAGGACCTGGGGAACATGATTATGCTTTTTGGGACAAAGCAATTGAACGTACCATTGAATGGTTAGTAGAGAAATAAAAAAATATCCCTTTGTGAGATATTCACAGAGGGATATTTTTTTATTTATTTAATAATTTCAATAGTTAAAGGTACGACATAATCTTCGTCTTTATTCATTGCAAGAATAGCTAAAATAGTATAGACAAAACCAGCAATACCTACAACGAATAAAGTTAAGTAACCAATTAACACTACAGTTAAAACTAAACTTTCAAATTAGCGAATGCCATCGATCAACCCATCAAACATGTTGATACATCTGGTAATAATAGATAACCAAAAATAAGAAATAGATACTTTTTCTATTTCTTATTTATTAATTCATAAACTAATTTGAGTTATTATTTTGAGTATCTTAAAATAATGACAAGTATTAATTATTTTAGGTTTTTCGTGAATATAAAAGAAGCTACTCTAAATTAATAAGGAGCGTAAGTTTAGTGTACAGATATTACATCACTTCAGTCGTTATTTTTCTAGTATTTTCACTGATATGTGGTATGGCTCTTGCTGAAGATAACAGTGAGAAATTATCAGTTGTGGCAGTGGGAGATAATTTAATTCATCCTGTTGTCTATAATGATGCACAACGTTCTGATGGCTCATTTAATTTTAAACCAATGTATTCTAATATAAAGAACGATATAACTACACCTGATCTAGCTTTTGTAAATCAAGAGTCTCCGCTTGGTGGAGATGATATTCCATTTTCAGGATTTAAACGATTCAACACGCCTAGTCAAGTAGCAGGTGACATTGTTGTAACTGGTTTCGATGTGATTAATGGTGCAAATAATCACTCCTTAGATCAAGGAAATCAAGGAATTACAAATCATATACAGACTTGGAAAAAATTTGATAATGAAGTATTGTTTACAGGAATATACAATTCGAAAAAAGAGGCGAATCGTATACATACTATTTCTAAAAATGGTGTAAAAATTAGTGTATTAAGTTACACGTATGGAACAAATGATATGGTCTCAAACGATCCATATACAGTAAAAACGTTTGACGAAGCTACTATTAAACAGGATATACGAAAAGCAAAACAACAAAGCGACGTAGTCATGGTGTCGGCACACTGGGGAAATGAAAATCATCATAAACCAAATAAGACACAGAAGAAATATGCTCAATTGTTTGCAAATGAAGGTGTAGACGTCGTCATTGGTACGCATCCACATGTGATTCAACCAGTAAAGTGGGTTAAAGCAAAAAATCATCATCATAAAACGTTGGTAGCGTATTCTTTAGGTAATTTTTTAAATGGACAGTATAGTGGAGATGAAAATAATCAATTGTTAGGAAGGATAAACTTCGATGTAGTAAAAGAACCTAAAGGTGTACATATAGGGAATGTTAAATGGACAAGCATGGTCAATCATTACGAACAAGCACGTCCTACCAATAAACAAACACGACAACATTTTAAAATTTATAATCTTGATGATTACACATCACAATTAGCACAGAAACATGGACTACAGTATGATTCAGACAGTGAATGGAATGTCAAACATTTACAGGATATTACAAAAGATGTTATCGATAATAAATTTTTAAATGAAAAAAGTTTATAAAAAAGAGCGACTAAATATGTATTAATGACATATATAGTCGCCTTTAACTCATTTATTCAAAATTGTCCCTTTTTGTGCGACAATTGTTTGATTATCTTGAACATCTTCCATTACTAAAGCTTGAGCACCAATTTTAACGTTATTACCTATTGTTATGCCACCTAATATTGTGGCTCCAGCTCCTATAAGTACGTTATTACCAATTACAGGAGTACCATGTTTACTACGTCCACCAATTGTAACGTTTTGAAGAATTTTACAATTATCCCCAATTATAGCCCTCTCATGTATTACACATCCTAAACCACTATGTGCAAATTTTGTTCCTTTACCAATTTTAACTGTTCTAGGAACATCAGTAGCAAAAATTAAACGATTCATTTGTTGCATAAGTCTAGGAATAACTGGAATATTATGTTTTTGAAGCTTAGTCATTAGAAAAATAGATTTATTCATTAAAGACACAGTCTACGACCTCCTCTACTTTATGTAAATAATAAATAAATTTTCCAAAATAATCAATAATTAAAAAAAGAGTTTGAATAAAAATTAAACACGTGAAATTTAATTTTTATTTAAAATATTTATAATAGAACTTATTAAATAAAGCTACTATGTGTTTAACTATTGACATGCATAGTAGCTTTCAATTTATTTAATTGTTCTCCCAATATCCATTATTTGTTTTGATTAGCGAATGATTTAGAGATATCACGTAGTGTTTGAGGTGCGTCATCCCATTTCATTGTGACTTCAGTGAAGTGCATGTGTTCTTGATCTTCGTTTATTTCATCGAAGACAGCCTTTAAATCTTTTGAAGTCTTAACATCATGGACTTTCACGCTATCTCCACCAAATACGTTTGGTAATGCTTTGTAATCCCACATGTTGATATCATTATAGGGCTCTTCCATACCATGAATGAGACGTTCAACAGTATAACCATCATTATTAATTAAGAACATCACAGGTTTAATATCTTGGCGAATCATTGTTGATAATTCTTGAACAGTTAATTGGAATGACCCATCACCAATTAATAAGATATTACGACGGTATGGGTTAGCTAATTGGGAACCTAATGTAGCTGGTAATGTGTAACCAATTGAACCCCATAAAGGTTGACCAATAAATGACATATTTTTAGGTAAATTTAAACTGTAAGCCCCAAAGAAGGATGTTCCCTGTTCTGCGATTAATATATCATCGCCACCAATAAAGTCTTGCATCATTTTAAAGTAAATATCTTGAGTTAACATATCATCAGTTAATTCATAGTCATTTGATTCTGGTTGTTGGTAAGAAGGAAATGAAGATTTATTTGTATAATCTATCGTATTTAACGCTTCTAAGAATTCAGGCAATGCAATTTCTGTATCAATCGTATCGTTTAATTTGAATAGGCGATGGTTAATCATGACCACTTCGTTAATATCAAATTGATATGAAAAGCCTGCAGTAGCTGAGTCAGTTAATTTGGCACCAATATTTAAAATAGCATCGCTATGATCGACATAGTCTTTAATGTCATCTTTAGCAATTTCCCCATCATAAATACCCATATAGTGTGGGTTTTCTTCATTAAATGCTCCTTTACCTAACGATAATTGAACAACTGGAATATTCGTTTTATTGACAAATTGTTCTAATTTATCATGTAGATGAAAACTATTGATTTCATGACCTGCAATAATTAATGGTTGTTGAGCTGAACGTAATTTATCAGCCACCATATCTATATATTGAGTTACATCTTGTTGAGGTGCGTTTTCAACTTTGAATGGTTGTTCAACCTCAATGTCTGACATAGCCACATCAATAGGTAAGTGAATGTGTACTGGACGACGTTCTTGAAGCGCTGCATTGATTACTCTAGGGATTTCAGTTGTTGCATTTTCAGGCGTGATATAGGCTTGTGCTGTTGTAATCGGTTCAAACATGTGTCGATAGCTATCAAAGCGTCCTTCACCTAAAGAGTGATGCACATATTTGCCTGCCTTTTCAACAGCTCTTGTTGGTGCGCCTGTGATAGCAATGACTGGAACACGTTCTGCATATGAGCCTGCAATACCATTGACGGCACTTAATTCTCCAACACCAAATGTTGTTACGAGTACGCCTAGTCCGTTCATACGTGCGTAACCATCAGCGGTATAAGCGCCATTTAGTTCATTCGTTGTTCCAACCCATTCAACGCCTTCGTGACTTACGATGTCATCTAAAAATGCTAGGTTAAAATCTCCTGGCACACCAAATATTTTATTGACTCCTGCTTCATGTACTGCATCCATTAAATATTGTCCTACACGTTGTTTCATATTCAAATCCACCTTTATATTGCTTTTGTTTACATATATAGGATAAGCCTGGTTATAAATAAAGTCAACATTATTGACCTTTTGGTGAAAATCGTTAGAAAATTTACTATAATGATTAATAATGACTTTGAAAAGGAACGAATGAATATGGATCGAAATAAAAATGATTATGAGCACATGCTATTTTATTTCGCTTATAAAACGTTTGTGACGACTGCAGATGAAATTATTGAAAAATATGGTATGAGTCGACAACATCATCGCTTTTTATTTTTTATTAATAAATTGCCTGGTATTACGATTAAGCAGTTACTAAACACGTTAGAAATATCAAAGCAAGGGTCTCACGCAACGTTGAAAAAGTTAAAAGAAGAGGCATTAATTATCGAACAACAATCTGAAGAAGATCGCAGAGTAAAACAATTATTTCCAACACCTAAAGGAAGTAAATTAGTAGAGAAATTAAATAAAGCACAAGATAAATTAATGCAACAAACGTTCCAAAAAGTTGGAAAAGATTGGTATGCGATTATGGAAGAATTATCGAATTATCGAGAAGGGTTTCAAGATATTAAACATTTAAAGGATGAAAAAGAATCTTAAAACAGCTGAACTGACGTAGATCGACAGTTCAGCTGTTTCTATACAATTTTAAGGAGAAAATATACTGTCTATGATCAATAACAATGAAAAGTTAATTTAACTTATTTCAAAAGTATTAAAGATATTTACATTTAATGTACAACGTACGATAGGATATTCAACAGTAATGAAATCAAATAATATTGTAGATTACAATATAAAATGTTAAGGTGTTCAATTAGAATTAACACTAGACTGTTAATAAATATTTTTCACTCATAACGGTTATTTATTAAAAGCACGTAAAAAATGAAAAAATTGGACATCAACAATGGATTATTCTGCGATAGCCATAAATAATGCAATTCGAACGTATATGTTTTAATATAGAAGAGGTTAGAGTAAAGTAGAATATTAAGATATCACATGTTAGCGTTTTAATTTTCTAACCTTATTTCATTTATAGAAAGAAAGTAGTGTAGAATGTGGCACCACGTTATATCGCAAGAATTTATTTTATAGTGCTTTTTATTATTTCATTGTTTGTACCGCGAATACTTAACTTTATGACATTAAATCTATTCTTAGCCTATATTCCTCTAGAGCTTTGCTTGCTTTTAAAGTTATTTAAGCCAAAGGAAACTAAAGAGTGGCCTTTATTTATTGTATTTGCACTTATTTTTATACTATTAGTTCCCAATACGTTCTATATGGTTACAGACTTAATCCATCTTAATAATTTTAAATTCAATTTCTTAGTCAGTTTAAATTTAATTGAATGGTTTGCGTTTGCGTATTTACTGGCAGGTGTCTTTTTTGCAATCTATTGTATGATCTTTATATTTATCAGCTTAGAACATTTTACTTCTAATATATGGCTTAATCGATGCTTAGTACTGAGTTTAATGTTTCTAAATGGGATAGGCATATATGTTGGACGTTTTTTAAGATTCCATACAGTTTATCTGATTACACGACCATTAACGATTACGCATCAAGTGTTTGATGCCATCGATTTAAAAAGTGTTATTTTTATTATGCTTATGGTATTATTACAAGCCATTCTTATATTATTTGTGAAAGGAGTACGATTAATAAAATGATTCGCATACTACTCCTCTTAGTCATTGTGATTATATTACAAGTAATAATTAAGCATTTTCTTAGTGACATAGAGTTAGATTCAAAGTATAAAAATATGATTACTTATGTACCATTAGGTTTAGGATTGTTTTTTGTTCAAAATGTATATTATGAACGTAAGTATCCACATTGGGAGGTACCACTTAAAGAAAAGCTGAATTTAAAATATATTTATCTTTTTACTTTCTTAGAGTTTGTTGCGATATATATTTGTTTATTTGTGATGAAAAATTAAATATTATTGTCAATACATTCTCTAAAATGACATAAATATAACGCAATTCGTTCGATTGACTTTAAAAATAATACCAAATGAGTGTATAATAGATTTAGTATAGACTTGTTTTTTGACAAAACAAATCTAATGTACGCTAAAAATTAAAAGGAGTGACAATAATGAAAAAACTTTTAGTTACAACTATTATTGGTTTTGTAGGCTATATTGCTTTCAAAAAATATCAAAATAAAGTAAACGAAATGCCAAATATTGAATATTAATAAATGAAGCCAAGAGGTTTTCTTAAATGAAAATCTCTTGGCTTTTTATATGTCTTAAATACACATGAAAATTATTAAATTTAAATTAATATAGCTGAATACAATTTATCCAACGCAGATATAATTAAATAATTCTTAAAGACAAATAATGTCTACACATTATTATATAATAAATTTAATTGTCAAATAAAATACAATAGTTTACATGATATTTACATTACTTTAAATATTTATTTATATTAAAAGTTATAATATGGAATGTAATGATTTATTTTATAAAATATTGTAAAAAAATGAAATATATTTTTGTATAATATTGTAAAATGTTTTTTAAAAATATAAAATGATTACTGAAATAAAAAAATGGAGGGTAATATGGAAAACACAGAAAACACAATTGAATTTACAAGAATATTACAAATAATAAAGAAAAATTTATGGTTACTTATTTTATTACCTATTATTTTTCTATTATTAAGCGTAGTATTAACATTTTTTGTACTTAAGCCTCAATACCAAGCTTCAACGCAAGTATTAGTGAATCAAAAAAAGGAAGCGAAAAACGTTGGAGTACAAGAAGTCCAAGGTAACATTCAATTAGTTAATACATATGCAGAAATTTTAAAAAGTCCACGTATCTTAGATAAAGTTTCAAAAGATTATAATAAATATTCTAGTGAAGAATTAAATAAGATGGTCAATGTCAAAACACAAGCGAATTCTCAAATATTAAACATTAATGTTACTGATCATAATAAAAAAGAATCTGAGGATATAGCAAATAAGGTTGCAAATGTCTTTAAAGATGATATGCCACACATTATGAATGTGGATAATGTTTCAATTTTATCAACAGCAAATGGTACTGCTGAAAAAGTTTCACCTAAAACATCTGTAAATTTAATTATTGGATTATTTGTTGGATTAGTATTGGCAATATTCATAATTGCTTTGAAAGAAATGTTGGATAAACGTATTAAGTCAGAAGAAGATGTAGAAAGAGAATTAAATGTTCCTGTATTAGGTTCTATTCCAAAATTAAAGTAAGGAGACAGAAAATTTTATGGCCAAGCGAAAAGCAGAAAAAAGAAAACCTTTAGAGACTCCACTATACGTTGAAGATAAACCAAGGTCGATTGTCAGTGAAAAATTAAGAGGAGTACGTTCCAATATTATGTTCTCAAATGCTGAAGAAATAAAAAGTGTGCTGATTACTTCTGAAAAACCAGCAGCTGGGAAAAGTATTGTGTCTGCAAATATTGCGATTACTTATGCGCAAGCGGGATATAAAACATTAATTATCGATGGAGATATGCGTAAACCTACGCAACATTATCACTTTCAAGAGTCAAATTATGATGGGTTATCAAATTTAATTATTGGCAACTCAGATTATGATAAATCAATTCGATCAACAAGGGTGAAGAATTTAGATTTATTGACATCTGGCCCTATTCCACCAAATCCTTCGGAGTTAATAGCTTCTGAAAGGTTTAAAAAGATTTTTGAACATTTACAAAAGGAATACGATTTTATTTTAATTGATACGCCACCAATCATTTCTGTTACAGATGCACAAGTATTTTTACAATATGTGCCAAATTGTGTGTTAATTATTGATGCTCAGAAAAACAATCGAAATGAAGTTAAAAAGGCTAAACAACTCGTTGAACAGGCAGACGGACACGTTATTGGTGCAATTTTAAATAAAACCGCTCAAGAAAAATCTTCTAATTATTATTATTATTATGGAGAGGATTCTAAATCATGATAGATATACATAATCATATTCTTATTGGTTTAGATGATGGATCAAAGAGTAAAGAAGAGACGATTTCATTGTTGAAACAAGCTAAAGGTGAGGGGATTACAGATATTATTGCTACTCCTCATCATTTAAGTCCACAATTTGATAATTATTATGAAGACATCGTACCTAAAATGGATGAAGTATTGAGTATCGATGAATTTAAAGATATAGGAATTAATATCTATCCTGGACAAGAGATAAGAATTAGTGACCAAATTTTACATCAATTAGAGAACAAGCAAATTATTGGTCTTAATCATTCTAAGTACTTATTAATCGAATTACCATCCGGACATGTCCCACATTATACAGGTCGTTTATTCTTTGAATTACAATCGAAAGGCTATGTGCCAATCATTGCACATCCAGAACGAAATAAAGAAATTAGTACCAATTTAGATGTCCTTTATGAATTAATCAATGCAGGCGCGTTAAGTCAGTTAACAACGGCTTCACTAATGGGACATCATGGGAAGAAGACGCAAAAAAAATGTATAGATATGATTGAAAATAACTTAACACATTTTGTTGCCTCAGATGCACACCATGTGGAAAAAAGACCTTTCATTATGAATCGTCTATTTGAAGAAAGAAAGTTAAAAAAATATCATGAAGAAATTCATAATTTAATGAATAATGCGAAATTTATTATAGATAATGAAGATGTACCAAAAAAACAGCCAACTCAAGAATATACACAGAAAAAACTTTTTAATTTATTTTAATCAAATTTCACATTCTAAGTGAGGAGAGTTAAGTTGGATAAATTAAGTGCAAGAGGACGGCTTTTAATTTTAATTATTATAGATTCAATTATTGTAACCCTGTCTGTATTTATTTGTTACAGCATATTAGAGCCATATTTTGAAGGCTATTCAAAGAAAATTTTAATATTCACTTCAATTATATTACTGATTTCACATCATGTATTTGCATACATATTTAACCTTTATCATCGTGCTTGGGAATATGCGAGCGTGAATGAATTATTGATTATTGTTGAAGCGGTAACGTGTTCTATTATTTCAACAATAATTATTGTACCTCTTTTTACAGGACATCCACCATTTTTTAGATTGTATTTAATTACATGGATGATGCATCTGATTCTTATAGGAGGATCAAGAATTTCATGGAGAATTGGGCGTGGTTTTTTAGTAGGAAAACGGAAAAAGAAAAAACCAACACTGATTGTAGGCGCAGGTCGCGGAGGATCACTATTAATAAGACAAATGTTACGAAGCCCAGATATGGGATTAGAACCTGTTTTAGCAGTAGATGATGATCCACAAAAGCGTAATTTAGCTATTACTGGAGGAGTTAAAGTCCAGGGCACAATTAAAGATATTCCTAATCTAGTAGAAAAGTATCGAATTAAAAGAATTATCATTGCTATACCTACGCTTTCACCAGCTAGATTGAAAGAAATTACTGATCTATGTAACAGTACTGGGATTGATATCTTCAAAATGCCAAGTATAGAGTCTGTATTATCTGGAGAATTAGAGGTTAACCAATTAAAACGTGTAGAAGTTGAAGATTTACTAGGAAGAGAACCAGTAGAGTTAGATATGGCCATGATTTCAAAAGAACTAACGCATAAAACAATATTAGTCACTGGAGCCGGAGGATCTATTGGTTCTGAAATTTGTCGACAAGTATGTAAATTTGAACCAGAAAGAATGATATTACTTGGACACGGCGAAAATAGTATTTATTTAATTCATCAAGAATTAACGAAATTGTATAAAGATAAAATTGAAATTATTCCAGTCATTGCAGATGTACAAGATGGAGAACGGATTCAAGATATTGTTGATAAGTATTATCCATATGCGATTTATCATGCAGCTGCGCATAAACATGTACCACTTATGGAATATAATCCTACCGAAGCATTCAAAAACAATGTACTTGGAACAAGAAATGTGGCAACAGCAGCTAAAAAAGCTGGTGTGAGAAAATTTGTCATGATTTCAACAGATAAAGCGGTTAACCCACCTAATGTCATGGGTGCATCTAAACGTATGGCTGAAATGGTCGTACAAAGTCTCAACGATGAAAATAGTAAGACTGATTTTGTAGCTGTTCGATTTGGAAATGTTTTAGGCTCAAGAGGATCTGTCATTCCATTATTTAAAAAACAAATTGCAGCTGGAGGACCTGTCACAGTGACTCATCCAGATATGACCCGTTACTTTATGACGATTCCTGAGGCATCACGATTAGTATTACAAGCGGGTGCTTTAGCACAAGGTGGAGAAGTCTTCGTGCTTGATATGGGAGAACCTGTTAAAATTGTTGATTTAGCACGTAATCTAATTAAGTTAAGTGGAAAAACTGAAGATGAAATTGGAATTAAATTTTCAGGAATTCGTCCAGGTGAAAAACTGTATGAGGAACTGTTAAATGAAGATGAAATACATCCGGAACAAGTATATGAAAAAATATATCGAGGGCGTGTAAAACATCACAATAAAGAACAAGTAGATGAAATAGTTGAAGATTTAAATCATCATTTCTCGCAACAAAAGATTATTGATATAGCTAATGATAAAGTTACTAAAGCGTGAAAGAGGAGAGATAATGATTTTTAAACAAAATGTAATAAATAAAATATTGGTAGGTGAAATATATGTATAAATCGAAAACATTGAATTTAATTATTAATAGTTTAATTATCATTATTTCACTGATTACAGCCATTTACTTATTTAATCAACGTCCACAATTAGACGCTGGTTATGAAAATATATATTTATTACCTTTAGCTTATTTGATTTTTCATATTCTTTTTATAAGAAAAGTAATGAAAAACTACGGAATAAGTATGTTTTTAGGGATTTATATAACCGTTAGCTTTTTTAGATATGTATTGATAAGTGGCTTAGTAGTTATTGCTCATTGGTTTTATGGTAGAGCAATAGTTCCACCAGAACCTATATTTTATAAAAAAGCTATTTGGCTAATGATTTATGAACTATTTGCTTATAACTTAGCTATCATTTTATTCCATAAACTCTTTTTTAAGAAAAAGAAAAATATTAACAATGAAGCTACCGTAAATGTTAGTTATAGTAAAAACAATACTGTATATATAGTTTTTATTATTCTAACAGTATTATTAGTAGCAATTAGACCATCGGCTCTTTCATTCTTTTCTTTTTTATCAGTAAATGAAAATTTTAGTGGACTCGATAAAGCTGACACATTAACAGCTATAACTACTATATTTTTAAATATTTCTAGAATATTAATATATTTAATAGTTATTAGATGGCTGATGATTAACGTACACCCTAAGAGTCCATATCTTTCTTTTAGTATTATTTTATTAGTGACAATAATTAATTCGTTAATTTTCTTTGGAACAAATAGATCAGATTTCATCTTTAATTTTATAGTTAATCTAGTTATATTAATGTATTTATATAAAAAACTCGGCATAACAGTTAGCGTCATTTTAATTACTCTTATCCCTATAGTGGTAGAAAGCATGTCAAGTTATAGACAATCTACCACAATCACTAAAGGAGCAAATAAACTAGTAGACTTTACTGATAATTTACAAGTCTATCTAGGAGGCGTTTACAATGTAGCATTAAGTTTAGATATGAGTTCTCCTAATAGTAAACCATTAATATTATTAATAGATATATTTAGATCTGCTTTTGGCCCAAATTTGATTTTGAAACATATTAATATTGTCCCAAGTGTTAATTTATATAATAATCGAATTTACTTAAGTGATCATGTAGCACAAATAATTCCAATGATTGGACAAAGTCATTTATATCTTGGATATGTCTTTGCACCAATTTTAGGTATAAGTTTTATATTTATAGCAATCTTTTTAGTTAGAGAAATCGTTAGAGTCAATAGATTAGAACTTATATATATATTAACCTTATTTAGTGGTAGACTAGGATTTGTTATGGCTCAAAATGGAAATATTTTATTAAATGATTTAACTTTCTTTCTTCCATTATTTTTAATTGTTTATTACCTTAATAATAAGGTGGTGCTTAATAAATGAAGAGATTAAAAAATATTGGTTATACATTTATAGGTAATGTAGCTTTTTCATTGGTTAAGTGGCTCACCTTAATATTAATTGTTCGTTTAACTAATCCTGAAGATGTAGGTGGTTATACTTTTGCAATGGCTATTACTGCACCTATAACTCTTTTTACAAATATGCGTATAAGATTGCGGTATGTAGTTGAAGATAATTTAACTTTTAAAAATATAAGGGTTTTAAGAAATATTTTAAATATTATTAGTTTATTAACAATTTTATTTATTGGATTAGTTATTTTTCCAACTTATTTAAATTATTTTGTGTTAGTAGCATTTACAAAAGTACTAGATTTACAATCAGAGCTATATTATGCCATTCTTCATAAAAAACAAAACTTTAAACTAATAAGTTTGATGCAAATAGGGAAATCTATAATTATAATAGTGCCGTTTGCAATAATAGTGGTTATAACTAAAAATGTAAATTATGGTTTATTAGTCCAAGTAATCTCTCAGTTTTTATGGTTAGTTTTTGTTGAAAGAAAATCTATAAAATATAAAGATATTGAAAGTAATGAAACTAATAAAAAACTATTATTTAACATTTTCTTGTCAGGTTTGCCTCTAGGATTTGTTCAAATGATTAATTCATATAATATAATGATTCCTAGATATATTATAGAAAATTTCTTGAGTTTAAAACTTGTTGGTGTTTTTGCATCTATTAGTTATTTGTTAACTATTATAGATTTATTTATGAATGCTATTTCACAAAATATAATAGTTAGAATTAAATCTTATGTTAATAAGAAAGAGTTTATAAAGTTGTCAAAATATATAAATAAAGATATATTCTTATATTCAATAATTTTAGGTTTCATCGTTATACTACCAGTCATATTCTTGAAAGATCTTTTAATAGGAATGATATATGGGGATTTTTATAAACACTATAGTAATGTACTTTTAATTATATCATTCTCAATTATTTTTAATTTTCAAAGTTGGATGTTTGATACTGTTTTAATGGCTTTTAAAGCTTATAAAAGTCAACTTATAGTTTCTATTTCAACTTTAGTCATATCGATTATATCTTCATTAGTATTAATTAAATATTTTGGAATAATAGGTGCTAGCTTTGCAATAGTAGTTATAACTTTAAGCCAAGCATTATTTAAATATATTTTAGTAACTTTAAATATAAAAAATGAAAAAAAGAGGTAATGATATGACAATACTATTTGTTCATGACTTTCACGCATATCACGATAAAAGAAAAAATATATATTATTCAACTGGTTTTCCCTATTCCATTTGGGAAAGATATTTAAAAGTATTTGATGATTTAAAAATTATTTCTAGATATAAAGAAATAATAGAAGAAAACCATGATTATAATCAATCAAGTGGTGAAGCTGTTACATTTGCGCCAATTAAAGAATACAAAAGTATTAAATCTTTAATTATTAATATAAGAACAATAAATCAACAACTAACTTCTGAAATACTTAAGTCTGATGGAGTAATTATAAGGTTACCCAGTGTCTTAGGATTTATAACTGCTTTAATATGTCAAAAAGCTAAAAAACCGTATGCTGTAGAAGTAGTTGGATCAATGTTTGATGCATATTGGAATTATGGTGGAATATTAAGCAAACTTTTAGCATTTCCAGGAGAATTTATTCAAAAAAAATCAATCAGATATTCTTCAGTAGCCATTTATATAACTAATAGTTATTTACAACATAAATATCCTACTGAAGGAATAGCTTTTAGCAGTGTATCAAATGTTGTATTAGAAAATTCTTTTGAAAATAAAATTTCACCTAAGTACGATATAAAAATGAATCCTACAAAACTTGGACTAGTGGGGTCAACCTTTGTCAATTATAAAGGTCATGATATTGCTATAGAAGCACTCTCTATATTAAGAAAACGAGGTTACAATGTAATTTTAGATTTAGTAGGACAGGGACTAAGTGAAAAGATTAAAAACCTAATAAATAAGTTTAACATGAACAATTATGTTTACTATAAAGGCATAATAAATAAAAGACAACAAATGAATGACTGGTATAAGAGTTTAGATATATATTTACAACCAAGTAGAACTGAGGGACACGGACGTGCAGCTGTAGAAGCTATTAGCAATGGAGTTA
This sequence comes from Staphylococcus sp. AtDRG32, assembly GCF_004365845.1. Taxonomy (NCBI): domain Bacteria; kingdom Bacillati; phylum Bacillota; class Bacilli; order Caryophanales; family Staphylococcaceae; genus Staphylococcus; species Staphylococcus sp. AtDRG32. Next base: position 103,014 of record NZ_SODE01000002.1, read on the forward strand.
CAGTAATCGCTTCAGATGTAGGTGGACTTCCAGATAGTATTCAAAAAGAATATCTATTTCCACCTAAAGATCCGCAAAAGTTAGCCAATTTAATTTCTAAGTGCATAGATAATAAAACATTTAGAAGAAAAAATATTGATAGTAATATTGAAAAAGTAAATAAATATAAAAGTAAGATTGTTGAAAGTAAAAGAACAGAAGCATTAACGACTTTTAAGAATTTATTAGGAGGGAATTCAAAATGAAAGTTTTAATCACAGGTGCTGCAGGATTTATTGGTTCAACATTAGCAAAGAAATTAATTAATCAAGGTTATGAGGTAATAGGAATCGATAATATTAATGACTATTACTCTGTAGAATTGAAAGAAGACAGACTAAAATCAATTGGTAAAGATCATTTTACTTTTTATAAAACTGACTTAGAAAATTATGAGAAGGTAAATAAAATTTTTGAAGATGAAAAACCAGAAGTAGTAGTTAATTTAGCTGCACAAGCGGGCGTAAGATATAGTTTAGAAAATCCAAGAGCATACATTGACTCAAATATTGTTGGATTTATGAACATCTTAGAAGGTTGCCGTCACCATGAAGTAAAACATTTAATTTATGCTTCTTCAAGTTCAGTCTATGGTGCAAATACAAATAAGCCATTTAAAACTTCAGATAATATTGATCACCCATTAAGCTTATATGCTGCTACTAAAAAATCAAACGAACTTATGGCGCATACTTATAGCCACCTTTATAACTTGCCAACAACAGGGTTACGCTTCTTCACAGTTTATGGCCCGTGGGGCAGACCTGACATGGCATTATTTAAATTCACTAAAGCAGTAGTAAATGATGAAACCATTGATGTATATAATCACGGGAACATGATGCGTGATTTTACTTATGTTGATGATATTGTAGAAGCAATTAGTCGTTTAATTCAAAAACCAGCGCAACCAAATCCTGAATGGTCTGGTGCTAATCCAGATCCAAGTTCTTCATATGCACCTTATAAAATCTATAATATTGGTAATAACAGTCCAGTTCGTCTAATGGAATTCGTTGAAGCAATTGAAAATAAACTTGGTAAAACAGCGAAGAAAAATTATATGGATTTACAACCTGGAGATGTACCAGAAACATATGCGAACGTAGATGATTTATTCAAAAATATTGATTTCAAACCACAAACATCTATACAAGAGGGTGTGAATAAATTTATTGATTGGTATTTGGATTATTATAAAGTGAAGGGAGAATAGGACATGCTTCAATTTATATACGATCATTCACCAATTGCTTTTCAAAATTTAATGGTCTCAGTGCAAGGTAAATTATTTGAAAAGCAACGTTATACGTCTTATTACTATGATGAGTTAGAAAAATTACGTAGCTGTAAACATCCTTTTGAATTACAAAAGGAAAGGATGCAAGAATTCTATAAATTAATTAAAAGTGATAGTGAATTTTATCATGAGAAATTAGTAGACTTTCAAAATAAAATTGATTTAAATAACTTACATAAATATCCAGTCTTAACTAAAGAACAAGTTAGAACTAATGTTGAAAAAATGGTTACTAAAAGTTCTGAAGATTTAATCATATTAGGGACTGGTGGTTCTACTGGAAAAAGCTTAAAGGTATATTCAAGTGCATATGATATGTCAAGACGAATAGCATATCTTGACTTTTTTAAAGAACAACATGGTGTGTATAAAGGTATGAGAAGGGTAAGTGTAGGCGGAAGAAAAATTGTGCCTCAAAAACAAAAGAAAAAAATTTTTTGGAGATACAATGAACCATTGAATCAATTAATGATTTCGGCTTATCATGCTGAAGGAGAAAACCTTAAATATTATGTTCAAAAATTAAATGATTTCAAGCCTGAGACATTAGATGGTTTCCCCACCGTATTACATAGAATTTCTAAATATATATTAGAAAATAATATTAAATTGACTTTTACTCCAATTGCAATTTTTCCAACGGCAGAAACTTTAACAGATGAAATGCGAAACGATATTGAAAAAGCTTTTAATTGTCCAGTAAGAAATCAATATGCATCCTCTGAAGGATCACCATTTATAATAGAAAATACAAAAGGTGAATATGAAATTGGAGCGATGAGTGGTTATTTTGAACTTGAAAAAGTTGAAGATAAAATTTATGAATTAATCGTAACAGGTTTTTATACGACTACTACCCCTCTATTTAGATACAAAATTGGTGATTCAGTAGAACTATATGAAGAATTACCTGAAAATTACACACAAAAAGATATTAAAATTAAAAAAATAATTGGAAGAAATAATGACTTTTTAAAGTCTAGCGAAAGAGGAATAATTACCAATGTATATTTATCTACCGCTATTAGAGAACTAGGAAACACAGTTGTTGATTCGCAATTTGTTCAAAATGAGATTGACTTAGTAGAAGTAAATTTAGTAGTTGCTGAGGAGACCAATACTAAAAAACTTATTAATAAATTAGAAACACAATTAAGATCAAGATTCGGTGATAGGACTCAATTTAAATATAATTTTGTAGATAATATTCCCCTTACTAATGGTGGAAAAAAACGATTCATGATTAATAATTTAAAATAAAGGAGTAATTTACAATGGATAGAAATATAGCAGTTGTAGGTTTAGGGTATGTAGGTTTACCTGTAGCAGTGACTTTTGGTAAAAAACATGAAGTGATTGGCTTTGATATTAATGAAAATAGAATTAAAGAGTTAAAAGAAAATCGTGATAGAACAAATGAAGTGTCATCAGAAGACTTAAAAGCTACAAATATTTATTTTACTTCTAATTCAGAAGATTTGAAAAAGGCTGACTTTATTATTGTAGCAGTTCCAACACCGATTGATAAAAATAATAAGCCAGACTTAACACCACTACTTAAAGCGAGTGAAACGGTTGGTCAAGTGTTAACGCCTAATACCATCGTTGTATATGAATCAACTGTTTACCCTGGTGCAACAGAAGAAGACTGTGTTCCAGTATTAGAAAGAGAGTCTGGCTTAACTTGTGGCAAAGATTTCTTTGTTGGTTATTCACCTGAAAGAATTAACCCAGGTGATAAAGTTCATACATTCGAGACGATTACTAAAGTTGTTTCAGGTCAAACACCAGAAGTGTTAGACATCGTTGCTGATGTATATGGTTCAGTTGTAACTGCTGGAGTTCATAAAGCTTCATCAATTAAAGTAGCCGAAGCCGCTAAAGTGATTGAAAATACACAACGTGATGTAAATATCGCTTTAATGAATGAATTGGCATTAATTTTTGATAAATTAGATATCGATACAAATGAAGTATTACGTGCCTCAGGCACGAAATGGAATTTCTTGAATTTCAAACCAGGTTTAGTTGGTGGACACTGCATTGGTGTAGATCCATATTACTTAACACATAAAGCACAAGAAGTTGGTCATCATCCAGAAGTGATTTTAGCAGGTCGTCGTATTAATGATAATATGTCTAAATTTATTGCCTCTAATGTCATTAAAGGCTTACTAAAACAAGGTTTAGAAGTTCAAGGCGCAACGGTAAATGTGTTAGGTCTAACATTTAAAGAAAATTGTCCTGACTTAAGAAACACAAAAGTGATTCATATTATTGAAGAACTAAAAGACTATGGTTTAGATGTACATGTCAATGATGTAGAAGCAGATAAAGAAGAAGCGAAAAAATTCTATAATATCGACTTAGAAGATAAACAAAATTTACCTAAGGCTGATGCAATTATATTTGCTGTAGCACATAAAGATTATGTAGAACATAAACAAGAATACTTAAATCTTGTAAAAGAGAATGGTGTAGTACTTGATATTAAAGGTATTATTGAAGATGATGAAATCGGAAACAAAGGATTATGGAGACTATAAACTAAATATGCTCTATAAATTAAGGGTGAATGACATTGTCAAATAAAAAAATCTTTCAATTAGTAACTGTTTCAAAGAGTATTCCATTAATGAAAGGCCAAGTTGAATATTTAAGAGATAAGGGACTTGACGTTCAGGTCGTATCCTCAGAAGGACCAGAGCAACATACGTATTCTTCTGATATTACACATGTAGTTAACATGGAAAGAGAGATTTCTTTAAAGAATGATTTAAAATCATTAATTAATATGATTAGATTATTAAAAAAAGAAAAACCTCACATTGTTAACTCTGGAACTCCTAAAGCTGGATTAATAGGTACATTAGCAGCCTTTATTACAAGAAGGCCGGTACGTATTTATACAGTGAGAGGTCTCAGATTAGAGACCGTTACTGGTCTCAAATACAAAATTCTATATGCTATGGAAAAACTAGCAATGCTTTGTGCCACAGACATTATAGCTGTATCTGAAAGTCTTAAATCTAAAATCGTAGAACTTAAATTAGCTAAATCTGGTAAAATAAAAGTTTTGGGCTACGGTAGTTCAAATGGTGTAGATATAGAAAAGTTTAATAAACAATTTAATTCTATTCCTTTTGATGTAAAAGAAGAGATTTCAGGATATTTTGTTATTGGATTTGTGGGAAGGATTGTTAAAGATAAGGGAATTAAAGAAGTAGTAGAAATGTTTAAAATATTACAACATCGGAATCTTAAAGTTAAATTACTAATTTTAGGTAATCCTGAAAAAGATGATTCAATTAGTAATGATGATTATCAATATCTACTAAATCATGAAGATATTGTCTTAGTTGGACAAGTTCCAGAACCAGTTCACTATTTTAATCACATGGATGTATTAGTATCTCCAACATATAGAGAAGGTTTTGCAAATGTGAGTTTAGAAGCTCAATCTGTAGAAGTTCCTGTAATAACGACACGTGCTACAGGAGCAATTGATACAATAGAAGATAATCATACAGGTTTCTTAGTAAATGTGGGAGAAAGTGTAGGATTAGCAGATAAAGTTGAATATTTAATTAATCATCCAAGTTTAAAAGAAGAAATGGGTAAAAATGGAAGACGTAGAGTGGAAGAGAAATTTAGAAATGAAATTGTTTGGAAACATCTAGAAACAATATATAAAAATAATCTTCCTATTTAAAAATAAAAAGGAGGGGTGTATAATGTTGAAACGCTTATTTGATATTGCAGTGAGCGCGACAGGATTAATTATTTCAGCGCCGATTACTTTAACTGCAGCCGCTGTTATTGCTAAAAAATTAGGCAAACCTGTACTTTTTAGCCAAGTACGACCTGGTCAAGATGGTAAACCATTTGAAATCTATAAATTTCGGACAATGTCTGATAAAAGAGATGAGAATGGAGAGTTATTGCCAGATGATCAACGTATGACACCAGTAGGAACATTTATTAGAAAGTCTAGCATTGATGAATTACCGCAATTAATCAATGTATTAAAAGGTGATATCAGTTTAGTAGGGCCTAGACCATTATTAATGGAGTATTTACCTTTGTATAATGATGAACAGAAAAAAAGACATAACGTTAAACCAGGTATAACTGGATGGGCTCAAGTGAATGGACGTAATGCGATTAGTTGGGATGAAAAATTTAAATTAGATGTTTGGTATGCAGAGAATCAATCATTTAAATTAGATATGTATATTATCTATAAAACAATTATTAATATCTTACAACGTAAAGATATTAATGCACCTAACCATGTCACAGCTGAAAAATTCAAGGGGAATAAAGTATGAGCCACCCCATTGTTCTAATCGGAAAAGGCGGACATTCAAAAGTGATTAAAGATATTATAGAAGCGGATAAACAGTACTATGTAGCTGGATATCTTGATCATGCAATTAATGAATATTACATGGATGAAGACAAATTTTATGATAATTTAGATAATATAGAGAAGTATAAAGATGAATGTTTCTTTGTCATTGCTATCGGTAATAATTATGTGCGCCAAAAATTATTTAACTCACTAGATATTCCAGTTAATCAATATGCGACATTGGTTCATCCATCAGCTATTGTAAGTTCTAGCGCTAAAATTGAATGTGGTACAGTTGTTATGCCACATGCAGTGATTAATGCTGATACTACAATAGGTAAACATGTCATTATTAACACAGGCGCAATTATTGAACATGATAATAACATTGCGGATTATGTTCATGTATCACCCAATGCCACTTTAGCGGGTGGCATCACTGTTGGAGAAGCTTCTCATATTGCAATTAATGCTAGTGTATTACCATTAGTCGAAATAGGTAGTCATTGCATAGTAGGGGCAGGCGCTACAGTAATCAATCATGTAAAATCAGAATCAACAGTTGTTGGAACACCAGCTAAAACTAAGGAGTGAATAAACGTGGAAGAGGAAAGAATTTTTTTATCTAGACCACATATGGGCGGAACAGAATTGAATTATATTAATGATGCATTCGATAAGAACTGGATTGCACCATTAGGTGAAAATGTAACAGAGTTTGAGAATAGTATGAAAGATTATGTCGGCGTAGATGCAGCAGTTGCTGTCGGTAGTGGGACATCAGCAATACATTTAGCTTTAATTGAAAGTGGCGTTCAAAAAGATGATGTTGTTTTTTGTAGTTCATTAACATTCAGTGCTTCAGCCAATCCAATCATTTATCAAGGAGCAACTCCCGTCTTTATAGACTCAGAAATGAGCTCTTGGAATATGTCTCCAGATGCATTACGTAAAGCGTTCGAAACATATTCTGAAAAAGGTATTACACCTAAAGCAGTCGTGGCTGTTAATTTATATGGTCAATCAGCTAGAATGGATGAAATTAAAGACATTTGTGATCAATATGGTGTGACTTTAGTTGAAGATGCTGCAGAATCTTTAGGTGCTGAATATCATGGCCAAAAAAGTGGAACATTCGGTAAATTTGGTATCTTTTCATTTAATGGCAATAAAATTATCACTACCAGTGGTGGCGGTATGCTTATTTCTAATGATAAAGAACATATCGAACATGCCCTTTTCTTAGCAACACAAGCTCGAGATAAAGCGTTACATTATCAACATAGTCAATTAGGATATAATTATCGTTTGAGTAATATCTCTGCTGGTATTGGTAGAGGACAAATGGAAGTATTAGATCAACGTATTGAACGTCGCAGAGACATTTTTAATCGATATAATCGAGAATTTGGTAATGTGGATGGATTTGATTTCCAACCAGAGCTACCAAATTCTAAATCAAATCGTTGGTTGACTGCTCTAACAATTGATGAAAATAAAACTGGTTTTACAGCACTAGATTTAATTGATGCACTACAAAAAAACAATATTGAAGCACGTCCAGTTTGGAAACCGATGCATTTACAACCTTTCTTTGAATCATATGATTATTTTAAAGAAAATGAAGATAATAGTGCTTATTTATTTGAACATGGTGTTTGCTTACCTTCTGGCTCAGACATGACTGATGAACAACAAACACGTGTTATTGAAATTATTAAAAGTTTATAGAATGAGTGATGATAAATGAAAAAGAAAAAATCAACGACATTTAAAATTATCATAACAATTTTAATTTTATTGTTAGTATTGATTATTGGGCTCGTTATCTTTGCATTTGCTAAATTCCATTCGCTGAATAATTCAATTAAAGAACCATTAGATAGAGATCACTCACAACTAAGACAAAAAAATTTAAAAGATGGCGATCCAATGACTGTTGTGTTATATGGTATTGACGATGATGCACAACGACACCAAGAAAATTTAGGACAACGTAGTGATTCTATTGTGTTAATGTCGATTAATCCAAAAGATAACAAGACAGTCATGGTAAGTGTACCACGTGATACGAGAACTGAAATTGTGGGTCATAATTCAACGGAGAAAATCAATCATGCTTATGCGTATGGTGGCCCTAAAATGGCAGTGAATTCGCTTGAAAAATTAATGGATGTACCTGTTGATCACTATATTGCAATAAATATGGATGGTGTTAAAACTGTGGTAGATGAAATCGGTGGCGTGGATATCACAAGTGATGCAACGTTTACGACAAAATCAACTACACCGTTTCATTTCGAAAAAGGTAAGCAATACCACATGAATGGCAAACAAGCTTTAGCATATATGCGTGCGCGTAAAGAAGAAGGTGCTGGTGGCGATGGTGGACGTCAGTTACGTCAACAACAAGTCATCACAACTGTTGCTAAAGAAGCGTTCTCAATGAATTCAGTAACAAAATTAAACAGTATATTTAAAGCAGCACAAGATAATTTAAGAACAGATTTAAGTTTTATCGAATTAAATAAATTTAGATCTGATTATAGTAAAGCTGACAATAATGTAGAACGTTTAATCATTGATGGTCAAGATGACAAAGGTGACGACGGATTGTACTATTTCTATCCCAATAAAGATAGCTTAAATGAAGTAAAACAAAAAATTAAAGATAATTTAGAAATGAAATAATGATGTAAAAAAAGCACTTTAGCAGGTGGTTACTTGCTAAAGTGCTTTTTTGACCATAAAACAAGACACGTTTCAATTATAGAGAGCGTCTTATTTATGAGCTAAATATTATTGTTGATTTTGGTTAGACGTGACATCTTGACCAAAGAAGTCGAAGATGTTTTTTGCACTATCTGTGTTATCAATGTTACCACGGAATTTATCAGCACCTGGACCATATGCATAAGTATTTACATCTTCACCAGTGTGACCATATGTTGTCCAACCAGTATGAGATGCATCGTTAATTGGTTTTTGAATTGCATCTTGTAATTGAGTTGTTGCTTCTGCAATTTTTGGATCATCGTCATTTTTAGCTTTATCTTTAACGTCTTTTAATTCTTTCGCTGCATCTTTAACTTTATCTAATTGTTTTTTAGGGAAGTCGACACCATAACCTTCATTGATCACTGTTTCAGGGTCTTTACCTTTAGCAATTTGTTCAGTCATGTAACTGCCAGAATGTTTCATTTTATGAATAGCGTCTGGATTCCATACATAATCTTTGCCTTTAGCGATGGATAAACCGCCAGTTGAGTGGTCAGCAGTTGCGACAACTAATGTATCTTTATGATTTTTTGCATAGTCGATAGCGTTTTGGAATGCTTTATCGAAACCGCTCATTTCTGACATGACACCAGTGATATCATTAGGATGACCAGATTTATCAATTGACGCGCCTTCTACCATTAAGAAGAATCCTTTATCATTTTTTTCTAATTTAGATAATGCACTCTCTTCCATATCTGCTAATAATGGATTTTGTTGTGGTGCATCAATTTGTAACGGCATATTTTTTTCAGCAAATAAACCTAATACTTGGTCACTTTTTGAGTTAGCTAAGTCAGTTTTATTGGTTACATAGTCGTAACCATCTTTTTGAAATTTCTCAGTTAAATGACCATTTTCTTTACCGAAGTATTTAGAGCCTCCACCTAAGAGAACATCTACTTTATGTTGGCCATTAATTTTATCGTTATAAAATTGTTGTGCAATCTCATCTTTTTTATCACGATCATCTACATGTGCCGCATACACAGCTGGGGTTGCATCAGTGACTTCTGCTGTTGTCACTAAACCAGTTGATTTACCTTGTTCTTTAGCATATTCTAATACTGACTTTAAAGGTTTTTTATCATTATCTACAGAGATTGAACCATTATATGTTTTATGACCTGTAGCGAAAGCTGTGCCACCTGCAGCTGAGTCAGTGACATTTTCTTTAGGATCGTTAGGATTAGTACGGTTAGTTCCTTTTAAATATTTATCAAAAGCAGTTTGATCTAATTCTTTGGTATTAGGATTATCTGCATAATAACGGTAAGCTGAATTATAAGAAGGACCCATACCATCTCCAACCATGAAAATCACATTTTTAGGATTTTTAGTGTTACCGATGGCCATGTAATCGCCATTTTGACCTTGTTGATCTTGAGCACCTTGTCCAGCACCAGATGCGAATGACACATGTGTTGTACCTAATACTGAAGCAGCTAGAATTGAAGTTGCTACTGTGGTTTTTCCAAATTTATTGATGAAACTCATTATTAAAAAAGCCCCCTAATATGTAAAATATAGATTACTTACATCTTTATATTAAGAAACTTTATTTGATTTGAAGTAAGTATTTAGTAAACTTTAGTTTAAGGTATTGTAAAAAATTATTAACTTATCATATTCTATGATTTGATAAATTAATTTAATATAAAGAATTGAAAATATATGTTATAATAGTATTAAATAAAATAGTTTGATCTTATTAAGAGTAAGTGGAGGGAATTGGCCCTATGAAACTTCAGCAACTGCGCTTTGCGTGAGGTGCTACATCCAACAGGATTTTCCTGAAAGATAAGAAGATGTCGACAAGCGCTTCTTATTTAAGGAGGGCTATTTTATTTACCCAAATTAAAAAAAGGTGGTAAACATATGACAACATTACAAGAACTATTTAAAGAATTAGATGATTGGGAACAGCATAGTCCTAAAAGTTGGGCAGGAAGTATGGGAAGAACAGCAAAAATCAATGATATCCAAAGACAAATTAAAGAAGCGATCACCATAGAAGATATTAGAAAGTATATTTTAAATAAAGAAGATTAAAAGTAAAAGAAGCATGGGAGTGAGACGGCGTATTCAAAATGAATTCGAATCTCGCTCCTTACTTTTTTATGAAACAGTTATCTCGAACATATTCAATTTAAAGAAAAAGCGTTAAAATAAAGTTAGAGAAATCATGTCATGAATAAATATATAGAGGTGAATCAATAATGATATTCGTAATGTTATCTCCTTTACTGATAGTTGTATTTATCGCATTATCTATTATGGAAGAAAGAAAACGTAAGAAAAAAACGAAACATAAAGAAAATAAATTTGAACAAGAAAAAAATAAAATGTCTAATCCTAATGACAATAATGATCATGACGCAAAATAAAGGATGAAAAAAATGAAAGTATTAATTGTCGAAGATGATGTCGTCATTGCAGAAAGTCTAGGGAATGAACTCTCACATTGGAACTATGAAGTGAGTATTGCTAAGCAGTTTGGTAATATTCTTGAAGAATTTAAAACTGCAGAACCTGAACTTGTGCTATTAGATATTAATTTACCTACATTTAATGGTTATCATTGGTGCCAAGAGATACGTAAAGTATCTAATGTCCCAATTATTTTCATTAGTTCGCGTACTGACAATATGGATCAAATTATGGCAATTCAAATGGGGGGAGATGACTTTATTGAAAAGCCATTTAATTTGTCACTTACTATAGCGAAAATTCAAGCATTGCTACGTAGAACATATGATTTAACGGTTTCAAATAATGAGATGACTGTTAAAGGGTGTAAACTCGTTGTTGATGAAGCCACACTATACTACAACAATGACTCTGTACAACTTTCGTTTACTGAACTACAAATTTTGAATAAATTATTTCAAAATGAAGGGAAATATGTCAATCGTACAGCAATTATTGAAAAATGTTGGGAATCAGAGAATTTTATTGATGATAATACGTTAGCAGTAAATATGACACGCCTACGTAAAAAGCTGCAATCTATCGGTATTGTTGATTTCATTGAGACAAAGAAAAATGTAGGATATAAGGTGTAAATAGTATGTTAAAAGCGTTTATAAAATCGATACGTCATCAAATGATGATAGTAGCTTTATTTTTATTACTTTTCTTGGTGATTTTTTTTCTTTTTAATTTGCCTTTCAATGCCTTCTTTCTAGGTATGGCAATTATTCTTTTCATAATGATTATTTTTTGGTTGATTCAACTTAGTGGATTTCAAGAAGCAGTGTCTTTAAAAGAAGAAGTTGCTGACTTAGAAGATGAATTACAACGTGTAAAAAATGAACAAGCTGCATACCAAGTCAACGTTGAGAACTATTTTTTAACATGGGTGCATCAAATGAAGACACCTATTACCGCTTCAAAACTCCTTCTAGAAAGAAATGAAGATAATGTAGTAAATCGTGTGCGTCAAGAAATTATACAAATTGATAACTATACGAGTCTTGCACTCAGCTATTTAAAATTGATGAATCAAGAAACGGATATGTCCTTTTCAAAAGTGACCATTAACGATCTCGTTAAACCGCTTATTATGAAATATTCGATTCAATTCATCGATCAAAAAACAACTATTCATTACACACGTTGTGAAGATGAAGTACTGACTGATGTTCAATGGTGTACGATCATGATAGAACAAATTCTTAATAATGCTTTGAAATATGCAAGAGGTAAAGATATTTGGATTACGTTTAACAACGAAAATCATGTGCTATCTATACGAGATAACGGTGTAGGAATTAGTAAAGCCGATCTTCCCAAAATTTTCGATAAAGGGTACTCAGGCTATAACGGAAGACTTCATCAACATTCAAGTGGCATCGGATTATTTATTGTTAAACATATATCGGCACATTTACATCATAAAGTAGAAGTATCTTCAACGCTCCATGAAGGAACTACATTTGACATACATTTCCCAGAAAATAATTAAACTTTCAATAATGTAAGGATAGCTAGTAACATTTTTAAGAAATGATTAATGTTACTGGTTTCTTTTTGTTTTATGATAGAAGTAAGTGATAAATTAAAGAGTTTAATAAAAAGAAAGGAAGCATGGATATCATGTTGTTAGACGTGAATAATGTAAAAAAAATATTTGGAAGAGGCCTGAATGCTACTACCGCATTAAATGGCATTTCATTTAATGTGGATAGGGGTGAATTTGTAGCGATTATGGGTGAATCTGGATCTGGGAAGTCCACTTTACTTAATTTAATTGCAACTTATGATAAAGCTACTGAAGGTACGATAACGATTGACGCGCAAAATATCCGTCAATTGCGTAATAAAGAAATCGCTTATTTCCGTCGAGACCATTTAGGTTTTGTTTTTCAGGATTTTAACATTTTACCGACGATGACAAATAAAGATAATATCTTAATGCCACTTGTACTTGCGAATCGCTCACATCAAACGATGCGTCATCGTCTTTATCGCTTAAGTTATCAGTTACATATTGAACCACTTCTTAATAAATATCCTTTTGAAATATCAGGAGGAGAACAACAACGCGTGGCTATCTGTCGAGCACTGATTAATGAACCAGATTTGTTACTCGCAGATGAGCCTACAGGTGCACTTGATTCTAAAACTTCTAAAACGATTATGGAACTATTTAGAGACATTAATAAAAATGAGCAAACCATTTTAATGGTGACACATTCGGCTGTAGATGCTTCCTATGCCAAACGTATTTTATTCATTAAAGATGGCCGTTTATATCATGAAATTTATCGTGGGGAGGAACTACAATCAGAGTTTCAAAAACGTATTGCTGATAGTTTAGCAATGCTTCACGAAAGTGGTGATTAAAATGACTTTTCGCTTGGTTTGGACGTTAGTCATTCAGAATTTTAAGACACAGCGTCATATTATAATTCCATTTATTCTAGTCATCAGTACATTATTTGGTATTGAATTTATTTTATTATCCTTAAACATGAATACGTCGCTTCATAAGCATAGTGATGTTATTCCAGTTTTTATTAGTATAGGAAATTTTTTTATGTGTCTATTTGGACTCCTTTTTATTCTTTATGCTAATCGTTTTATTATGCGACGTCGTCAAAAAGAGCTTGCCATGAATATGATTTTGGGTATGGAAAAAAAGCATTTTAGGTTAATGCTGTTTATAGAAGGAATATATCAATATATTATCATTGGATGTCTGAGTATTATAGGTGGTTATTTATTTGGTGCATTAACTTATATGTCGTTAAATAGAATATTAGGTTATACACATGTAACTTTAAAAAAATATCCATTTGATATAAGTGCAATGAGATACACCTTATTGATGTTAGCAATAATGATGCTATTTTTATTTATTGTCAACAATATAAAAATCACATTTCAAAGTCCTATTAAGTTAATACAACAACAACATCCAACGGAAAAACAATGGTCCAAACCTTTACTCTATATCTTATTGATTGTTGGGATCATAACTGTTGTTGACAGTTATATGATTGCCTTAAAAGATACACTCATTTTGGTTTCATTACGTAATATTTTTATTGCCCTTATTTTAGTGACAATAGGAACGTATTGCTTATTTATATCATTGAGTGTCTTAGTGATAGATTGGCTTCAAAGGGTTCCGAGTATTTATTATCGACCTAAATATTTTTTTACTATTTCTGGTTTACGTTCAAGAATGAATTCTAATTCTATTGGTTTGGCTAGTTTAACCATGCTATGTACTTTTCTTATTGTGACTCTAGGAATGAGCGTCGCTACATATCGTAGTGTAGACCAACGTGCGAATCATTTAATGCCAACACAATATCGTATTGAATTGAGTGGAGATGTGCATCATAGTACTACGAGCAAACATAAAGTACGTCAGCTAGAAAATGAGATTAAGAGACATGCTGATGTTGATGCTTTCAGGGAATATACAAGTGGAAGTGTTGCAGTCACTTATAAGAAGGGTTCATTTGTAAAGCGAGATAATGAAAACAGTCCATTAGATTTAAATAGTATATATTTAATTGTAATGAATCAGAAAGATTACAATACAATCAATCATACGCACCTGCGACTTAAACATAATGAAATGGGAATATTAGCGAATCATTTCATATTTCAAAAGTTAGACCATATCAAATTAATGAATCAAACATTTAAAACAAATCAGTTAAAAGGAGATCATTTTTCATTTCCAGGTGGAGTCACACTTGTTACTCATAATGTAAATCAACAACGTCAATTGATTCATTATTATCAAACAACAGCAAATATTAACTCATACATTGCTTTTAATCTTAAAACAAAAGATACACAGTCCATAGATCATATTAAGTCTAAATTGATGAAACAATATGATATTCAAATTGATAATAAAGATGAATTAAATAAGGATATGTTTGATATTTATGGTGGTCTCATTTTTGTTGGAACTATTGTTTCTTTAGTCTTAATGATTGGTACATTTACGATGATGTATTACAAAAATATTGCTGAGGGATATGAAGATCGGAAAAACTATCGAATTATGCGTCAAGTAGGTTTAGAAGAAGAACGGATTAGATCTGTTATTCATGACCAAGTAGTTATTATTTTTACTTTACCTATTATAGTATCTATGATACATGTACTATGTGCTTCTAAAATGATTTATACTTTGCTTGGTATTTTAGATGTTAATGATATAAAATTATTTTTAACAACTTATATCGGTGTCTTAGTGTTTGTAATGATAATCTATGCTTTGATGTATGTAATGACGTCTCGTGTATATTATCGTCTTATTCATCATTGATATAATACTGAAAATAAATCATCATTATATCAATGAGTGTAAAATTTTAGACAGTAGGGTATAAGGATAAAAAAAGGAGGCGGAATAATGGCGAAACAATATGATGATGCAACAATTAGAAATAGTAACAATAACATTAAACGTACTGGTGAACACGTTCTTACTTGGATAGGTGTTGCGATTCAAGCATTAGTTGCAATTATGTTTTTAATGATTAAACCATTTATTGGTAATGCTGATTTTAAAGAACAAATTATTAATGAAACACAAAAGCAAGGCAATGAGGTTTCTATAACAGAAATAAATAATGGTATGGATGCATTAGGTGGTTTATTTAATTTCTTTACATGGGGCGCGTTCATCCCATTAATTCTTGCAATTATTGGTGGTATTTTAATTAATAAAAAACCTAAACTTGCAGGTATCTTATTAATTATTGCAGGTATTTTAGCGATTGCTACAAACTGGATCAGTTTAATTTTATGGTTAATTGCAGGTATTATGTTACTTGTTCGTAAACCTAAGCATGACATGTATGGCAATGCTGATTATAATGATCATTACAAAAGAGATCATCATGATGTAAATGCAAATAATAATGCATTCATTTTGAATGAAGAAGAAGAAAAACAGCAACAACGTTATATTAAAGATCATTATTCAAATAAAGATCAAGCAGCGGACAATAATAATGAAAGAGAGCACGATACACACGTAAATGATTCAAAGGATGACGACTATCGTGATCAACGTTATTCAAATCATAAAACGAATAAACGAAGTAATGATTTTATTCAAGATGAAGCAAGAAAGCTTCAAGAAGAAAAAGATAACAATCCATACAAATATTAATAATATGATATATAAAAGCGATGGTATTCCTAAGTTAATACCATCGCTTTTTACGTTAATTTCTACTATATGGTTTGGATAAAATATATTAGACATTAAATTAAATCTAAGTGTTCTCTTAGTGTAGAACCTTTATACTGATGTCGATATAAGCCACGACGTTGTAATTCAGGTACAATGAGTGTAACTACGTCGTTTAAACTATCTGGTAAAGAAGGTGGCATTAAGTTAAATCCATCTGCAACACCTGCATTAAACCAGCGTTCCATTTCATCTACAATTTCTTTTGGCGTACCTATGAGTGTCAGATGTCCACCACCCGCATTAAGGTAACTTAGCAGTTCTCTTACAGTAGGTTGCTTATCTTGAATAATTTCTAAGATGGTTTCATATCGACCCGCGGGACCGTTAAACTCTTCTAAGGAAGGTAGTTTAGGCACAGGAGCATCTAATTCCCACTGACTACAGTCTTGTTGAATGAAAAAACTGAGTTGCTTTAAAGCGGCTTTGATAGGAAGTCGTTGATCAAGTTCTGCTTTCTTTTTCAATGCTTCTTCATGTGTATGACCCACATAAGTGACTAGTCCAGGAAACACTTTAATATAACGCTGATGGTCACGTTGTGCCATTTCACTATCTAAGCGCTCGCGATACCGTTTTGCTTGCTTCATATTCCAAGAAACGGAATATACTGCATCTGCATATTTTGTAGCTAATGCAATACCTTGTTTAGAGGCACCTGCTTGCATCGCCACAGGTTTTCCCTGAATGCTACTTGGTGTTGTCAATGGTCCATGAACTTGAAAATATTTGCCATTGTGGTGAAGCGGTTTGATGTTGCGATTGATCATTGTATGGTGATGCCGGTTGGGTTTGAAATCTTCAGTATGCCAAGAATCAAACAATCCATTCATGACTTGAGCAAACTCTTCAGCCTTCTTATAGCGTTCATCATGATTAGGTAGATGATCCATGCTGTGATTTTGAGCTTCGGCATCTGTCATGGAAGTGACTAAATTCCATCCCACTCGTCCACCACTAATATGATCTAAACTAAGTAACTGACGTGCTGCAGTGAATGGATTAGAAAATGTACTTGAAATCGTAGGAACTAATCCAATATGTTGTGTGACTTGAGATATAGCAGTTAAGTTAATCAGTGGATCAAACCAAAAACTTGGCATCGACGTATAGCTAGGGATAAAAGACTGGTTATCTGCGAAAAAAACTACGTCTAACAGTCCTTTTTCAGATAACTGGGCTAATTCTTGATAGTAATGAATATCACCGAGACGTTCAATACTTGAATTGGGAAGTTGCCAAGCAGCTTGATGATGACCACATCCATAGATTAATACACCGAGATGAAGTTGATGTTGATGAGTCAATTTAATTTCTCACTCCAATGTTCATTTTATTTCTATTCTAAGCTAAGGAAGACCAGACCTATATTAATTCATGGTTAAACCACCATCGACAGTAATATTTTGACCAGTCATACCATCTGCAGCTTCGCTACTTAAATAAGCAACCATATTAGCAACATCTTGTGGGGTAGTCACCTTACGTAATGGAGTCGTCTGTGCAATTAAATCAAAAACATCTGGTGTAGTGACAGCACTAGCATCAGTTGTTTTAAGCAATCCTCCTGACACTACATTAGCAGTAATACCATATTGCCCTAATTCGGCTGCAACATTACGCGTGAATCCAATCAACCCAGCTTTAGCTGTTGTGTATTCATGATATGGGACAACGGGATGTTGATACAAATTTGTGCCAATGCTTACAATGGCACCAGAACCACGCTCTATAAATTGTGGAATGACACTTTGAGTAACATTAAAAGCGCCTTTTAGGGTACCGTCAATTTGTTGTTGGTAGTCTTCCCATGCTAAGTCTTTAAAGGCCTTTTGCGCATTAGGATCGAATTTAAAATTAACTAATGCGTTATTGACCACAACGTCAATTTTTCCAAAATGATGTGTTGCCTCATTAACTAAACGATCAACTTCAGCACGTTGTGTGACATCTGCTTGAATTGCGATAGCTTTGTCACCAAGCTCCTTTGCAAGTGCCTCAGCCGCTTCACGACTTTGATTGTAATTAATGATGACTTCAAATCCTTGTGTAGCTAATGTTTTCACAATGACCGCACCTAAACCACGGCTACTTCCAGTTACTAATACTGTTCTCGTCATAAAGATTGTGCCTCCATTTACTTCATTTACAGCAAAAAAATATGCAACCTTCACATTAGGAAAGTTGCATTAAAATAGATCTATCATTATTGAGAACAGTTTGACACATCTCAACAGGTCATCTTATTTTATAAGACACTTTCCTACGCTAGTATAAGCTAGTTCAGGTTCAAAGGGTTTGAGGTTACACCTCATCTCAGTTTTAAAACACCCCTAGTGCATATGATTTAACTATAGTTTCACTTTATGACTTCTATTATCAGAAGTCAAGCGCTCCCATTAAAGATTATATTGATTACTTTTTTATTTGAATATAAAAATAAAAATTTATATAATTTATTTTTATAATAATTTTCAATTATATGATTGAAAATCAGATATACCGTGTTTAAAATAGAAGTTACCCTAAATAGGTGCTTTATAGGATAAGTAATAAACAGTTTAACGTTGAATGAAGATTTAACGTTTTTATTTTTTACAAATAAAATATTGAGGAGAGCGACACGTATTATGAATTGGCTAGCAATTATTTTATTTTTAGCCGTTGTTATGGGGGTCAGTCTTTATGCGTTTTGGCGTTCAAAAAAAATAAAGACTGATAGTGCAGATGGCTATTTTATGGGAGGCAATAGTTTAACAGGATTTACGATTGCCTCAACGATTATTATGACTAATCTATCTACAGAACAAATTGTAGGACAGAATGGTCAAAGTTATGGTAAGGGTATGGAAGTGATGGCCTGGGAAGTCACAGCTGCTGTAGCAGTTGTCTTACTTGCATGGATATTCTTACCAAAATATTTAAGGTACGGTGTGGATACCATTTCTGAATTACTTGAAATGCGTTATGGTACCTTTACTAAACGTTTCGTTTCTATATTATTTATTTTCACTTATGTTGTATCATTTTTACCAGTTGTCTTATATTCTGGTTCATTAGTATTTAATAAAATGTTTAATATTGGAAAATACTTAGGAGTAAGTGATGCAACAGCAACGATTATTATTGCATTTGTCATTGGTGCAGTAGGTGTTATCTATTTATTTATCGGTGGTTTGTCACTGAGTGCATTTAGTGATTCAATCTA
Organism: Staphylococcus sp. AtDRG32; assembly: GCF_004365845.1. Classification (NCBI taxonomy): domain Bacteria; kingdom Bacillati; phylum Bacillota; class Bacilli; order Caryophanales; family Staphylococcaceae; genus Staphylococcus; species Staphylococcus sp. AtDRG32. Next base: position 122,425 of record NZ_SODE01000002.1, read on the forward strand.
TGGTGTCGGATTAATTATAGGTGGTTTGATTATTACAATTTTAGGTTTACATCATTTAGGTGATGGGAATTTTGTGAAAGGATTCGACCACATGGTCCAACGTACGCCTGAAAAACTAAACGCTTTTGGAGCTATTGATTCAAATGTTGTTCCATGGCCAACATTATTCTTTGGTATGTTCTTTAATAATTTATTCTTTTGGTGTGCGAACCAAATGATTGTACAAAAAGCATTAGCTGGTAAGAATTTAAAAGAAGCACAAAAAGGTGCGATATATTTAAGTTTATTTAAAGTATTTGGTCCTATTTTTACAGTGATTCCTGGTGTTATTGCATATAATTATTTCAATGGGGGTATAACATCTAATGATAATGCTTATCCTGCATTGATTCAGGCGATTTTACCTGATTGGGGCTATGGTCTATTCGGAGCAGTTATTTTTGGAGCCATATTAAGTTCATTTGTTGGATCATTAAACAGTACAACAACACTCTTTACTTTAGACTTTTATAAACCTATTTTTGGTAAGCGTGCTTCAGATCAACATATTGCACGTGTCGGTCATATCGCGACAGTTGTGATTGGCATTATTGTAGTAGGTATATCTCCACTTATTGCCCTTTTCCCAAGTGGATTATATGCGATTGTGCAACAGTTCAATGGTGTATATAGTATGCCAGTACTTGCATTGGTCTTAGTTGCATTTTATTCTAAGCACACATCTAAACTAGGCGCTAAAGTAGCTTTAGTTACACACATTGTGTTATATGCTGCAATTAGTTTTATGGTGCCACAATTAAATTATCTATATACTTTTAGTTTTATGTTCTTTATTGATTTAGCTATTATACTTGTCTTTAATAAATTTAAACCTTCCAATACGTTTGACTTAAATACTAATCAAGCTAAAGTGGATCTTACACCTTGGAAATACCGTTATGTTACAGGCGGTATTGTTCTAGGTTTAGTAGTACTTGCTTACATTATCTTTTCACCACTTGTACTTGCTAAATAATTATTTATAAATAGGTGTACGTTTGAAAAGAGTAGACTTTTTCAACGTACACCTTACTTTTTATATTTATAAAGAAAGGAGGATAACACAATGCACAAAATTGGTTTGATACCTTCACCGGGTGTGTCTCGTAAACACGTAGAAGCTGTTATTCCAGATATAAAAGAACAGCTGAATCAACGTGTGAATGATCAACAAGAATGGGTATTTCAACTACACGTTGATTTAATGATTGGCTCAGCTGAAGATGTACATGAAAGTATTGATAAAGCGGCAAAAATGAAAGATCAACATGATTGGGATTTTGTTGTATGTATTACAGATTTACCAAGTATTTCTGGAAATAAAGTAGTGATTAGTGATTTTAATAATGATAAACAAGTAGCGATGCTATCTTTACCTTCATTAGGTTGGATAGACCTACGACGAAAATTAAGAGATAGTTTAACTTCTATTATTGAACAATTGTATTATTCAACTTCAAGAGTGGCTCCCAAGATTCATCCTCTTATACATCCTAAAGCAGTAGAACCAAATGAAGATGAAACGCCAAAGCAACGTTATATTCATCGATGGTTTATTCTCAGTTGGATCCAACTTATTTTAGGGTTAACACGGGCAAATGAACCATGGAAAAATATTTTTAATTTCAAAAAGATTATTTCAGTTGCTTTTGCAACTGGGACTTATGTATCAATTTTCTCCATGCCTTGGGAACTGAGTATACAGTACTCCATAGTAAGATTTATTATACTTATGCTTATTGCTATCCTAGGTATGACAGGCTGGTTACTCTATGCACATCAATTGATTGAACGTAAAACAACTAAATCACAGCGTGTGTATCGCTATATTTATAATTTCACTACCATATTTACATTATTTATTATTACACTTTTAAATTATATTATTTTATATCTTTTATTAGCGATAAGTGTATCATTGTTTGTTCCACCAAGTTTATTTAATCAATGGACTAGCGCACATCCTCATTTTACGTTTATAAATTATGTAAAATTAGTATGGTTTGTATCTTCACTAGGTTTACTTGCTGGGGCAATGGGATCTACTGTAGAGAATGAAGAGAAGATCCGTCAGATTACTTATTCGTATCGACAATATCATCGTTATAAAGAAGCAGAACAAGAGAAGAAAGAAAAAGAACAAGCTCAATCATCTTCTCATGATGCATCAAATCAACAAGTTGAAGAAAGTGCATCCAATAAACAAAATAATGATAATCAACAAGATGAACATAAAAAACAAGATCATAGAGAGGAGGAAACAACATGAGTGAAGAAAAATTAATTGGTCTCGTTGTGGCGCCAGGAGTGACAGAGAAATTAGCACAAAGTTTAATTAATGACATCCCCAATATATTATCAGAACAAGATAATCACCAACGTGACTGGAAAGTTGATCTCGTGGTGGATCCTCTTACTGGTTTTGCGGAAAGTGTGGAAGAAATATTCAAAAAAATTCAAGATTATCATAATAAAAGAGAATGGGATTATGTTGTAGGAATTACAGACTTACCTATGTTCTATCATCAAAATGTACTTGCTTTAGATATTAATAAAAAAAATGGCGCTGCAATATTTTCGTATCCTGCTTTTGGATGGCGTCCTGTAAAGAATCGTTTTAAACATGCTATCGTAACCATTATTAATGAACTTCATTATTCTGAAAGAGAGCATGTGGGTTATGATGACAATAATAGGGTTAAGAAAGAAATCAATAAACAATTTCCTTTTTCACGTATTGAGAAAACAGAAGTACATTTAAAAGAAACAGGAAATAATCATTTAAGATATTTATCAAATTCACGTAGTCTTGGAATGATACGACTTGTCAGTGGGATGACCTTTGCGAATAACCCACTGAATATGATGGCAAGTTTAAGTAATATTGTAGCGATTGCTTTTACGACAGGCGCATTCGGATTGATTTTTTCAACCATGTGGAATATGGGTCTTGATTTTTCTGTATGGCGATTATTTGGAATTTCCATCATGGCAATTTTAGGTATGCTCGTTTGGATAATGGTCTCCCATGGTCTATGGGAATCTACAAAAAAAGCTAAGCATAAAAGAATTGTAATGTTATATAATTTAACAACGATCATGACTTTATTGATAGCCATTGTGATATATTATATGATTTTATATTTATTATTCTTAATTGCAGAGCTTGTGTTATTACCTCCAGGATTCTTAGGACAACAAGTAGGTTTAAAAGGACCAGCCAGTGTCCAACTTTATTTAAGTATTCCTTGGTTTGCAACCTCAATATCTACTGTTGCAGGAGCAATAGGCGCAGGTTTGCTTAATGATCAATTAATTAAAGAAAGCACATATGGTTACCGTCAAAAAGTACGTTATGAAAAGAATAACTAATTAGTAATAATGAAGTGAGAAACACTTCATTATTATTTTTATATACTATAATAAATTTATAGAAAATATCTTTAAAGTCATTTGAAATCATGAATAAATATAAGTGTGAATGGATATATAGTTTTTCAAGTATGACTAAAAAGGAAGTTAAAAAGATAGTCGGAAAATATAAAATTCATATAGAGTGTATAGATTATGAATTGATTACAAGGATTTAGTAGTTAATTATAATCCTAGTTTTAAAGAAAAGGTAGTAATTACAGTTGGAGTTGCTTCAATAATGAAAAAAACGGTTATGAAGTAGGCACTTATTTAGGTAGGAATAAAATAAAACTTATATTTTTAGTTCGAATCAAAAATGTATGTTTATTTTAAAGTAAATATTCTCTAAACTTTCTTGACTTTCTTCTCAAAACTCGTTAAAGTATTAGCATATTATTCTGACAATTCTGATAGGTATTAGATTAATAAATTTGTAAATACTGAGGAGGGACCATAGGTTTATGTCAGTATCAAAGATAACGTATGAGAGTTTTGATGGCGATCCATTTATTGACTCCATTTCTACTGACGACGCGACAAAGGGTGCCTATGAAATTTTAAAATGGGCTTATACTACGTATGGTGAAGATATCGTTTACTCATGTAGTTTTGGGGCAGAGAGCATGGTACTTATTCATTTGATTTATCAAATTAAACCAGATGCTCAAATTGTATTTTTAGATACAGATTTACATTTTCAAGAAACATACGATTTAATTGATAGAGTAAAAGAACGTTTTCCTAAGTTACGTATTGAAATGAAGAAACCAGAATTGACGCTTGAAGAACAAGCTGAGAAATACAATCCTGCATTATGGAAAAATAATCCAAATCAATGTTGTTATATTCGTAAAATTAAACCTTTAGAAGAGGTACTAGGTGGCGCGATTGCCTGGATTTCAGGACTACGAAGAGATCAATCTCCGACTCGTGCTAAAACAAATTTCATTAATAAAGATGAACGTTTTAAATCGATTAAAGTATGTCCTTTAATTTATTGGACGGAAGATAACGTTTGGGATTATATTAAACAACATGATTTACCTTATAATGAACTTCATGATCAGCATTATCCAAGTATTGGTTGTATTCCTTGTACAGCGCCAGTATTCAATTCTGATGATTCCAGAGCAGGACGTTGGTCAAGTTTTGAAAAAACAGAATGTGGACTTCATGTTGCAGATAAACCGTGATGTAAGGTTTAAAAAATTTTTTATATAAAACATAGTATTCTGATAAGGATTTAAAAATATTCTATATTCGATTTTTACTGGAAAGTCGAATATAGATTACATAATATAGAGATAGTAAGTATTTTAAATAAAATAAAGATTGAAATGATAGAGGTGGATGAATTGAATCTAAGTGTTACCAATAGTCCTTTTACTGAAGGACAAGCCACACAAATTAATGAATTATTACAGACACTTACGCCAGAACAAAAAGTATGGCTAAGTGGCTATTTAGTCGCAAATCAGCAACTTACATCAGGAACATCTGAGACACAAGGTTCACAAATAGGAGCTATTTCAAAGGATACTGAAACAATGCTTCAACAAAATGAACCAACAATTCAACCTGAAAAACGTGCGATTACATTATTATATGGTTCAGAAACAGGAAATGCGCAAGGTTTAGCAGAAATATTTGAAGAACGTCTTTCAAATATTGGACATAATGTAACGTTAAAGGCAATGGATGAATTTAAACCTAAAAATCTTAAAAATGTCGAAGATTTATTTATTATTACTTCCACACAAGGTGAAGGAGATCCACCGGATAATGCAGCCGAATTACATGAATTTATTCATGGTAGAAAAGCCCCTAAATTAGAAGGAGTAAGATTTTCAGTACTTGCATTAGGTGATCAAACCTATGAATTCTTCTGCCAAACAGGTAGAGATTTTGATAAAAAACTTGAAGAACTTGGGGCCGAACGATTATATGAACGTGTTGATTGTGATGTTGATTATGAAGAAGATGCCGAAAAATGGATGGCTAATGTCATTAATACTATTGACTCAGCACCTGAAGGTACACAAAGTGAACAAGTTGTAAGTGAATCAATCAAATCTGCGAAAGAGAAAAAATACTCAAAGGCGAATCCATATCAAGCTGAAGTATTAGAAAATATTAATTTAAATGGTAGAGGATCTAATAAAGAAACACGTCATATTGAATTCTTATTAGATAACTTTGGTGAAGAATATGAAGTAGGAGATTGCTTAGTCGTTTTACCACAAAATGATCCAGCTTTAGTTGAATTACTGATGAGTACGTTAGGATGGGATCCGGGCGATCAAATTCAAATCTCAGAAGATGGAGATACGATTTCATTAGAAGAAGCATTAACATCTTACTTTGAAATTACAAAATTAACGAAACCATTACTTCAAAATGCAGCAGCATATTTTGATAATGAAGCGTTAGAAGACAAAGTTCAAGATAGTGAGTGGATACAAAATTATATTGAAGGTAGAGATTTTATTGATTTACTCAATGATTTCCCACCTGAAGAATTAGAACCTGAAGATTTATATCAAATCCTTAGAAAATTACCTCCTAGAGAATATTCTATATCAAGTAGTTATCAATCATTACCTGATGAAGTTCACATTACGGTTGGTGCAGTAAGATATAACACACACGGTAGAGATCGTTCAGGTGTATGTTCTGTTCAATTTGCTGAACGTATTCAACCAGGAGATACTGTTCCAATTTATCTTAAACGTAATCCAAACTTTAAATTCCCTAAAGATGGAGATACACCTGTCATTATGATAGGACCTGGTACAGGAATTGCACCATTTAGAGCACATATGCAAGAACGTGAAGAATATGGTTATAAAGGTAATACGTGGTTATTCTTCGGCGATCAACACTTTACTACTGATTTCTTATATCAAACAGAATGGCAAGAATGGTTAAAAGATGGTGTTCTTGAAAAAATGAATGTCGCTTTCTCACGTGATACAGATCAAAAAGTATATGTACAACATCGCATTGCTGAACATAGTAAAGAATTTAATGAGTGGTTAGAAAAAGGTGCATCGATCTACATTTGTGGTGATGAAAAAAATATGGCTAAAGATGTACATCAAGCGATACGCAATGTATTAGTGAAAGAACAAAATTTAACTGAAGAAGATGCTGAAAGCTACTTAAAACAAATGAAAAAAGATAAACGTTATCAACGTGACGTGTACTAAAGAAAGGGTGGAGAGTGAATGGCTAAAACGATTAAACAAATTGCTGATGAGTTAAATGAAAACCTTGATGCGTTAGAACATTTAAAAACTGAAAGTAATTATTTACGCGGTACGATTGAAGAAGGCTTAGCAGATCCTTTAACTGGTGCCATTTCTGATGACGATACTAAATTACTTAAGTTTCATGGGAGTTATCAACAAGATGACCGAGATGTACGTGATGAACGTCGTAAACAAAAATTAGAACCTGCATATGCTTTCATGATTCGTGTGCGACTACCTGGAGGTAAAGCAACACCTGAGCAATGGATTGCAATGGATGATATTTCTAATAATTATGCGAATCATACATTGAAACTCACAACACGTCAAACTTTCCAATTTCATGGTATTTTAAAACGAAATTTAAAATCATCTATGAAAAAAATTAATGAATCAGTGTTAGATACGATTGCAGCATGTGGAGATGTCAATCGTAATACAATGTGTAACCCAAATCCATATCAATCAAATATTAATAAAGAAATACTTGATTATGCTACAGCCATTAGTGATCATTTATTACCTAAAACGAATGCCTATCATGAAATTTGGTTAGATGGAGAGAAAGTGCTTGATTCTAAAGAAGAAGTAGAGCCAATGTACGGGGAAAAATATTTACCACGTAAATTTAAAATTGGTATTGCCGTACCACCATCAAACGATATTGATGTATTTTCACAAGATATTGGTTTAATTGCAATTGTAGAAAATGATGAACTCGTTGGATTTAATGTGGCTATTGGTGGCGGCATGGGTATGACGCATGGTAATCCAGATACATACCCTCAAGTAGGACGCATTGCTGGATTTATTCCTAAAGATAAAGTCATAGATGTATGTGAAGCATTACTTACAATTCAACGTGATCTTGGTAATCGTTCAAATCGTAAAAATGCACGTTTTAAATATACAGTAGATCGTTTTGGTGTAGATAATATTGTTAAAGAATTAAATACACGTCTAGGCTGGGAAATCAGTGAAGCTCGCGAATTTAAATTTGAACATAATGGCGATCGTTTAGGTTGGATTGAAGGTGAAAAAGGTGTATGGAATTATACATTATTCATTCAAAATGGACGTGTAAAAGATACAGAAGACTATAAGTTAAAAACGGCGTTAAGAGAAATTGCAGAAACACATACTGGTGATTTTAGATTATCTCCAAACCAAAATTTAATTATTGCTAATGTAACTGAAGAGAAAAAAGCAGATATTCAATCTCTTATTGATAAATACGGTTTAACTGATGGTAAAAATTATAGTGGTTTAAGACGTAATTCAATGGCTTGTGTAGCATTTCCAACTTGTGGTTTAGCAATGGCTGAATCAGAACGTTATTTACCAACGCTATTATCTAAAATTGAAGATTTATTAGATGAAGCTGGTGTTAGTGAAGAAGAGATTACTATACGTATGACAGGTTGTCCTAATGGATGTGCACGACCTGCATTAGCTGAGATTGCATTTATTGGTAAAGCACCTGGCAAATATAATATGTATTTAGGTGGAAGCTTTAACGGTGATCGCTTAAATAAACTATATAAAGAAAACATCGATGAAAAAGAAATTCTCGAAAGCTTACGTCCAATTTTAATGGATTATGGAAAATCACGTCTCGAAGGTGAACATTTCGGAGACTTCGTTATTCGTTCGGGTGTAGTAGCTAAAGTTCATGATGGTAGAGATTTTCACAGCTAATGTTTAAAGAAATAGAAGGCGAACGGGGTGATAAGATGGGAAAGGTTTATCTTGTAGGTGCAGGACCTGGTGATCCTGATTTAATAACTGTAAAAGGTATGAAAGCGATTCAAGCGTCAGATGTGATTTTATATGACCGCTTAGTGAACAAGGAAATTTTAGATTTTGCAAAACCTCACACAAAGTTCTTCTATTGTGGTAAAGATCCAAATAAGCATTCATTGCCACAAGAAGAAACAAATCGTATGTTAGTGAATTTAGCGAAAAAAGGGCACACCATTACACGATTAAAGGGTGGTGATCCTTTCGTTTTTGGACGTGGTGGCGAAGAAGCAGAAATATTAGCGGATAATCAAATTCCATTTGAAATTGTTCCTGGGATTACATCAGGAATTGCAGCTCCTGCTTATGCAGGAATTCCTGTTACTCACAGAGATTATAGTTCATCCGTTGCGTTTGTTACAGCTGTGAATAAACCAGGTATGACGAAAGAAGCATATTGGGAACATTTAGCCCATGGTCCTGAAACATTGTGTATTTATATGGGTGTAAAACGTTTGCCTGAAATTTGTGAACTGTTAGTGCGTCATGGTAAGTCAGTAGATACACCTGTAGCGCTAGTACATTTAGGGACAACAGTTTCTCAAAAAACAGTCACTGGAACATTAGGTAGCATTGTACAATGTGCATCTGAAATCAAAAATCCTGCAATGATTGTGATTGGTGATGTGGTAAATATGCGTCAAAAAATTAGCTGGTTCAAAGAACAAGTATCAGATGTTGAAATGACATTACCATAATTTGAAAAATATCTAATATAGGAGGACGACAATATGAACCATATGCCGCTCATGATTGATTTAAGCCAGAAATCGATTGTCATAGTAGGTGGCGGAAAAGTTGCAACGAAACGAGCTTCAACTTTAATCGAATATTGTGATGATGTTCATATTGTTAGTCCTATTATTTCAACAACTTTAAAAGAACTATTAGATAACGAAATGATCACTTGGAGCCAAAAAGAATTTGAGCCACAAGATGTTGAACATGCCGATCTTGTAGTGATTGCCACAAATAATAACGACGTCAATACAAAGGTGTTAGAAAGTGTTCCTCATTATGCATTATGTAATCATGCTTCGAAAGCCCAAGTTGGAAATGTTACGATTCCAAGTATTTTAAAACGTGGAAAACTTTCTATTAGCGTGTCAACCAATGGGGCAAGTCCTAAATTGAATAAAAAAATTATTTCAAGAATAAGCGATATGTACGATGAATCATATGAAATGTATATTGATTTTTTATATGAAAGTAGACAACTAATTAAACAATTATCAATCGAGCCATCTAGGAAACAGGATTTATTACAACACATTTTATCTGATGAGTATTTAGATGAGGTTAAGCAACGAGAATTCACACGATGGCTTCATTTACAAGTTTAGGTATGAAGGGATATGTGATATATGAGAAAATTGTTTATATTTGCATTAGCTGGATTTTTAGCACAACTTGTTGATGGATCACTCGGAATGGGATTCGGTGCCTCCTCATCATCCATATTATTAACATATGGAATAGCACCTGCGATTGTTTCAGCAACGGTACATTTTTCAGAAATAGCAACGACTGCTGCATCTGGTACATCACATTGGAAATTTGAAAATGTACATAAGCCAACCATGTTGAAACTTGCAATACCAGGATCGATTAGTGGATTTATCGGTGCAGCATTATTAACTCAAATACATGGTGACTATATTAAACCTTATATAGCACTATTCTTACTTTCAATGGGTTTTTATATTTTGTATCAGTTCTTATTTAAACGTCATAAAGACTTTCATACACACGTAGGAACACTTAGTAGTGTGAAACTTGTTCCACAAGGAGCCGTTGCTGGTTTTCTAGATGCTATTGGTGGTGGAGGCTGGGGACCAGTCAATACACCGTTGTTACTTGCAAGTCATAAAATTCAACCACGCTATGCCATTGGTACAGTGTCTGCAAGTGAATTTTTTGTAACACTTTCAACATCATTAAGTTTTATTATCTTTTTAGGATTTACTCAAATTAATTGGTGGTTTGTCATTGCATTAAGTATAGGCGGTATGATTGCCGCACCAATTTCAGCCTATTTAACTAAAATATTACCCATTAATATTTTAGCAATTTGTGTAGGTGGCCTTATTATTTTTACAAATAGTAATGCTTTAATGACGTATTTCATCAAAGACACTACAGTGATAAATGTTATTCGATTCGCAATTATTTGTGCGATTATTGTATTAGTTATTATTACTATTATTCGTAACAAAAAATTGTCTTTTTCTTATAAATAAAGCCGAGTAAACTAATCAAAATAATTAGAAAAGGGGTTATCAATGATGACAACAAATGAAGATATTATCAATTATACAATTAAGCCACATGGTGGAGAGTTAATTAATCGAGTTGTAGAAGGAAAGGAAAGAGAAGCATTAATTGAAAAAGCGAACGCTTTTAAATCATTAACTTTAAATCCTTGGTCCATTTCAGATTTAGAATTAATCGCTATTGGTGGTTTTAGTCCACTTACTGGATTTATGGGAGAAGCGGATTATAAAAAAGTTGTTGAAGATACACATCTTGAAAATGGACTAGTATGGAGTATTCCTATCACTTTACCTGTCACTGAGACACAAGCGAATGAATTTAATATTGGCGATGATATTGCTTTATATGGTGAAGATGGAGTACTTTATGGTACTTTAAAACTTGAAGAAAAATATACGTATGATAAAGAAAAAGAAGCTCAAAATGTCTACGGTACGACTGAAGAAGCGCATCCAGGTGTCAAAAAAGTATATGAAAAAGGGAATGTTTATTTAGCAGGTCCTATTCAATTAGTAAATCGTCCTAAACATGATGAATTTTCAGATTATCATTTAGATCCTGCTGAAACACGCCAATTGTTTAAAGACTTAGGGTGGAAAACAGTAGTCGGATTTCAAACACGTAATCCTGTCCACCGCGCACATGAATATATTCAAAAATCTGCATTAGAAATTGTAGATGGTTTATTATTAAATCCTTTAGTTGGCGAAACTAAAGCGGATGATATCCCTGCAGATGTACGTATGGAAAGTTATCAAGCTATCTTGAAAAATTACTTTCCTAAAGATAGAGCACGTTTAGTTATCTATCCCGCAGCGATGCGTTATGCAGGTCCACGTGAAGCAATTTTACATGCTACAGTTCGTAAAAATTATGGTTGTACACACTTTATTGTTGGACGTGATCACGCAGGTGTGGGTGATTATTATGGTACTTATGAAGCACAAGAACTTATCTCTCAATTTGAAGATGAATTAGATATTCATATTCTAAAATTTGAACATGCATTTTACTGCAAAAAATGTAGCAATATGGCTACAGCTAAAACGTGTCCACATGATGCATCAGACCATGTACATTTAAGTGGTACAAAAGTAAGAGAAAAATTACGTAATGGCGAATCATTACCAAAAGAATTCTCAAGACCTGAAGTTGCAGAAGTATTAATTAAAGGATTAAGACAAAAGTAATTTGGGGGAGTATATAATATGAGTCAATCAACAAATATTACATGGCATGATTCAGAAGTAACTAAAGAAGATAGACAACACCAAAATGGTCATAAAAGTGCTGTCATTTGGTTTACAGGGTTATCTGGTTCTGGTAAGTCAACAATCTCTGTGGCACTTGAAAAAGCGCTATTTGAAAAAGGTAAACATTCATATCGATTAGATGGCGATAATGTCCGTCACGGTTTAAATAAAAATTTAGGTTTTAGTCCAGAAGACCGTAAAGAAAATATTCGTCGTATCGGTGAAGTAAGTAAATTGCTTGTAGATGCAGGGACAATTGCAATTACTGCATTTATTTCTCCATATAGAGAAGATCGTGATGAAGTACGTGATATTTTAGAAGACGGAGAATTCATTGAAGTATATACGGAGTGCAGTGTAGAAGAATGTGAGAAACGAGACCCTAAAGGTTTATATGAAAAAGCACGTTCAGGTGAAATTAAAGAATTTACAGGAATTAGTGCGCCTTATGAAGCGCCAAAACATCCTGAAATAACTATTAATACTGAAACACAAAGTATAGATGAATCAGTTGAACATATTCTTAATTACTTAAAAGAACACAAATATATTTAATGAATAACCAAACGAGTGAGATAACGAATTTAAAATGAATGTTGTCTCACTCGTTTTTTTGCTATAAATTCTTGAAAATAATAGTTAATATTCCCTTATTTTATGAAATAAAACATATTTAAAATAATCAGATATATTACACCATCTGTAATGACACTGTTGATTAAATTGATAAAAAGATTGATAATAAAGCATTTTGAATGATGTAATAAAAGAGAGATTTAATTACAAAAACCATCCTATTATTATGATTCAATTACAAGGTATTAACAACGCCCACAAACGCTTGTTTATCTGATAAAGTATGTCTTGTCGTTAATTAACGAGAAAAAATAATTCGAAGTAATTTAATATTGAGATGTCATTTGAAAGTAGCCACGTGATAAATAAAGGAAGAATGTTTTAAATTTCTAGGAGGATATTTAATTATGAAAAAAATCGCTACAGTAACTATCGCCACAGCCGGAATCGCTACAGTTGGATTTGCGCATCATGACGCACATGCAGCGGAAAATAATGGATATAACCCTAATGACCCAACTTCATATAGCTACTCTTATACAATTGATCAACAAGGTAACTATCATTACACATGGAAAGGTAATTGGAGTCCTGATCGTTTAAATCACACTAATGACTCAAATCATAGTCAATCTAACTATAATAATTACAACAATAATAGCTATAACTACAATAGCAATTATTCATATACAACAAACAATAACCAAACATCTACTAACAATAATCAATCTTATACAACTAATAATACGACAGGTGGATTAGGCGCTAACACTGCATCAACATCAAATAGTAATGTAAAAGTTACAACTCAAAGTGCACCAAGAACACAATCAACTGCTTCGACTCAAGCATTTTCAGGTAAAACAAATTCAGGTGCGAATTACTATACTTGGGGTCAATGTACATATTATGTATATGATAAAGTTGGTGGTTCAATCGGTAACACTTGGGGTAATGCAAATAACTGGGCTAACGCAGCAGCGCAATCTGGTTATACTGTAAACAATACACCTAAAGCAGGTGCTGTGATGCAAACAACTCAAGGTGGTTATGGTCACGTTGCATATGTTGAAAATGTAAATAGTGATGGTTCTGTTACAGTATCTGAAATGAACTATCAAGGCGTAGGTGTAGTATCTACACGTACAATTTCAGCAAGTCAAGCAAGTTCATACAATTACATTTCATAATTTAAGGAAATAAATTATTTAAACATTAATGTAAAATAATGGCTAAGATATTTAAACAATAATGTTATTTAAAAGAGCAAGTATATGAATTCAAAACGAATTCTACCTTGCTCTTTTTTTATTTTTAAAAATTATATTTAATATGATTTAAATCGCTTTATAAAGGGAATATATAACTACTAGTTCTTATAGTGTTCAAATATAAAGGTGGTGATTCACAATGGCGTTAGGAGTACTTCAATGGATCCTAGTGATCGCAATTGTGGTAATTACGATTGGCGTCATATTTGGTCTCATTTGGGGTTCGCTTTTTGAGGAACGCTTTTATAGAAGTCGTTCTAAAAAAGAAGAAGAAGCACGTATTGAGAAAAATCTTAAAATGGCAAAAGGCCATACCGATGATGACGTAGCATATGATGAAGAAGGTCGTGCATCACTCAACGAAGATGATAAAAAACAATAAATATTCATAAACCTTTAAGAATCTGTTTGATTTTTAAAGGTTTTTTATTATCAAAATATTTATATTAATTAACTTTATGCAATTATATACTTTTAACAAATAAAAGTGATAAAATAGATATGTTAAAAAATTCACATGAATTATTTAAAGTTAGGAGTTATTATAATGCTACTGTTTATAGTAGAAATTATCATAATGATTGTAGCCATTATGCTAGGATTGCGCACAGCAGGTGCTTTAGGCTGTGGTATTTTTGCTATTGTGGCCCAACTGATTATGATATTTGGTTTTCAACTTCCTCCTGGTTCTGCCCCTGTTACAGCAGTCCTAATTATTCTGGCAATTGGTATAGCTGGAGGAACGTTACAAGCTACAGGCGGAATTGATTATCTTGTCTATCTTGCTTCGAAAATCATTGAACGGTTTCCAAAATCAATTATTTTTATTGCACCGATGATTGTATTTGTCTTCGTATTTGGAGTAGGGACTGCAAACATTGCTTTATCACTAGAACCTATTATTGCTCAAACCGCAGTAAAAGCTAAAATCCAACCTAAGCGACCACTCATTGCTTCAGTATTAACTGCTAATTTGGCTTTACTTTGTAGTCCAGCTGCATCCGCAACAGCCTATATTATTTCAGTACTTGCAGGTCATGACATTTCAATGGGTCAATATTTGAGTATTGTCTTACCTACATCATTAATCACTATGTTTATGTTAAGTATATTTTGTACGTTTGTAGGACGTAAAAATACAATTACTAAAAGTGAAATTGCTCATACACCTGACGTTGATGTAAATCATGCTTTTTCTACTAGAGTAAAGATAGGTGTTTTAGCATTTATTTTTTGTGTGTTTGGTATTCTTACGTTTGGTATTTTTCCTCAATTCATGCCTTCGTTTAATGTCAATGGAAAAGAGGTCACTGTATCAATGACAGAAATTGTACAATTCTTTATGTATTTAAGTGCAGCAATTAATTTATTGATGTTAAAAGTGAATACGAGTGATATTCTCTCTTCAAATATTACACAATCTGCTATTGGTGCATTATTTGCAGTACTCGGACCTGGTTGGTTAGGTGCGACAGTATTTAACGCACCTCATAATTTACATATCATACAAAATGATGTTGGCAAAACGATTCAACATATGCCCTGGCTTGTGATTATTCTTGTAGCTGTAGTAGCGATGATTGTTATTTCACAAACAGCAACAGCATCGATTATGGTACCCATCGTCATGAGTATGGGAATTCCACCCATGTATTTTGTAGCAATGGTACAAACATTAAATGTTAACTTTGTTATACCTGCGCAACCAACGTTATTATTCGCAGTTAATTTAGATGAAACAGGACGTACACGACCTACAAGCTTTATTATTCCAGGATTCTTTGCAATAGGTATTTCAGTTATTGTTGGTTTTATAATAAAAATAATATTAGGATATTAGTTTATAATAGAGTATTATTCATATAAACGATGTAAAGTTTCATGAAAATTTAATAGATTGAGAAGACCTTTTGTGCCTTTTTGAATATTGAAGAGAAGAATGTGAATTCTATTATGAATTGCATTCTTCTCTTATTTTTAATTTAAAACAGAGAATTTCAAAAAAATATATATTCATTAAAAGTGAATAAAAATTCAATGTTTATAATTTAATATTTGTTTAAAACGTTTATTTTTAATTTAACACTATTGATATAGTTAAATTTTTCGATAGTTTTAATGAAATAAAATATATAAATATTCAGTTTTGCTCAAATAATTTTATGAATATAATTTGCATTTTTATTTAATTTTAGATATTGTCATCATGTGGTTCATTCACGTAAATACATTATAAGTCGTACATATAATATTCAAAGGAGGATCTTAGTTGAAAAAAGAAAAAATAATGGATTGGCCCACCTTTATAGGTACTGTTATTGTCTTACTTGCAGCAGTTATACCTATGATGGTCTTTCCAAGTGCAAGTGAGAAAGTTATTACTGATATAAATAGTGCTATTTCTAACTCGATAGGATCTGTTTACTTATTTATAGGTTTAGCTGTTTTATCCTTTGTACTCTATATTGCTTTCGGCCGATATGGTAATGTGACTTTAGGAAAAGCAAGTGATAAACCTGAATTCAATAATTTTAGTTGGGCTGCAATGCTATTTTGTGCAGGTATTGGTTCAGATATTCTTTATTGGGGTGTTATCGAATGGGCCTTCTATTATCAGGTACCTCCAAATGGGGCTAAAGGAATGACTGATGAGGCGCTTACATATGCAACGCAATATGGTATGTTTCATTGGGGACCTATTGCATGGGCAATTTATGTATTACCAGCTTTGCCTATTGGCTATTTAGTATTTGTAAAGAAACAACCAGTATATAAAATTAGTCAAGCTTGTCGTCCAGTACTGAAAGGACAAACTGATAAATTTTTAGGTAAATTAGTAGATATCTTATTTATATTTGGACTATTAGGAGGAGCGGCAACCTCTTTAGCATTAGGTGTGCCATTAATTTCTTCTGGAATTGAACGATTAACAGGTATAGATGGAGACAATATGGTTATTCGCTCAATTATACTTTTCACAATCACAGTCATTTTTGCAATTAGTTCTTATACTGGTTTAAAAAAAGGAATACAAAAATTAAGTGATATTAACGTATGGTTATCATTCTTACTACTTGCATTTGTATTTATTGTAGGTCCAACAATTTTTATTATGGAAACCACTTTAACTGGCTTTGGGAATATGATGCGAGATTTCTTCCATATGGCAACATGGATGGAGCCATTTGGTGGAATTAGAAACCGTAAAGAAACAAATTTCCCTCAAGATTGGACGATATTTTATTGGTCATGGTGGCTTGTATATGCCCCATTTATTGGCTTATTTATTGCTCGAATTTCAAAAGGTCGTCGTCTCAAAGAAGTCATATTAGGAACAATTGCTTATGGTACATTGGGATGTGTCTTATTCTTTGGTATTTTTGGTAACTATGCCGTTTATTTACAAATTAGTGGACAGTTTAATGTGGTTGATTTTTTAAATAAACATAGTACTGAAGCAACAATTATAGAGGTTATGCACCAATTGCCAATGGGTTCTTTAATTATAGTGTTGTTCTTAATATCTGCATTTTTATTCTTAGCAACGACTTTTGATTCAGGTTCTTATATTTTAGCAGCTGCTTCTCAGAAGAAGGTAATAGGGGAACCATTAAAAGCGAATCGTTTATTTTGGGCTTTCGCTTTATGTCTATTACCTTTCTCCCTTATGTTAGTTGGTGGAGAACGAGCTCTTGAAGTGTTAAAGACTGCTTCATTATTAGCAAGTGTACCACTTCTATTTATATTTACGTTTATGATGATATCCTTTATTATCACACTTAATAAAGATCGGATTAAACTGGAAACAAGAGCAGATAAACTAAAAGAAGTAGAACGACGTTCACTTCGTATTGTTCAAGTTAAATCAGATCCTGAAGACGATAATTTATAATGTGAAAAATGATAGTACATTTAAAAATCCTCAGAAATTAGATAATAAATCTAATTTCTGAGGATTTTTGAATCATATTGATAATGAAGTAAGTTATAAATCTTCTTCTTTTGGTATAGGATAATGTTCGAAAATGTCTCCAGATTCAATCGCAGAGCTTAAATTTTTTAACCATTTATAATATAATTTTGTGTGGTTCAATTGGGATTGTATACTATCTATTTTTTCTTTTTCTTCTTCACTTAAATGATTAGTTTGTATTATGTTGTGAAGAATGTTTTCTGCTTTTTTCGTCGCTTCTAAATTTGTATCGACTTCACGTTCCCATTTTTGTGTGAAAAAGTTTCGAAAAAAATTAAAAAAATCTTTCTCGGCTATAAAATGTTGTTTGCGACTGCCACGGGTAAATTGTTGCTTAACGATATCGTATTCTTGCAATTTTTTTACACCCGCACTCATACTAGGCTTGCTCATTTGTAAATGTTCACGCATTTCATCAAGCGTCATACTACCTTCAAAAACCATCGTACCGTAAAGATTACCAACACTACGGTTTGTACCATATAAATCCATGGTTTCACCAATTGAGTTAATAACTAAATCTTTCGCTTCCTCTATTTTTTGATTAATATTATAAGAATTGCTCATATTGCACCTCACTTATTTTCATCTTCATAAGATGTGAAATATTAACACAAATTTTACATTCTCACTCATTATATGATTTTTTCTTAAGAGTTTCAAAAGTCAATTTTAATTCCCACAATATTTAAAATGATATAAAAAAATATATAAAGATGATTTTTGCAATGAAGTAAGAAATATGATAAGCTACTTTTGTAAAATTCGTTAAATAAAAATTTAACAAACTTAACGGAGGTAGTATGATGGAACTTGTAAAAGCATTGTCTAATCGCCAATATATCAATGGTGAATGGGTAGAGAGCGCTAACAAAAATACTAGAGATATTATTAATCCATATAATCAAGAAGTGATTTTTACTGTTACTGAAGGGACTAAGAAAGATGCAGAACAGGCTATTTTAGCAGCACGTCGTTCATTTGAAAATGGTGAGTGGTCACAAGAAACAAGTGAAGTCAGAGGTAAAAAAGTAAGAGCAATTGCTGATAAAATTACAGAAAATCGTGATGAATTAGCCAAATTAGAAACGCTAGATACTGGTAAGACATTAGAGGAATCTTATGCAGATATGGATGATATTGCAAATGTGTTTAATTATTTTGCAGGTTTAGCGGATAAAGACGGAGGAGAAATTATTGATTCTCCAATACCTAACACTGAAAGTAAACTTGTCAAAGAACCTGTAGGTGTAGTTACACAAATTACGCCTTGGAATTATCCATTATTACAAGCTTCATGGAAAATTGCACCTGCATTAGCAACTGGTTGCTCATTAGTAATGAAACCAAGTGAAATTACGCCATTAACAACAATTCGTGTATTTGAATTAATGGAAGAAGTTGGATTCCCTAAAGGGGTTATCAACCTAATATTAAGTAGTGGTGAAGAAGTAGGAGATACATTATCAGGTCATAAAGAAGTTGATTTAGTATCATTTACGGGTGGAATTGAAACTGGTAAACACATTATGAAGAATGCTGCAAATCATGTAACTAATATTGCATTAGAGCTTGGCGGAAAGAATCCAAATATTATTTTTGATGATGCTGATTTTGAATTAGCTGTAGATCAAGCATTAAATGGCGGATATTTCCATGCAGGTCAAGTTTGTTCAGCAGGTTCAAGAATTTTAGTGCATAACGATATTAAAGATAAATTTGAAAAAGCATTAATTGAACGTGTTGGAAAAATTAAATTAGGTAATGGATTTGATAGTGATACAGAAATGGGTCCAGTGATTTCTCCAGAACATCGAGATAAAATTGAAAAATATATGAAAGTTGCTAAAGATGATGGTGCAACAATTGCTATCGGTGGGAAACGTCCAGACGATGAAGATTTAAAAGATGGTTTATTCTTTGAACCAACTGTAATCACTAATTGCAATACTCATATGAGAATTGTTCAAGAAGAAGTATTTGGTCCTGTTGTTACAGTAGAAGGGTTCGATAATGAAGAAGAAGCGATTGCACTCGCTAATGATTCAATTTATGGTTTAGCAGGTGCAGTATTTTCTAAAGATATAGGAAAAGCACAACGTGTAGCTAATAAACTAAAACTAGGCACAGTTTGGATTAATGACTTCCATCCTTACTTCGCTCAAGCGCCATGGGGTGGTTATAAACAATCTGGTATTGGACGTGAGTTAGGTAAAGAAGGATTAGAAGAATATTTAATCTCTAAACATATTCTTACAAATAGAAATCCAGAACCTGTAAATTTCTTTAGTAAATAACTTTTACAATTTAACTATAAAGGACCGTAGGCGTATTATTTTACGGTCCATTTATTTTGAAGTATAAAGATGTATCAAATCAAACTAAATTGTATTTAAATAGAAGATTTATATTTTTAGGGGAGGACGACAATATATGAGTAAAAATCAATCATATGATTACGTAATTATTGGCGGAGGAAGCGCTGGATCAGTATTAGGAAATCGTTTGTCAGAAGATAAAAATAAAGAAGTACTTGTACTAGAAGCAGGACGTAGTGATTATCCATGGGATTTATTTATACAAATGCCTGCAGCATTGATGTTTCCTTCAGGAAATCCATTTTACGATTGGAGATACCAAACTGAAGAAGAACCGCATATGGGACGTAAGGTAGACCATGCTCGAGGTAAAGTATTAGGTGGTTCAAGTTCAATTAATGGCATGATTTATCAACGTGGTAATCCAATGGATTATGAAGGCTGGGCTGAACCAGAAGGAATGGAAACTTGGGACTTTGCACATTGTTTACCTTATTTTAAAAAACTAGAAAAAACATTTGGAGCTGCGCCATATGATAAATATAGAGGACATGATGGTCCGATTAAATTAAAACGTGGGCCAGCCACAAATCCATTATTTAAATCATTCTTCGATGCAGGTGTTGAAGCAGGTTATCATAAAACAAACGACGTCAATGGATATAGACAAGAAGGCTTTGGTCCATTTGATAGCCAAGTACATAATGGTCGTCGTGTTTCAGCTTCACGTGCCTATTTACGTCCTGCAATGAAGCGTAAAAATTTAACAGTTAAAACACGTGCATTTGTTACTAAAATCCATTTTGAAGGTAAGAAAGCTACTGGTGTAACGTTTAAACGTAATGGTAAACTTCATACTGTGAATGCCGGTGAAGTGATTCTTTCAGGTGGTGCATTTAATACACCTCAGTTATTGCAATTGTCTGGTATCGGTGATTCTGAATTCTTAAAATCTAAAGGTATAGAACCACGCATGCACTTACCTGGTGTTGGAGAAAACTTCGAAGACCATTTAGAAGTATATATTCAACATAAATGTAAGCAGCCAGTTTCACTACAACCAAGCTTAGATGTAAAACGTATGCCTTGGATTGGATTACAATGGATATTTGCACGTAAAGGTGCAGCAGCTTCAAACCACTTTGAAGGTGGCGCTTTTGTTAGATCTAACAATCAAGTTGCATATCCAAATTTAATGTTCCATTTCTTACCGATTGCTGTAAGATATGATGGTCAAAAAGCACCAGTGGCGCATGGGTATCAAGTACATGTTGGTCCTATGTATTCAAATTCACGTGGTAGTTTAAAAATTAAATCAAAAGATCCATTTGAAAAACCAAGTATTGTATTCAATTATTTATCAACAAAAGAAGATAAACAAGAATGGGTTGAAGCAATTCGAGTAGCACGTAATATTCTATCTCAACCTGCGATGGATCCATATAATGGCGGTGAAATCTCACCAGGACCATCTGTACAAACAGATGAAGAAATTCTTGATTGGGTACGTAAAGATGGTGAAACTGCTTTACATCCTTCTTGTAGTGCTAAAATGGGGCCAGCGTCAGATCCAATGGCAGTTGTAGATCCATTAACTATGAAAGTACATGGTATGGAAAATTTACGTGTTGTTGATGCGTCTGCTATGCCTCGCACTACTAATGGTAATATTCATGCACCAGTTTTAATGCTCGCTGAAAAAGCAGCTGATATCATTCGTGGTAAAAAACCATTAGAACCACAATATGTTGATTACTATAAACATGGTGTTAGTGATGAAAACGCTGGAGCAATGGAATTCGATCCATACTATAAACATTAATAAAATAGTTATATGAAATAAGGGTTGGAATCAAAGATGATTCTGACCTTTTTATTTTAAATATCCCCTTCTACAACATTTTTAATACGTAAAGGCATATAATGAATGAAAGAGAAGGAGTGAAATGAAATAATTAAAGATTTAGTGCAACGTTTACAAGATAAGGAAAAACGTATGATCGAGGTTCGCAGACATTTACATGAATATCCTGAGCTATCATTTCATGAAACTGAGACACCCAAATATATTGCTAATTTTTATAAAGATAAAGATTGTAAGGTAGAAACAAATATAGGACAACATGGCGTAAAAGTGCCGATAGATAGTGGTAAACCTGGGAAAACGATTGCTATTCGAGCAGATTTTGATGCGCTTCCCATTCAAGAAGATACTGGTTTATCATTTGTTTCTAAAAACGAGGGAGTCATGCATGCGTGTGGACATGATGCACATACAGCATATATGCTTATTTTGGCAGAAACATTGATAGAAATGAAATCTCAGTTCAGTGGCAAAGTAATTGTTATTCATCAACCCGCTGAAGAAATGCCACCTGGTGGAGCTAAAGGTATGATTGAAGATGGCGTATTGGATGGCGTGGACCATGTTTTAGGTACCCATGTGATGACTAATATGGCGCCTGGTAAAGTCTATTATCATAAGGGTAACGTTCAAACAGGACGTTCTTACTTTAAATTAATTGTAAAAGGTGAAGGAGGACATGGTTCTTCTCCGCATACTGCAAATGATGCGATTGTAGCGGGAGCTCATTTCGTTACTACCGCTCAAACAGTGGTCTCACGTCGTCTTAATCCATTTGAAACGGGTGTCGTCACAATTGGATCATTTGATGGTAAAGGTCAATTTAATGTGATTAAAGATAAAGTAACCATTGAAGGTGACGTTCGCGCTTTGACAGATGCTACACGTGATCGTATTGAAACGGCTTTAAAACAAATGGTTCACGGTTTGGAAGAAACATTTGGTGTAAATTGTGAGTTTACATTTAGTAAAGATTATCCTGCATTGTATAATGATCCTGACTTTACTGAATATGTTGCAGAAACAATTAAACAGTCAAAATTAGCTGATGTTAAAGGCGTAGAAATATGTGAACCTCAACCGCCATCTGAAGATTTCGCTTTTTATGCTAAAACATTGCCAAGTACTTTTATATATTCTGGAGCAAAACCTAGAAAGGGTAAAGCATATCCACATCATCATCCTAAATTTACGATTGATGAATCAAGTATGTTAGTTGCAGCAGAAGCAGTAGGTGCTGTGGTATTAAACTATCTAACTATTGAATAAGCAGTCATACTATATTATATATTTATAAGAAATCAATTTACATTTTTAAAGTAGAAGTCGAGTTGATATTCTAGTATTAAAGAATGTGTCATGATAGTATTATTCTATATCTAGATATTGGGGTGAGTTGATGAGTTTCTATGATTTTATGCAAGGATTTATTGATGATAAGACCCCATTAGGTGAACTTGCATCATGGATAAATCAAGACCAAGATTTTCCAAAACATGAATATCTTGCTGAAAATATACTTGATTACTTTTCTAAGATGTCGATGTTAGATCATGAATGCTTAGAAATTGTTAAACGTTCCCTTTCGTTATATGAAGGAAGATAGATGTGAATAGCAAAAATAAAAAATGATAGCTTAAAGCTAGTTAAGAAATGAAGGAACAAAGAAATGACTTTAACTGATAGTTATAAAACATATGTCATAGAAGAAAAAGAAGATCAAACGATGTCTATCGAAAAAAATAATGATGTTCAATTATATACAGTACTTGAGTCAATAAATGAGTTAACAAACGATTCAATGTGTGTTTTAAATCACTTGTTTGTTAATGAAGGTAATGAACCTCAATTTGAATCTAAATTTTTAAAGCGCACTAAATATTTACAAGATGTGCCAGGATTCAAAGCTTTACGTTTTTTACGTCCTCAAACTAAGCATCGTCATTATATTATTTTGACGTTATGGAAAGATCGACAATCGTTCTATGATTGGCAAAGTTCAGACGCTTATGGTAAAACGCATAAAAAAAGAGGCACTAAACAAGGTGTCGATAATAAAATAGTTAATCGCGATTTATCTTATAATGTAAGAATAGAACTTGCTAATTTAGAAACGAGTATTGATATAGATAATATGTTTAATATTCAAAGATTAAGTTTCTAAAAAAGTAATATACTGGTATAGAAACTTAATCTTTTTTATATTTAAAACAAATACCGCGTAGAATTGCATGAAATTAAGATGTATGATTTTATGAACAATGAAGACTTAAAAATTGGAAGGAAAGTAAAGTAATGAATCATTTAAATTTATTAGCACCAGAAACATATAATATTGTATCTGAAATAGAAAAACATGCTTCAAATCAAAATAAACAAGCAATTATTTATGAAAATGGTGTAGAAGAACCCATTAGTGTGACATACTCTGAATTAATTAAAAACGCTAATAAAGTAGGACATGTATTATTAAACCATGGACTAAAAAAAGGCGATAAAGTGTTAATCATGATGCCACGTGCTATCATCACGTATGAACTTTATATTGCAGCATTAAAATTAGGTATTGCAATTATCCCGAGTTCTGAAATGTTAAGAACAAAAGATTTACAATATCGTATTACGCATGGAGAAATTAATGCAGTTATTGCGTTAGCTGATTTTATAGAAGAATTTAGAGATATTAAAGAATATCATGAATTAACAAAATTTGTTATTAATGGAAATGAAGAGAATTGGATTAGTATTGAAGAGGAAAAAGTAAAGCAAAGTGATGAATTAGACACAGCCAATACAACAAGAGATGATGTTGCTATTTTATCTTATACTTCTGGAACTACAGGTAATCCAAAAGCTGTTACACATTCTCATGGTTGGGGATATGCTCATATGAAAATGGCACCTGAACATTGGTTAGCTATAAAAGAAGATGACTTGGTGTGGGCAACAGCTGCACCTGGTTGGCAAAAATGGGTATGGAGTCCATTCCTATCTATTATGGGATCAGGAGCGACAGCATTTGTGTATAATGGTAAATTTAATCCTTCTCGTTATTTATCATTATTACAAAAATTTAAAATTAATGTGCTTTGTTGTACACCAACAGAATACCGTATGATGGCAAAATTAGATAACTTAGATAAATACAATTTAGATCATTTACACAGTGCAGTATCTGCAGGAGAACCATTAAATAGAGAAGTAGTTGAACAATTCCGTAAACATTTTAATTTAACAGTGCGTGACGGATATGGACAAACAGAAAGTACGCTATTAATTGGTTTCTTAAAAGATACAGAACAACGTCCTGGTTCTATGGGTAAAGCTATTCCTGGTAGTCGTGTAGCCGTTGTTGATGATGAGGGAAACAAAGTGGATACAAATGTAAAAGGTAATATAGCATTACCACTTGATTTCCCTGGATTATTTAAAGGTTACTTTAAAGATGAGAAACGTACAAAAGATGCACATGCAGGAGATTATTATATTACTGGAGATTTAGCACATATCGATGAAGATGGCTATTTCTGGTTTGAAGGTCGCCGTGACGATATTATTATTAGTTCTGGCTATACTATTGGACCTTTCGAAGTTGAAGATGCACTCACAAATCATGAAGCGGTAAAAGAATGTGCAGTTGTAGCAAGTCCACATCCAATTCGTGGCAATATTGTTAAAGCATTTATTATTTTAAAAGAGGGTTATAAACCAAATGATGATTTAGTGAAAGAGTTACAAACTTTCTCTAAAAAAGTAGTCGCACCATATAAATATCCACGGGCGATTGAATTTGTAGAAGATTTACCAAAAACAAACTCTGGCAAAATTCGTCGTGTTGAATTACGCGAAGCTGAACGCACAAAACATAACAACGCTCAAAATAAATAATCATATTCATCACACTGATAAATTAGTATGTCACTAATTTATCAGTGTTTTTTTATGATGAGCATACTGATGTATCAGATAACATCAATGTTGGAAATATGTCTATATTTAAAAAAATTGAAAATAAAGATAATTTTAATTGTATTTCATGCATTATTATGACATACTTTTAAATAATTAGTATGACATAATAAAAATTTGAGGTGATTTATAATGACTAAATATATTTATGCATTTGATGAAGGACAAAAATCAATGAGAGATTTATTGGGAGGTAAAGGAGCTAATCTATCTGAAATGAAACGCTTAGGTTTACCTGTACCAGATGGTTTCACCATTACCACAACAGCATGTATTGAGTATTTAAAACAAGGGAAGTCATTATCTACTGAGATCAAAACAGAATTAATTGATCACTTGGCTTCATTTTCAGAGAGAACCGGAAAAATCTTCTCTTCTGATACGAATTTATTGCTTGTTTCTGTAAGAAGTGGGGCAAAAATTTCTATGCCAGGAATGATGGATACAATATTAAACTTGGGTTTAAATGATGAAAATGTAGAAAAATTAGCTGAAAAAACTGGGGATAAACGTTTTGCTTATGACTGTTATCGTCGTTTATTACAAATGTTTGGTGAAGTCGTATATAGTGTGCCTATGCAAGCATTTGATACATATTTCGAACAGTATAAAAAACAACATCATTTTGAGAATGACGCTGCCATTAGTGCAGATGGTTTAAAAGAAATTTGTAAGCGCTTTAAAGAGATATATGTAGAAGAAGTACATCAACCTTTCCCGCAAGAGCCTTTGAAACAACTGGAAGAAGCTATAGAAGCTGTATTTAAATCTTGGGATAATGATCGTGCTCGTATTTACCGAGATTTAAATGATATTCCACACGACATTGGTACAGCAGTAAATATCCAAGAAATGGTTTTCGGTAATAGTGGAGATAATAGTGGGACAGGCGTTGCTTTTACACGTAATCCAGTGACTGGCGAAAATAAATTATTTGGTGAATATTTGCTTAATGCGCAAGGAGAAGATGTTGTTGCAGGTATTCGTACACCTAAAGACATCTCAACATTACACGATCAAATGCCAGAGGTTCATCAAGAATTTGTAGATGTGACAAAACAATTAGAAAAACATTATAAAGATATGCAAGATATTGAATTTACAATTGAAAATGGACAATTATATTTACTCCAAACTCGTAATGGTAAACGTACAGCACGTGCGGCTATTCAAATTGCTGTAGATTTAGTGAATGAAGACATTATTACTAAAAAAGAAGCAATGAAAAAAGTTGAAGTAAAATCAATTGATCAACTTTTACATCCTAATTTCGATGAGTCTTCATTAAAAGAAGCAACAGTTGTATCTAAAATGGGATTGCCAGCGAGCCCAGGTGCTGCAACAGGTCAAATTGTATTTACTGCTGAAGAGGCGAAAGCACAATCAGAGCAAGGTAAAAAGGTGATCTTGATGAGACCAGAAACGTCTCCTGAAGATATTGAAGGTATGATTGCAAGTGAAGCGATTGTAACCACACATGGTGGCATGACGTCTCATGCAGCAGTTGTAGCTCGTGGAATGGGTAAATGTTGTGTGACAGGATGTTCTGATTTAGAAATTAATACGAGTGCTAAGACGGTATACTATGGCGATCAAACACTACATGAAGGAGATATGGTTTCAGTTGATGGTTCAGAAGGTGACATTTATTTAGGTGAGATTAAAACAGTCAATGCTGAGCATAGTGAGTCATTCAATCAATTTATGGAGTGGTCAGAAAAAACAGCTCGTTTAAAAGTACGTATGAATGCAGAAACACCTCAAGATATTAAAGTAGGTTACCAATTTGGCGCTAAAGGCATCGGATTAGTACGTACAGAGCATATGTTCTTTGGGGCTGAGCGACTAGTAGAGATGAGACGTTTCATTCTATCATCATCTCGTGAAGATCGTCTCGAAGCACTGAATCATATTAAACAATATCAAGTAGAAGACTTTAAAGAAATTTTTAAATTATCAGGTGAACATCCTACCATAGTGCGTTTACTTGATCCGCCATTGCATGAGTTCTTACCACATTCTGAGGAAGATATTGCGAATGTTGCGAAGCAATTAAATATACCGAAAGAAACATTAGATAAACGCATTGTGGATTTAAACGAAGTGAATCCAATGCTTGGACATCGTGGTTGTCGTTTAGCCATCACATACCCTGAGTTATATGAAATGCAAGTAGAAGCGATTATTGAAAGTGTATTTAAATTAAAAGAAGAAGGTATTCAGTGTAAACCAGAAATTATGATTCCGTTAGTGTCTACAGTAGAAGAATTTACCACTTTAAAAGAAAACCTTGTTAAGACGATTACCCAAATAGAAAAACAACATCAGGAAAGCGTAGATTATTTAATGGGAACAATGATAGAAACGCCTCGTGCATGTCTTATTTCAGACGAATTAGCAAAACATTGTGATTTCTTCAGCTTTGGTACGAACGATTTAACACAATTGTCATTTGGTTTTTCTAGAGATGATGCAGGGAAGTTTATAAATGTGTATACTGAAAGAAATATATTGAAACTTGACCCGTTCCAAACATTAGATAAAGATGGCGTTGGAAAACTAATTGAAATGGCAGTTAAACAGGCAAAGAAAGTGAACGAAAATATTAAGATTGGTGTATGTGGTGAATTAGGTGGAGATGCGAAATCTATTCATTATTTCAATCACTTATCAATTGATTATGTATCATGTTCACCATTCCGAATTCCAGGAGCAATTTTAGCGACTGCTCAGAGTCAAGTGGAGGAAAGTGAGTAATCAAAAATGAATGAAGTCGAGTCACAAGCGCATAATTTAAAATTGTTTATTGTTTCAGATTCAATTGGAGAAACTGCTCAACGTATGATTCATGCAACCTTAACCCAGTTTCCAGATTTAAATAATGTAGAAATAAAAAAATTTCCTTATATTAAAGATGAGGAAGAATTTTTAAATATATTAAATTTAGCGAAAGAACACAACGCAATAGTAGCTACGACATTAGTAAGTGAATCATTTAATGCACTTGGTCACGAATTTGCTAGAGAACATGATATCCCATATGTAGATTATATGTCTGATTTAATTAGCATTGTTGAACACGTGACAGGTGAAAAACCATTGATGGAAAGTGGTGCATTAAGAAAGTTAAATGAAGCTTATTTTAAGCGTATTGAAGCCATTGAATATTCAGTTAAATATGATGATGGTAAGCATTTTTCTGATATAGGTGAAGCGGATGCATTGATTGTAGGGGTATCGCGTACTTCAAAGACACCATTAAGTATGTATTTAGCGAATAAAGGCTACAAAATAGCAAACATTCCTTTAGTACCTGAAGTTAGTATTCCAGACAGTGTTTTTAAGCAAAAAGGGTTACAAGTATTTGGATTAACTGCAAGTCCACAGTATATTGCAAATATACGAAAAAGTCGTGCTGAAACATTAGGTTTGTCAAAAGCGTCTCAATATAATAATTTAAATCGTATAAAAGAAGAACTCAGTTATGCAGAAGAAGTATTTAAAAAATTAAATGCTACAGTGATTAATACTGAGTATAAATCAATTGAAGAATCAGCTTTTTATATTGAAAAGTTTTTACAAAATAATAAATAATCATCATATAAGGTTGTAAGTAAATCATTAAGTGATTGTAATGACATCATGTTATAATAAAACTTTGATCATTCAACTATTCTTACTATTTAGCTTATATTGATAAATCTTTCTGCTTAATTTAATGATAATGAATTCATTAATTCAAATAATTAAGTTTTTCTGATTTACAATTGACAATATTTGTTTTAACATAGTAATGAAAGACTTAACACATTACTAAAAACAATATATTGATTACTAGATATTAGGGAAACAAGAGCAACAGGTAATTATATTATATTGTGAAACATAATTTTTGGAGAGGTGTACAAACATGACAGAATCAAAAGATATGATTATTGTCGGTGCTGGTGTAATTAGTACAACAGTTGCATCTATGTTCAATGAACTTGTACCTAACTGGAACATCGATCTTTATGAACGTTTAGATCGTCCAGGTATTGAAAGTTCAAATGAACGTAACAATGCTGGTACTGGTCACGCTGCATTATGTGAATTAAACTATACTGTAAGACAACCAGATGGTACGATTGACATTGAAAAAGCAAAAGAAATTAATGAACAATTTGAAATTTCTAAACAATTTTGGGGTCATTTAGTAGAATCAGGACAAATTAAAGATCCTAGAGATTTCATTCATCCTTTACCACATATCAGTTTCGTACGTGGTAAAAACAACGTTCAATTCCTAAAAGAACGTTACGAAAAAATGAAAGATTTCCCAATGTTCGATGATATCGAATATACTGAAGACATCGAAGTAATGAGAAAATGGATTCCATTAATGATGCAAGGTCGTTTCGATGATGGCTTAATGGCTGCTAGTAAAATCGACGAAGGTACTGACGTTAACTACGGTGAATTAACTCGTAAAATGGCACATAACTTACAAAACGACGATTCAAACGTAAACGTCAACTATAATCATGAAGTACAAGACTTCAAACGTTTATCTAACGGTAAATGGCAAGTTAAAATTAAAGACTTAGCTAACAATAAAGTCTTTACTAAAGAAGCTGACCATGTATTCATCGGTGCTGGTGGTGGATCTATTCCATTATTACAAAAAACTGGTATCGAAGAAGGTAAACATATCGGTGGTTTCCCAATCATTGGTCAATTTATCGCTTGTACAAATCCAGAAGTTATCGAACAACATGATGCGAAAGTTTATGGTAAAGAGCCACCTGGCACACCACCAATGACTGTTCCTCACTTAGATACTCGTTATATCGATGGTGAAAGAACATTATTATTCGGACCATTCGCAAATGTTGGTCCTAAATTCTTAATTCACGGTTCTAACTTAGATTTATTCAAATCAGTTAAACCACACAATATCACTACGTTATTAGCTGCAGCAGTTAAGAATATGTCATTACTTAAATATTCATTTGACCAAATCATCATGACTAAAGAAGGTTGTATGAACCACTTACGTACGTTCTACCCTGAAGCTCGTGATGAAGATTGGCAAGTATATACTGCTGGTACACGTGTACAAGTTATTAAAGATGATGAAAAAGAAGGTAAAGGATTCATCCAATTCGGTACAGAAGTGGTTGACTCTAAAGACCACTCTATCATTGCTTTACTTGGTGAATCACCAGGGGCTTCTACATCAGTTTCAGTAGCGTTAGAAGTTATCGAAAGAAACTTCGAACAATATTTAGATGAATGGAAACCAAAAATCAAAAAAATGATTCCTTCATATGGTGAATCATTAATTCATGATGTTGACTTAATGAGAAAAACTCGTCGTTTAACATCTAAACAATTAGAATTAGGTTTCTATGAAAATACTAATGCTAAATAAGAAAAATTAGAAAACTGTTAACAGGACATCACGTTCTGTTAACAGTTTTTTTATTAAATAAATTTAATGGTTATAACTGCTTAAAAACATGAAAAAAGTGATGAGCACGTTACTCATCACTTTTGAATAAAAATCTGACTATTAATTTTTATTTACTGAAGCATCGTAGATTGAATCTACTGCATCGCCTAAAGCTTTATCAAATTCTTCTTTTGATTGGCCTGCACGTAAATCACTTGCTAATGCACGTGAGAAGCTTGCAATTAATTCATCATTGTCTTTTAATAATTTGTTTGCTTCGTCTCTGCTGTAACCACCAGATAATACAACAACACGAACAACATTTGGATGATCAGCTAATTCTTTGTATAAGTTAGCTTTAGTAGGGATAGTTAATTTTAACATTACTAATTGATCATCATTTAAAGAATCTAAGCCTTTTTTAAGTTCAGCTTTTAATACTTCTTCGATTTCAGCTTTGTCTTTAGCGTTAATGTTTACTTCAGGTTCAATGATAGGTACTAAACCTTTAGCAATGATTTTTTTAGCAATTTCAAATTGTTGTTCAACAACGTCTTTGATACCTTGTTCATTTAATTCTAAGATGTTAGAACGCATTTTAGTACCGAAGATATGACGTTCAACTGCACGGTCTAAAGTTTCATCTAAGTTGTCGATAGGTTTCATTAATTGGACACCATTTTGCTCTTCAGCTAAACCTTTGTCGACTTTTAAGAAAGGAACGACACCTTTATCAGCTAAGTAGTCACCAGTATATTTACCTTCAACTTCACGATCCATAGTTTGTTCAAATAGAATCGCACCTAAAATTTTATCTGAAGTAAATGAAGGTGAAGTAACAACACGTGTACGCATATCATGTACAAGTTGGAACATTTCGTCATCATTGCTGTATTGATCTTCGTTTACACCATATTCTTTTAATGCTTTTGGAGTACTACCACCACTTTGGTCTAATGCAGCGATGAATCCTTTCCCATGACTTACTTTTTCTAATTGTTCTTTATTCATTATGCCTTTCACTCCTTTAATAAACTTTCAATATTATTATCGTAAAAAATAATAATATTCTCAAGTATAAAGTAATTAATTATTGAAATTTCTTAATTAACAATTTACAATTTTATGAAATTACCGTATTTTATACATTTAATGTAAACATTCAAACATATTCAAAGGGGATTGTTATGAAACAACGTATATTAATTATTGGTAGCTCTGGTTCTGGAAAATCAACATTGGCATATCAACTACACTTAAAATATCAACTGCCACTTTACCATATTGATCAAATTCAATGGCTTAATAATAAAAACGTCATTACTTTTGAAGAATTAAAACAAAAACTTGAATCTATTGTAGTAAAAGAGGAATGGATTATTGATGGAAATTATTCTAGTACACTTAGTATGAGATTAAAATATGCAACTAAAGTCATATGGATTAAAGAACCAAAAGTAAAATGTATATTTAGAGTAATCAAGCGTTACATATATTCACTATTTAAAAGAGAACATATCGGAGGAAATCCTAAAACATTAAGTTTTGAATTTATTAAGTATATTTGGGATTTTCCTAAAAATAATGAGCAATTTATCATGCAACAAATGAAAAGATCAATACCAAATGTTCAGTGGATCATCGATGATTCTAAAGCATTATCTTTACGTTTTCTTTAAAAAATATAAACTAATTTCTTTAAAATTTTAATATATGTAATTATTAAATAGAATATTTTATAAAACTTTAGTGTATTGTATATTTTTTGTTGAAATATGCTATTCTAAAATAAGTTAAGTTCTTATTAATTGAAGTTAGTCTTTATTTTTAAATCGTTTATATATGATAACTAAGTTCTTAATTAATACGTATATACTTTCTTGGAGGAACAGTAATGAAGAAAAATAAAATTTTTGCTGTATTAACAACAAGTGCTCTATTACTGGCTGCTTGTAGTAATGGAGATAATGCATCTGATAGTGGACAAAAAGATGGAAATCAGAAAAATGAGCAATCTAGTAATAAAAGTGGTAATAGTCAAAGTGATGCATTGAAAAAGAATAATGATAAAAATACAAATGAAAATAAAGTAGATTATCCTAAAGATGGTGTTAAAGGGATTTATGTAACAAGTAATTCTACACAGGGCAAAAAAATGGATGAGTTAGTTAAATTCATCAAAGATTCTAATTTAAATACCATGGTTATTGATGTGAAAGATGATACAGGTAACATTACTATGAAATTAAATACTGGCAATAAACAAGTGGATAAAAATACGCTTGATATTGTAGATGGTAAAAAATTATTAAAAAAACTGCATGATAATAATATTTACCCAATTGCACGTATTGTAACATTTAAAGATACAAAATTAGCAAATGAACACCCTGAATGGACATTCAAAAATAGTGATGGTTCTGTTTGGACAAATGGTAAAGGGGATAGCTTTGTTAATCCATTTATGAAGGAAGTATGGAAGTATGATATTGATGTTGCAAAAGCAGCTGCAAAAGCAGGCTTCCAAGATATTCAATTTGACTATGTACGCTTCCCTGAAGGATTTGAAAATCAAGCGGATAGCTTAACGTATAATAAAGGGGAATATAAAAATAGTCAGATGAGTTCAGGCGACCAACGTGTAGATACAATTACTAAATTCTTAGAATATGCAAATAAAGAATTAAAACCAATGGGCGTCAATGTGTCAGCTGATGTATTTGGTTATTCTGCATTAGTTGAAAATGCACCTGGTATTGGTCAAAGTTTCCCTAAAATCTCTAAAAATGTAGATGCCATTTCATCAATGATTTATCCATCTCATTGGAGCAATGGAGATTTCGGTTTACAAGCACCAGATACGGAACCATATAAAACAGTTAATCGTTATATTCAAAAAGAAAATAGTTTATTAGATACATTAGGTAAAGATAAGCCTATTTCAAGACCATGGATTCAAGACTTTACCGCTTCATATTTAGGTGCTGGCAATTATATTGATTATGATACAAGAGCGATATCTGAAGAAGTTCAAGCTTTAAAAGATAACGGGGTTAATGAATTCTTATTATGGAATGCAGGTAATGATTATACAGAAGGTGTTAATTATAATCCTAAAAAAGGTAATGCTAAAGAACAAGACCCTGAAGGTGTAGAACAAACTAATGACAAAGAAGATCAACATTCTGATAGTCAAGATAATGAACAAGCGGATAATAAAAATAAATAATATGGAGACAATTTCTCGTATATTCATTTAGTATGGAAATGATTTATCTTGTAGACTATTTAAACGAAAGGAATGCGTCAGAATTCATTTTGAATTCCTTGACGCATTCCTTTTTTTATTTATTAGAAATGTTCAGTAGATAAATAAGAATGACTATGATGTTTTTGTTTTAGTAATAATGAAGTTCCCATAACTAATAGAAGTGAGGCTAAAAGTTGAATTGAGTGTTGTTGTGTATCGTCACCAGTACTTGGGAGTGTTTTAACAGAAGATTGTAAGGTTTGAGTATCTTTAAGTGACTTAGATGATGGCACCTCAGAAGAAGCAACCGTTCCTACATAATAACGGTTGAGTTCACGTGCACAATCAACAGAATTAACTTGTTTATGATTAGAAGAGGTTGTTTTAGCGGCTTTAGCGATACCTGATTCTGCATGAATGCGTGTATCTTGAAGTTGATTAAAGTCACTATATCTACCATTTTTGTACTCAACTTCGCCATTTTTATGAACTTTATACATTCCATTGCCTTCATTTAATCTATTATGACTTATAATTTCAAAGTAGTCTCCTTTGTCAACAGTACGACCCAATCGTTGTAGGTTTGGATTACCTCCACTATTAGATAATGCATCTGTAGCAATTTGTTTAACATTATCTTTAGTCACTAAGTTAGCAGGATGTGCTTCTACAGAGTGAGTCATTGTAAGTAGCATTGTACTTGTTAAAAGTGTAGATGCAACGAAAGATACTTTCTTCATAATGAAAACCCCATTTCATTCATGATCAATTACAACTAGAGTGTAGCATTTGAATAGATCAGAAACAGGGATTTTAAAAAAAACATAATAAATCTTTAACTTAACTTAAAGAATAAATAATTTGTAAACATTAAATCAATATTTATCACATGATTTATATAGGACATTAATACTTCTTTTTAGAAAAATATGGAATGGAACAAGCCATTAAAATCATAAAAATAATATGAGCAATCATCCATAAACCGTATTCATTCCAGCTAAAGTGAAAGAATGAACGCTTTGCCATAACGACGAGTGACGGATAAAGAGAGGCAAAAACAATCATTAATAAGACATAACTTATTTTATATAATGGTTTAAAGACGTGATAAATAAGTAAGAAAATAAAATATATTAACCATCCTATAAAAACATGAATGGCTAGTTCTAATAATAACGGCGTTTTGCTTGGATCAATTAAGAAATCGATGTTAATTAACAATAAAGTAAGATGAGTCGATTGAACTATGCCATCCATGATAGTCATTGTAATTAATAAGATAATACTTATAACTAAAGCACTAAGACAATGATAAAAATAACGGATCATAATTTTCCTTCCTTCTTATATACATACTATAAGAATATTCCCTGAAATATTCGATTTAACACTTTTTAAATTTTTAGAATATTGAAAAAACATGTTGACCAAAGTTTAAATCAATGATAAGTTATTAATAATTCAATAATCTATTAACTCTTATCAAGAGTGGTGGAGGGATGTGCCCTACGAAACCCAGCAACCGTCATTGTATGACATGGTGCTAATTCACATAAAGTTAATCATACTTTAGAAGATGAGAGAAAGTGTGTCGATGCTTTCTCTTAATAGTTGAAAGTATTTTTTTATGTCTTTACATATCTAGTAAGAGGAAATGAGAATTGAAAATTTATAAAAAGGTGTCAATACATATGAAAAAATTAATAGGTATGATCAGTATTTTGTTAGTAACGATAACGCTAGCAGCTTGTGGAAATCAGAAAGAAGATAATAAAAAAATTACCGTAGCAGCGTCGCCAGCACCTCATGGTGATGTGTTAAAAAAAGCTAAGGAAGAAATGAAGAAAAAAGGATATGATTTAGAAGTCAAAGAAGTTAATGATTATAAGGTGCCTAATAAATTATTAGATAAAGGCGATGTTGATGCGAACTTCTTCCAACATGTCCCATATTTGAATGCTGAAAAGAAAAGTCATGGTTATAAAATTGAAGAATTAGGTAAAGTGTTTACGACGCCTATGGGTGTATATAGTAAAAAATATAAAAATTTAAAAGACATTCCAGATGGATCGACGATTTACGTTTCTAATAATCCTGCAGAAGAAGGACGTTTTTTATCGTTCTTTGTTAATGAAGGATTAATTAAATTAAAAAAAGGCGTTAAAATTGAAAATGCAAAATTTGAGGATATTGCTGAAAATAAAAAACACTTGAAATTTAACCATCAACAAGGTGCAGAGTTTTTACCAAAAACATATAAGAATGGTGAAGGAGCTGCAGTCATTATAAATTCAAACTATGCGCTTGATAATGGTTTAAAACCGTCTAAAGATGCTATTGTTATGGAAGGTAAATCATCACCATTTGCGAATACGATTGCCGTTCAAGAAGGTCATAAAAATGATGAAAAATTCCAAACATTATTAAAAGTTATGCAATCTAAAGAAATCAAAGCGTATATTAAAAAAGAATATGGCGATGATGTTATTCCATACGAAAACAAATAAATCACAAAAGGTCTCTATTAGAGACCTTTTGTGATTTATATTTATCATTGTTTAAAAGATAGAAAAATATATTTTAATTTTTCTGAAAATATTTACAAATCTGACAATTATTAGTAAGATATTGATTATTATCACAAGAATTGAAGTCAATAAAGAAAGTTAGATATAAGTTATTCATACTTTGGGAGAGGATGAGTCACCTTGAGTAAAGCAGAGGACATGATAAAAGAAGATAGTAAGTATTTTGCTACTTCAGGACGTATAAAATATTATCCATTAGTGATTGATCATGGATATGGAGCAACTTTAGTAGATATAGATGGAAAAGAATACATCGATTTGTTAGCTAGTGCAAGCTCACAAAATGTGGGTCATGCACCAAAACAGGTAACAGAGGCGATTAAAAAGCAAGTAGATAAATTTATTCATTATACCCCCGCATATATGTATCACGAGCCTTTAGTGAAACTGTCTAAAAAGTTATGCGATATTGCGCCAGGTGATTATGAAAAACGTGTCACATTTGGTTTGAGTGGTTCGGATGCGAATGATGGTATTATCAAATTTGCACGTGCTTATACAGGACGACCCTATATTATCAGCTTTACAAATGCTTATCATGGCTCTACATTTGGAGCGTTATCAATGTCGGCTATCAGTTTAAATATGCGTAAACATTATGGCCCTTTATTAAATGGTTTTTATCATATTCCATTTCCAGATAAATACAGAGGGATGTTTGAACAATCTAAATCAAACACTGTTGAAGAGTATTTAGCGCCATTGAAAGAGATGTTTGCTAAATATGTTCCAGCTGAGGAAGTAGCTTGTATTGTGTTAGAAACGATTCAAGGAGATGGTGGATTATTAGAACCAGTAGAAGGCTATTTTGAAGCACTTGAAGCGTTATGTCGAGAATACGGTATTTTAATTGCTGTTGATGATATCCAACAAGGATTAGGTCGTACAGGTTCTTGGAGCTCTGTGGACCACTTTAACTTTACACCAGATCTCATTACATTTGGTAAATCATTAGCAGGTGGATTACCAATGTCAGCGATTGTGGGTCGAAAAGAAATTATTGAAAGTCTTGAAGCACCAGCACATCTATTTACGACAGGAGCAAATCCAGTAAGTTGTGAAGCGGCTCTTGCTACGATTGAAATGATAGAAAATGACGACTTACTAACAGTTAGTTCTAAAAAAGGAAACTACGTGCGTCAACGTATGAATCAATGGGTAGATCAATACTATTACGTCGGAGATGTGCGCGGTATTGGGTTATCTATTGGAATTGATATTGTTAAAGACAAACAGTCAAAAGAAAGAGCTGCTGAAGAAGCATTGAAAATTTGTAATTACTGTTTTGAACATGGTGTAGTGATTATTGCAGTTGCTGGGAACGTCTTACGTTTTCAACCGCCACTCGTGATTACTTATGAACAGTTAGATAAAGCGTTAGATGTTATTGAAGAAGCGCTTCAAGCACTACAAGATGGCGATTTAAATGAATATAGTATAGAAGGACAAGGTTGGTAAAATATATTAAAAGAGCAAGAAAAGACGTTAAGTGAATGTCTTTTCTTGCTCTTTTTCAGTATACTTCCCTTAAAAAACAAATGAATGTTTCTAAAGGGGGTATGAGAAATATAGGTGAGTTCATTATTTTAATCTTTTGGTACGACATAATCATCTTCATCATTCTTTTTAGAATGTTTAATACCATAGAATACATAAATCACAATACCAACTAAGAACCAGATTAATGTATAAAGTTTAGCTTCAAAACTTAATCCCCAGAATACAAGCAAGACTAATAAAAAGGTAATGACAGGTAATACAGGGAAGAACGGTACTTTAAATGCTGGAACTGGTAAATCTTTGCCTTCACGTTTTCTTAAACTATACATTGCAATAGATACAAACATAAATGCGATTAATGTACCTGCTGAAATTAATTGAGCTAAGAAAGCAAATGGGAACATTGAACCAATTAAAACACCGATAATAGTGAGAATAACAAGCGCTCTATTAGGTAAATGTTTATCATTTAATTTGGCTAACCAAGAAGGTAATAATCCGTCACGACCAAATGAATAAAGTAAACGTGAACCAGCTAACATCATACCGATTAATGCTGTAAACATACCGATGACTGAAATAGATTGAACTACTGCTGCTACTACACCATGTCCACTTTGACGAAGTGCCCAACCAACAGGTTCAGCATTCCCAGCATATTTTGAATAATGGAACATACCAACTAATACTAAAGCTACAGCTACGAATAAAACAATCGCAATGATTAATGAACCTAAAATACCACGTGGCATCGTTTTTTGCGGATTAATAGCTTCAGCTGAGTTGGCAGCAATTGAATCAAATCCTATGTATGCCAAGAAAATCATTGATACACCTGCATAAATACCTTGCCATCCACCAAAATCACCAGTTGCAGTGA
The DNA here is from genome assembly GCF_004365845.1 of Staphylococcus sp. AtDRG32. Classification (NCBI taxonomy): domain Bacteria; kingdom Bacillati; phylum Bacillota; class Bacilli; order Caryophanales; family Staphylococcaceae; genus Staphylococcus; species Staphylococcus sp. AtDRG32. The sequence goes on from NZ_SODE01000002.1 coordinate 162,082, forward strand.
CTTTATGCTCAGGAATAAATGGAACATAGTTACTTGCTTGAATTGCTGTTAATCCAACAATAACGAATAAAACAATCGCTAGAACTTTTAAAATAACAAGAATATTTTCGATACGAGCAGCTTCACTCATACCACGAGATAATAATAATGCAGTTAAAATAATAACAATTGCTGCAACTAAGTCTATAATTCCTCCGTTTGCACCAAAAGGGTTAGATAAAGACTTAGGTAACGTAATACCTAAAGGAGACACAAGTCCTCTTAAATTGGCTGAAAAACCAGAAGCTACAAAGGCAACGGCAATAAAGTATTCGGCAAGTAATGCCCAACCAGCTACCCATCCAAAGAATTCACCAAATAAAACGTTAATCCAAGAATATGCAGAACCAGCAAAAGGCATGGCTGCAGCCATTTCAGCATATGAAAATGCAACTAAACCCGCAACAATTGCAGCTAATAAGAAAGATAAAGCTACGGCTGGACCAGCATGCTCTGCTGCTACTACACCAGGTAATGTGAAAATAGATGTTGATACAATAGTACCTACACCTAATGCAAGAAAATCTTTAACACGTAAAGTACGTTTTAAATGTCCATCTTTACTTTGATAGATAGTGGGATCTTCTTTTCTAGTAAAATTTTTGAAAAAACTGGCCATAATTATGAACCTCCACTAATAAGTTTAAAATTTAATTAATTAGCTTGTTAGCTATATAACATTTATTATCATAGCATAAAAGAATAGTATTTTGTCTAAAATTTCTGAAAATTTCAAGTTTTCTTACTTTTGATTAAACAAGAATACAAACCTAGAAAATTTAAATGATAGATTTGATTATATCAGATAAATCTAAAATAAAAACAACAAAAAAGAGTATATTTACTCTAAAAATATAAAAAGTAGTAATTATATCAATATTGGCACTATAATTATAGAAGACAAGTCAAGTCATTAGACCTTTTTAATTGTGTCATTTTACAATGGTTAAAGTATATTGACCTATTCCAATATGGAATGGTTACTATCGAAAATATGTATTTTATTAATGTATCGATGCGTACTATAATAAGAAACGTAATAAAGTTACAACGTATTCAAATGTTCTAATAAGTATGTCTTACTATCATTCCCTTAAACATGACATATATAATAGAAAACTCCCATCTCATATTTGAATATGTCTAATTAACTGAGATTACACTTCAACTTTAAAAATTGAAGTTATTTAAATATAAAGAAGCCGCAATTAACATGTGACTAAGTCTTTCCCTCTTTTTCCCTAAAAAAATAGACATGTGTGTGGCTTCTTTTTAATTGGGTATAAAAAAATAGAAAAGTAATTTTGAAATAAAAACTTTAAATTACAAATGTAAACTTGAAAGGATATGAATATAAAATGACTAAAGAAAACTATTCTGCCGCAGATATGGTCATTGATACTTTAAAAAATAATAATGTGGATTATGTATTTGGTATTCCAGGTGCAAAAATCGACTATTTATTCAATGCATTAGAAGATGATGGTCCAGAACTTATCGTTACACGTCATGAACAAAATGCTGCAATGATGGCACAAGGCATTGGACGTTTAACAGGCAAACCTGGTGTTGCATTAGTAACAAGTGGTCCAGGGGTAAGTAACTTAACAACTGGATTATTAACAGCTACTTCAGAAGGTGACCCTGTATTAGCAATCGGTGGTCAAGTTAAACGAAATGATTTATTACGTCTTACTCACCAAGCTATAGATAACGCTGCGTTACTAAAATCATCAACTAAATATAGTGCAGAGGTTCAAGATCCTGAATCATTATCTGAAGTTATGACAAATGCAATCCGCACTGCAACTTCTGGTAAAAATGGTGCAAGTTTCATTAGTATTCCACAAGACGTTATTTCATCTCAAGTGCAAAATAAAGCAATCGACTTACCAGAAAAACCTCATTTAGGGGTACCAGCAGATGAAGAAGTGAATGAAGTGCTTCAAGCGATTAAGGATGCTAAATTCCCTGTATTACTTGCAGGTATGAGAAGTTCTAGTGAAAAAGAAACAGAAGCAATTCGTAAATTTGTTGAAAAAACAAGCTTACCTGTTGTAGAAACTTTCCAAGGTGCTGGTGTGATTAGTCGTGAATTAGAAGATCATTTCTTTGGTCGTGTTGGTTTATTCCGTAACCAAGTGGGTGACGAATTACTAAGAAAAGCTGACTTAGTAGTTGCAATCGGTTATGATCCAATTGAATACGAAGCAAGTAACTGGAATAAAGAATTAGATACTGAAATTATCTCAATTGACGAAGTGCATGCTGAAATTACAAATTACTTACGTCCTAAAAAAGAAATAGTAGGTAATATTGCAGGTACAATTCAAATGATGTCAGAAAAAGTATCTGAACCAATTATTGATCAAAAACATTTAGATGACTTAGAAGAATTAAGAGCAAATATTATCGAAGCTACTGGTATTAAATATGAACATGAAGATGGTATTTTACATCCAGTAGAAATTATTAATACAATGCAAAAAACGTTAACTGATGATACAACTGTTACAGTAGACGTAGGTAGTCATTATATTTGGATGGCTCGTAAATTTAGAAGTTACAATCCAAGACACTTATTATTCAGTAACGGTATGCAAACTTTAGGTGTTGCGTTACCATGGGCTATAGCAGCTGCATTAGTACGTCCAAACACACAAGTTGTGTCAGTTGCTGGTGATGGTGGTTTCTTATTCTCAGGTCAAGATTTAGAAACTGCTGTACGTAAAAAATTAAATATCATTCAATTAATTTGGAATGATGGTAAATACAACATGGTTGAATTCCAAGAAGAAATGAAATATAAACGTGCAGCTGGCGTAGCATTTGGTCCAGTAGATTATGTTAAATATGCAGAGTCATTTGGTGCGAAAGGTATCCGAGTAACAAGCCCAGAAGAACTTGAAGCTGCAATTAAAGAAGGTTACGAAACAGAAGGACCTGTTTTAATTGATATTCCAGTAAATTATAAAGATAATATTAAATTATCAACAAATATGTTACCAGATTCTTTAAATTAATTTTCTAAAAATAGGAGTGAATATTAATATGGGTCATGTATTATATCAACATGGTACATTAGGTACATTGATGGCAGGTTTATTAGAAGGAACTGCCACAATCGATGAATTATTAAAACATGGTGATTCAGGACTAGCAACACTTACAGGTTCAGACGGTGAAGTTATCTTCATTAATGGAGAAGCGTACCATGCAAATGAAAAAAAAGAATTCGTTAAACTTAAAGGTGATGAATTAACACCTTTTGCAACAATTACTAAATTTGAAGCAGATGAATCTTATGAAACTTCTAATAAAGATTCTGAAACAGTGTTAAATGAAGTAAAAGAACATATGTTAAGTGATAATTTATTCTCAGCAGTAAAAATCACTGGTAAATTTAAAAAAATGCATGTTCGTATGATGCCAAAACAAGAACCACCATATACAAGATTAATTGATTCAGCACGTAGACAACCTGAAGAAACTCAGGAAGATGTTAACGGTACAGTGATTGGCTTCTTTACACCTGAATTATTCCATGGCATTGGTTCTGGTGGTTTCCATATTCATTTCGCCAACGATGATCGTAATTTCGGTGGACACATTTTAGATTTTGAAGTAGATGATGTAAAAGTTGAAATTCAAAACTTTGAAACATTTGAACAACACTTCCCAATCGATAATAAAACGTTCACTAATACTGAAATTGATTATGCAGATATCGATGCAGAAATCAGAGAAGCTGAATAATATATTATCATTAGAGTTCGAATCTTTTAAGATTCGAACTTTTTTTATTTTGATAAAATAATATTTTAAGCAATTCAATTTAATGGTATAATAATTTCGAATTTTATGTTTATGAAGGTATATAGGATGCAATGTCCAAATTGTGGTCAGTTATATCAACAAGGAGATTTATTTTGTGGAGAATGTGGGACAAAATTAGATCAGATTACACTATCTACAACAGCAACATCAGAATCATTAAACTTGGATAGTCATGTAAACAAAAGTATAAATCACTCTACTTCAAATTCTGTTAATTAGTCAATTCGATGATTTTGGAGTACTACGTAGATTATTTGGAAGTCGTTTTAGTGGCTTATTGTAAGCATTGTGGAAGTAAATTCGTTCCAGTTCAAAATGTATGTACTCAATATGGTACGTGTGTCATTAATGAATTTAAGCAATCACCATCTTTAAGAAATAATATAAAAAATACAGATAGCAATAAAAATTTTCAAAGAAATAGAAGAATATGCTACTAAAAAAGTTCAAGATATAGTGAATCGATAGTAGCTGATATATCCTTATTGTATAAGTCCCAAACTAACAATAATATATAATAATTTTATAAGGAGAATTGAGAAATGTTAAATGCTGAACCTATGATTAAGAAGATGAAAAATCAAAAAATCAATTATGATAGGGTATTGAAAAAACTGATTAGTCAATGGGAGCGTGAAGGCGTTCGCCCTAAAATTTTATTACATAGCTGTTGTGCACCTTGTAGCACATATACATTAGAATATCTATCTCAGTATGCAGATATTACTATTTATTTCGCTAATCCTAATATTCATCCTAAAAATGAATACTTAAGACGTGCCAAAGTCCAAGCACAATTTGTAAAAGATTTTAATGAGAAGACTGGACATTCGGTAAAATATATTGAAGCTGATTATCAGCCATATGAATTTATGAAGATGGCGAAATCGCGTGGTCTTACTGATGAACCTGAAGGTGGAAAACGTTGTACAGCGTGTTTTGAGATGCGTTTAGAGCTTGTCGCAGAAGCAGCAGTGAAGTATGGATATGATTATTTCGGTAGTGCATTAACATTATCTCCTAAAAAGAATGCTCAATTAATTAACGAACTCGGCATGGAAGTTCAACGATTATACAATACATATTATTTACCTAGTGATTTTAAGAAAAATAAAGGTTATGAACGATCTATAGAAATGTGTAATGATTATAATATATTTAGACAATGTTATTGCGGATGTGTATTTGCAGCGATGGAACAAGGTATTGATTTTAAAAAAATTAATCGAGAAGCTAAAGCATTTTTAGAACAATTTTAAAAAGGAGTAAGAGAGAATGAGTTAAACATTCTTTCTTACTCCTTCGCTTTTAGTTATAACGTACGATGGATAAAACGCACAATAGCTAAAATAGCAATAACAAGGGCAGATAGTAGTCCAGCAATTTTTATACCTTTCTTCTCTTTTTCAGGTTCAGGATCTTTATTTTCCATCATTTCTAATAGTTCACGTTCAATTTCAAGATCCAAAGCTGTTTTCTTTTCACCATTGTAACCGATATTATTATCGTATTCTTGAGAAGATTTGGTGTCTTCAATGTTATGCTTATCTTTAGTTTGTGAATCTTTTTGTTTAGTTTCTATAGTCATCAACATACCCTCCAATAGTACGTGCTACGAGTAATATTAGTATAGCGCACTACATATCGTTTAGTGAAATGTTTTAACGTCTAGCATCTAGTCCAATAATCTCACTGATATTACTATAATGATTTGCTTTTAAATATTTAGCAATATCTCGATTAATTTTTTTAGTTAAACCAGGGCCTTCTATCACGAGGGATGAGTAGATTTGTACAAGTGACGCACCATTTCGCATCATTTGAATAGTATCTTGTGCACTAAAAATACCACCTGTACCAATGATTAAAAATTCGCCATTCGTTTGTTGATAAGCCCATTTTACAAGTTCTAAATTACGTTTAAATAAAGGTCGACCACTTAAACCTCCGTCTTCTACTTTATTTGGAGAAGATAATCCACCACGTTGACGTGTGGTATTGGCTAAAATCATACCATCAAAGGTTTCTGTAATTTGAGGTAAAATAGTTTTAAAACCTTCAAGTTCTAAATCTGAAGTTAGCTTTAAAAAGATTGGGACATTCACTTCGTGTTGTGCTTTATAATCTGTTAAAGCATGACATAACATTGAAAATTCATCTTTATCATGGAAACTTTGTAAGTTTTCAGTATTAGGTGAGCTAATATTCACAGTGAAAAATGATACATCTGCTTTAAATGCATCGATGACTTTAATATAATCTTGATAACGCTCTTCGTAAGGTGTCGTTTTATTAACGCCCACATTTAAACCTACAGCAATCGTGTAAGCATGACGTCTTAAATTCCATAAAGCTTTATTCATACCTATATTATTAAAGCCCATACGATTGATTAAGGCATCATCTTCAAGTAAGCGATACATACGCGGTTTAGGATTGCCATCTTGTGGTTTAGGTGTAATGCCACCAAGTTCAAGAGCACCGAAACCAGCATTTTCAAGTGCTTTAGGCACTTCACATGATTTATCAAAACCAGCAGCTAAACCAACTGGATTTTTAAATGTTATTCCTTTAATGTTTTGTGAAAGAGAGGGGTGTTCATATGTAAATAATTTATTTACAAAAGGTAGTAAAAAAGCGTTTTTCTGAGTGAATTTTAAGGCATCTACTGTTAATCCATGTGCCTTTTCAGGTTCGATTTTGAATAAAAGAGGTTTAATTAATTTGTACATAATAATGCTCCATTTCATTGTATTTGAGGCTTACGATCCTCATTTAATATCATTGAAAAAACATTCCTTTAATAGACTAGCACGTTCGTTTAAAAATGAATAGTCTAATTTGAAAGTGTTTGAAAAATTGCCTAACTTTATATCATTTTGGAATGACAAAGGTTAAAGCACATCCATTTAGGTAATAGAATAGTAGATAAAGAATTGGACTAAGGAGGATAATTAATGAAATCAGAATGGAAAAATCAATTACCTTTAGAAGGTATTCAAGATATTTCACCAGTAAGCGGTGGAGATGTAAATGAAGCATTTAAAATTACAACAAACGATGATATATATTTTTTATTAGTTCAAAGAAATCGTAAATCCTCTTTCTACGCTGCCGAAATAGCTGGACTAGAGGCATTTGAAAAAGCAGATATTACAGCACCAAGAGTGATTGAAAATGGTGAAATTAATGGCGATGCGTATCTATTACTCAGTTATTTAGAAGAAGGCAGTAAAGGCAGTCAAAAAGAATTAGGACAACTTGTAGCCAAAATGCATAGTCATCAACAGTCAGAAGGTAAGTTTGGATTCGAGTTACCTTATGAAGGGGCTGATGTCTCATTTGATAATACATGGTCAGAGTCTTGGAGTGAAATTTTCGTAGAACGTCGTATGGATCATTTAAGAGATGAACTATTACGTAAAAATTTATGGAACGAAGAAGATAATAAAGTATACGAACAAGTACGTTCTGTTATGATTAATGAATTAGAAAATCATAACAGTAAACCGTCTCTTTTACACGGTGATTTATGGGGTGGTAATTATATGTTTTTAAAAGATGGACGTCCTGCCTTATTTGATCCAGCACCGTTATATGGAGATAGAGAATTTGACCTAGGTATCACTACTGTCTTCGGTGGATTTACACAAGAATTTTATAATGAATATGAAAAACATTATCCTTTAGGAAAAGGAGCAGAAAAACGTTTAGAGTTTTATAGATTATATTTATTCATGGTGCATTTAGTTAAATTTGGTGGTATGTATGCAAGTAGTGTGAATCGCTCAATGGATCAAATATTAGCCTAATAGAAAACTTCGGGTTAAGTCTTCTTAATCCGAAGTTTTTTATTTCGTCTTTAATGAAGTCATCATATCATTAGGTGTTAAAACTAATAATGAAGTGGATGAATTAATGCATAAAGTGGAAGCATTAGGTGGTAAGGTGATTGATGAACCTAAGACTTCTCAAGGATATTATGGTGCAACATTTGCTGATCCAGATGGACATAAATATAATTTCTTAGTTTGTTAGTTCAATTAATTTTATAAAATACGCCAATTAATATACGCCCCAAAGTTAGAATGAGATCTAATGGTGGGGCGCATTTTTAATGAAAAAGTTATCATGAAGACGTTTTTTTATCTTTATATAGATTCATATAAATGATAGAAATAATGATTAAAATCGCGCCGGTTATGAATTTAGGTGTTAATGGTAAAGGGAAAAACGGGAAAGAAAATATAAACACAAATATAGGATTGAGGGTTCTTATAATATTCGCTTCACGAAACGAAATGTATTTCAAACCTTCATAAAATAATAAAAGTCCTATTACGCCACTACACAAAGCAGAAAGTAAAATAGAGAACAAGCCTATGCTTATATGTATGGTATGTAAATGATTAGTCACAATTAATATGATACCTAGCAACAAAGTAGAAGTCGCCTGATTGTATAGTAAGATGGTTTTAGAATCAATGTCTTTGACGGTCTTTTTAGCTAACATATTCGTTAGCGCAAAAAAGAATGTATAAGATAGGGTGGCAATCACACCTAATATACTGTTAAAATCACCTGAAAAATGAGTAATCAAGAATGAACCTATAACAGCAAAAATTATAGGAAGGGTATCGTTTTTGCACAACGTTTCATTTAGAAAGAGCACTGAAAGAAACAACGCAAATATAATATAAAATCTTCCTAATAATCCAACACTAACTGGATCTAACAAACTTAAACTTACATATTGGAGTAAAATACCTATTGTATTAGTAATACCTAAGAGCCATATAAATTTGTTATGATAGATTTTTATTTTACTTTTATCGAGTAATACAGTTATTAATAATATTAAAGTTGAAAACAAAGCATTAAAAAAACTTGCTTGAATAGGTGATAAATCAGTGAGTGAAAATTTGTTTAATATTGGGGTTAAAGACATGATTGCTACGGAAATAATACTAAATAAATACCCTTTTTTAACTTTATTCATGGTATGCCCCTAAATATTTAAAAATTTCTTCATATAACCCATCTTGAAATGATAATAAATTTTTGTCTAATGGTTCTTTCGTAAGTATTCTTTCAGTAGTTTCTGAATATTTCGGTATATCTTTAAAATAGCTTACTTCAGCTTTTGTAATTGTAGTGGTATGGCCATTTGGTAGTATATAGTAACCTAAATAGTCTATATCACTTTCATTGATGACAGCGCCAGACTCTTCATAAGCCTCTCTGATAGCTGTCTCATTCATCGTTTCATTATGGTTTACCTTACCTCCTGTTAATTCCCATGCTCTTTTTTTATTTTTAACAAAAACAAGATGTCCTTGATAGGTTAAAACAATTAAAACAGAATCATATTTTGTAACTGTCTCATTAAATTGAAGTTTGATATGATTTATAATCATTTTTATCTACCTCGTTTATGAGGTAGATATAACTGTAGAATCCAAAATTTTTATTAAAAACATTTAATATTTGATCAATTGATGAAATCAGTTTAAAACTGATTGAGTCGTTCTTAAAAGTTTTTCGTAGTTCAGTATTTCGTGAGACTACTTTAAAACCATATTTATTAGCTATCTTTTCTAAATCATTTACGCTATATTCCGTTTGATAACCAAATTTCCAAACTTTTAATAAAATTTTTATTTTCTTATCTAAAATACCAAACGAATATTTATTTGGTGTCATTAATATAAGGTGTCCATTAGTTTTCAATACTCTATACATTTCATTCATGACTTTATCAGGGTTTAGAAAATGTTCTATAACACCTAATGGAATAACTGTATCAAATGTATTTTGAGGGTAAGGTAAATTTTGAACATCTCCAATAACATACTTAAATTTGATTCCAGTTTTAATCATATACTCAGTTGCAATACTTTTTGCATTTTCAGAAATATCAATACCATGTCCTTCAATTTTATATTTCTTAATAAGTTTGAATAGGATGGCCCTATCCCTGCATCCAGCTCCTAATACTTTATCGCATGGACTAAAATAATATTCATTATAAATAAATGTTTTTAATTTATCTTTTGCTCTTTCAATTCTTGATGGTGGGAAATTATATGATTCTTTGTTGTTAGAAAACTTCCATACATTTTCCCAATGGTGTTTACTTGATACTTTATTCATAGATGCACCTTCTTAGTTGTTTTATATATTATTATATATTTATTTTATATAATATCATAATTATTATCGTGATAAGTTATGATGTTTGATTCTATACCTGAATATATCTTATAAATAAACATTTGTGGCTTGAACTATTCTACGATAGACTATGAAATATATTTGTTGAGTGGCATATAGAATCAGTCGCATAAACGAACATAAGTGAGCAATCACTTCATTAAGTAGTTTTAATTATTAAAATCAAAGAACTACTTTATAGTTTCCCTAGGAAAGGGTTTCAACAAAATGAACTGTGTTTCAATTAAGAACTTTACTCAAAATATGGACATAAAAAATCTGCCCTCAAAGTCAGAACTTTGAAGGCAGTCTAAGTCTTGATAATAAAATTTTAGTTTTCTTGAATGTTGCCGTATTCTTCTCTTAAGGCATACACTTTATCTGGTGTCACGTCTTGACCAAGTGGATCGACAACTTTCATAGTTGAGAACGTATGAAGTACTTGACCTCTTATCATACCTAAATATTCTTGTCTTAATTGATGTTGTTCTTGTTTTTCTTCAACACTCAAGCTTTCCACTTTTTCTTTATTTGCTAATTGATTAATTCTTTCTAATAATTCTCTCATTATTTCTTCCTCCTAAATGGTATGAGCTGGAAAATGGGGTGTAATATATGTTCCAACTTCTTCTATAAGTGCTTCGATATCACGATCATCATTTGTAAATCTTAAGATAATATGATTTGTATTAATGGATTCATAAGCTTTTAATATTTGTAGTAAATTTTTACGTCCAGTACGGAAACCACCTTTGATCGGTTTTACGGTTTCATTTGGATTTTGGGATAAATCAATCATTAGGATATTCATAAACGGTTTGAATCGGTCAGTCCCACTATGCCAAGTTTCAACTAATTTCTTTTGATCTTGAAAAGGTTGGGCGTAAAATAGCCAACCATCCATATGCTGTTGTAACCAGGAGATGGACTGTCTTGAGTAGCCTGTACCAAACATCGGAATCGTACTATGTTTAGGCAATACTTGTAACCCAGAATCTTCATATAATTCAAAAATCGAATTTGAAATTTGGGGTGAATGTGATTGCCAAAGCGCTCTTAATGATTGAACGGTTGTTTGATAACGTTCTGTTAATGCACTTTCATCTACTTTAAATGCAGGGAATTCAAAAGCGCGATCACCGGTAGCCATACCGAGTAATAAACGTTGATTGGAAATAAGATCAAGCGAGGCTGCTGATTTAGCTAAATGGATAGGATGACGTAGTGTTGCCACAATACTGCTGGTCCCAAGTGCAATTTTTGAGGTAAACGCACTTAAATACGTTAGGAAAACAAATGGGTCATAATTTTCAGTTACGGGTCCTAAATGAGGACTATAAAGTGGATTATCTCTCACGAATAAACTTGTAAATCCTAATCGTTCAGCTTGTTGTGCAAACTTCACTTGTTCATTAAAATCAATATGCTCTTTATTTTTACTATCAAATGGTATGGATAGACCTAATGTTAATTTATGATTTTTAAAGGTACGTTTAAAACTCTCATGATTTTCTATCTTGGACATATCACCCCTCCTAACTAAATTTTATCTAAACAACACTCATCATCTAAACAACAAGTGTTGTTTATAATATAACGTAAATAATCATTTTATGCAAGTCGCATGCTTTTCTATAAAATAACACTTACAATCATTAAGACTGTAAGTGTTGTTTATAGAATTATAGATTTGTAATATGGTGAAGTAAAAACGGTAAGTTTTGATCAATAAATTGCTCAGCACTTAGTTCGCTTGTATCTAACCAATGTCTTGCCAACCCGCATAAACCAGCGGCTAAAAAACTTGCGCTATTTTCAATAATACTAGAATCGTGTTCGGGATATTTATGTTGTAACATAAGGGTAAACATAGCTTCCAACTCGTTGTTAATGCATTTATGAGCATGGTTACAAAATGTCTCACGATTGAGTTTGCAAGCATTTTGTACATTTTCCAAATAATATGCTATCGAGACAAATAATTTAGAGATAATCTGACCATTGAGCGTTTCTGAAATAGACAACGTTTCTTTAATATCTTTAAGAATAGTCATTGATAATGAATAATCTAATATTTCATATTTATCATTAAAGTGTGCGTAAAATGTAGCCCGATTAACAGTAGCACGGTCAGTAATATTTTTTACTGTAATTTGGGTCATTTCTTTTTCTTGTGACACATTTAGAAATGCTTCTACGAGTAATTGTTTTGTACGTATGACTCTTGGATCAACTTTATTGCTTGGCACAAAGACACCCCTTTCATTTTAAAATATGATTACTTTAAATTATTAAACGAACAAAGAAGGTTGTCAAAGAGTATGATTACTCTTTCTATTTTAAACTATTATAATAGAAGAAACTCGTTTTTTCTTTTTAAATTACATATATATTGTTGGTCAAAATTCTTAAAATATCCATAAAACCAGAAAAATTTAAGAAAATGATAAAATAAATATTCTGAAAATTTAGAAAATGTGTTATAGTATTTTTTATCATTACTTAATACAACAACAAAATATTATAGGAGGTATAAGAATGACAACAGAACTTAGAAAAATAAGCGTTGGAGATTTTATTTTTAGAGTACTTTCCGGAGTGGCTATTGGGATTGTGGTAGGTTTAGTACCGAATGCCATTTTAGGTGAAATCTTTAAAGCACTTATGCATCACCATCCTATTTTTGCAACATTACTACATGTTGTTCAAGCATTACAATTTACTGTACCAGCATTAGTAGGTGCGTTAATTGCAATTAAATTTAATATGACTCCTCTTGCGATTGCAGTCGTATCAAGTGCAGCTTATGTAGGAAGTGGCGCTGCTCAATTTAAGAATGGGGCTTGGATTATTGCAGGTATTGGTGACCTCATCAATACGATGATTACTGCAGCAATTGCAGTTTTATTTATTCTACTTATTGAAAAACGTGTAGGAAGTATGGCATTGATTGTTTATCCAACAATTGTTGGAGGTCTCTCAGCTACAATTGGTGTGCTCATCCTACCATATGTACATACTATAAATATTGCGATTGGTAATATGATTAATAGTTTCACTGAATTACAACCTGTATTGATGTGTATGTTAATATCAATGGTATTTAGTTTTATTATTATTTCCCCATTATCAACAGTAGCTATCGCTATTGCCATTGGTATTACAGGTTTAGCAGCAGGTTCAGCTTCAATTGGTATTTCAGCTACTGAAGCTGTTTTACTTATTGGCACAAGTCAAGTAAATCGTGTTGCAGTACCAATTTCTATTTTCTTTGGTGGCGTGAAAATGATGATGCCAAATATGGTGAAATATCCAATTATTATGTTACCTATTTTGATTACCGCAGCGATTTCTGGTGTAGTGGGTAGTCTTATCGGTATTGCTGGAACAAAAGAATCTGCAGGATTTGGATTTATTGGCATGATTGGGCCGATTAGTGCATTTAAATTTTTACATGTCGATTCAGCCGTTATGAGTATCATCCTAATTATTATTGGTTTTTTTGTTGTACCTTTAGTAACAGCATTTATACTAGATGTTATTTTACGCAGAGTCTTAAAATTATTTACAAATGATATTTACAAATTTATGGGATAAACGTATTAAGCCTGGGACATGATGAATTGTCTTAGGCATTTTTAAATTTAAATGATAAACGTCAATAATGTTACAATAAAATAGAAAAAAGATTAAAAGGATGAAGGGTTAATGGCGAAAAAAATTGAAGCTTTAGCATTAAAAACAGCAGAATTAACACGACGTACACATGAACTAGGCATTCCAGTGATGATATTATTTGAAGGTGTACCTGCATCTGGGAAGACGCGCTTATCTAATGAGTTATTATTAAATTTAGATGCGAAGTATACACAATTTATTGCGACACAGTCACCTAAACAGGATGATTTAAGATATCAATTTTTACAAAAATATTGGAATACCTTACCTAAAAAAGGTGATATAAATATTTATTTTAGAAGCTGGTATTCTCATTATCTAGATTATAGAGAAAATAAAATTAAACACGACAAATATAAAAACTATGATGTACTCAAACAACAAATTTCTTCTTTTGAAAATATGCTTAAACAAGATCACTATGAAATCATTAAGTTTTTCATAGAAATTAATGAAGAAAAGCGTCAAGAACATATTCAACAAACCAAAGATAACCCATTGACGCGTTGGAAAGTTCAAGAATATAGTAATGTACTTCCAACAGATATTTACCTTAAAGATATGCGTCAATTTATAAAAAATGATAAAGCATGGGAAATCATTGATTATACCGAAAGAGAAAAAGCAATCCAAACAATGTATGAACATATTATCAAACATCTTGAAACAGCGATTGAGAAGCATGAGCAAAAAGAAGAACAGCGAGACGGTAAATTTCATTCTAATTTTAAAACACACCTTTTTGATAGAAAGGTGGATAAAGTAAAAAAAGATGAATATAAACAGCTCATTGAGGAATTGCAAAATCGTATGAGAGAAATTCAATTCGCTTTATATGATAGAAAGATTCCACTTATTTTAGTATTTGAAGGTATGGATGCAGCTGGTAAAGGTGGAAATATTAAACGAATTAGAGAAAAATTAGATCCAACGGGTTATCGAGTGAATGGCATTAGTGCTCCTACAGATGTTGAATTAAAACATCATTATTTATGGCGATTTGCGAAAGAAATGCCAAGAACAGGGCACATCGAATTATTCGATAGAAGTTGGTATGGTCGTGTATTAGTAGAGCGTGTCGAAGGATTTGCTACTATCGATGAATGGCAACGTGCATATGATGAAATTAATGCATTTGAGAAAATGTGGACAGATGAAGGAGCGATTATTTTAAAATTCTTCCTTACATTAGATAAAGAAGAACAATTAAAACGTTTTAAAGATCGTCAAGAAAATGTTAATAAACAATGGAAAATTACAGATGAAGACTGGCGAAATAGAGAAAAATGGGATTTATACGTGGAATCAAGTCATGATATGGTTGAGAAAACAAATACATCCTATGCACCATGGCTTGTTGTCCCTGCTGATCATAAAAAAACCTCTCGTATTGAAATACTAAAATATATTATTCGTAATTGTGAAAAGGTACTTTGGGGAGTAAAAGATTATTAAAAGTAAATAAGGAAACTTATTACGCACAAGCTCTTGTTTTTTATCAAAAGTAAAGAATTTAAATAACCAATTACATTTTAAAAATATTACAGTAATGTAACAAAATATTAATTTGTAATATGACTAATGGCGTTAAAGTATTGTAAATTTTGTAAGAAAGTATTGTAAAACGTTAATTTATAATAAAAATAAACTCCATATTGATAGATTTTATATATTACAAGAAGTATTTAATATATTTCAATATTACAAAATGATAGGTTAATTGTAATTTTTTGTAAAATAAGCGTAATACTATTCTACAAATTTTGTGTTATAGTAGCTATTGTCAAAAGTTAAACAATAAATCAAAACAGAAATTAATCTTAAATAAAGAATGAAACATAACGAAAATATATATTTCAATTTTGGAGGAATTATTTATTATGAAAAAGACAGTAATCGCTTCGTCATTAGCAGTAACTTTAGGTTTAACAGGATATGCTTTAACAAACGATCACAGTGCACATGCATCTGAACAAACAACTAACTATTCTCATTTAGCTGACTTAGCTCAAAATAACCCATCTGAATTAAATGCTCACCCAGTACAAGCTGGAGCATATAACATTTCATTCGTACAAGATGGTTTCAAATATACTTTCACTTCAAATGGTAACACTTGGTCTTGGAACTACACTTACACTGGTGGTGCTGACACAGCTCAATCAACTACTGACTACACTGATTCTTATAATCAAGCTTCAACTCAATCAGTAAGTGCAAATAACCAAGCTAGTACTTCAAATGTAAAAGCTGTTTCAGCTCCAGTACAAAAAACGTCTAGCTACAGTAACTACAGTGCTCGTACAACTTCATACTCAGCACCAAAAACTACTTCATACTCAACTGCTTCAACTGGTGGATCAGTTAAAGCTCAATTCTTAGCTAACGGTGGTACTGAAGCTGCTTGGAATGCTATCGTAATGCCTGAATCAGGTGGTAATCCAAATGCTGTTAATCCAATTGGTTACAGAGGTTTAGGTCAAACTAAAGAAGCATGGGGTACTGGTTCAGTAGCTACACAAACTCAAGGTATGGTTAACTATGCTAAATCACGTTATGGTTCATGGGATGCAGCAATTGCTTTCCGCCAAGGTCACGGTTGGTGGTAAGATTTAAGTAGATAACTGGATAGGACATCGAGTTATCAAAAAAGGAGGACGACAATGTCGTCCTCCTTTTTTTATTTTTTAATATAATATTTTTAATTTCTTGCTTAGTACATATCAAACTACTTTCTTTTAATGATTAATTATTTTAATTATAATTAATATAACTATATTGAAAGAGGGTGATATGAATTGAGTATAAACAAAATAGTGAAATTAGGATTATATCATAGTGTATATTGGTCGGTTACTCAAATGTCGCTATCTCACTTATTTACAAAAGTGCCTAGTTCTTTTTTTGATACATATCATCATTGGTTTAAAACATTTCCATTTGAACAAGGTGGGCAGTTATGGAATCGTCTTTTTCTTATTAATAGATGGAAAGGGTATATTCCAGAAGGAGAATGCCTAAATAAAAATGTTTATAATAAGCATGTTTTGAAACCACTAACTCAAGAAAGTGTTTATAAAATGATTATCGAAATGAGACGAGCTGAATTAGTACATTGGCTTTCTATATTGCCAGTTATTGTCTTTGTAAAAGCACCTAAATGTATTAAAACAATAAACATACTATATGCTTTATTAGCAAATGTACCGATTATATTGACACAACGTTATAATCGACCAAGATTAGAAAGATATTACCAATTAAAGTACAAGAGAGGTATCGATGATGGCGAATAAAACAATTGTCGTTATTGGCGGTGGATTAGGAGGTATATCAGCTGCTATACGTTTAGCGCAAAGTGGTTATCACGTAGATTTATTTGAAAAAAATACACATATAGGTGGTAAAGTGAATCGATTAGAAACCGAAGGATTTGGTTTCGATTTAGGCCCTTCTATCCTAACTATGCCTCATATTTTTGAAAATTTATTTTACCATAGTAATAAAGAAATGGCAGATTATGTGACAATTGAACGCTTACCACTTCAATGGCGTAGTTTTTTTACAAATGGTAAAGTGATTGACTTATATGAAGATTTAGAACAGACGGAAAATAAGAATAGCCATTTAACAGACTATGATATTCAGAAATTATCTCATTTTCTAAATTATGCAGAAAAAATACATCGATTTACTGAAGATGGATACTTCGCTTTAGGTTTAGATACGGTAACGGACATTCTTAAATATCAGGGTCCTTTTAAATCTTTAAAAGGTGTAGATTATTTTTCAACAATGCAACAAGCGATTAATCGATATATAAACAAACCTGAACTTCAAGATATGTTAGGATATTTTATCAAATATGTTGGATCGTCTTCATATGATGCACCTGCTGTATTAACTATGTTAGTACATATGCAGTATGAACAAGGATTATGGTATGTCAAAGGTGGTATTCATCATTTAGCCAATGCTTTAGAACGACTTGCTGAAGAAGCAGGGGTTCAGATTCATAAAGGTATTGACGTAACAAGCATTGATACCT
Organism: Staphylococcus sp. AtDRG32; assembly: GCF_004365845.1. Taxonomy (NCBI): domain Bacteria; kingdom Bacillati; phylum Bacillota; class Bacilli; order Caryophanales; family Staphylococcaceae; genus Staphylococcus; species Staphylococcus sp. AtDRG32. Next base: position 179,897 of record NZ_SODE01000002.1, read on the forward strand.
ATTTCAATCAAGTCATAGGAGTAAGACTTGATAATGGTCAGCACATTCATGCTGATTACATTGTCTCTAATAGAGAAGTCATACCAACGTATCGAGATCTACTTCATTTTTCCGATAAAAAGTTGGAAAAGTTAGAAAAAACATTTGAACCCGCTAGTTCTGGTTATGTGATGCATTTAGGTGTTAATACATCTTATCCTCAATTGGCTCATCACAACTTCTTATTTTCAAATAATTCTAAACAAAATTATCATGAAGTTTTTCATGAGAAAGTGTTACCACAAGACCCTACCATTTATCTCGTTAATAGTAATAAAACAGACAAAGCACAAGCTCCTAAGGGATATGAAAATTTAAAAGTACTACCGCATATTCCGTATATCCAAGATCAACCGTTTACTAAAGAACAATATGATGAATTTCGAGAAAGAGTTTTAGATAAACTAGAACACATGGGTTTAACCAATTTAAGAGAACATATTATTTATGAAGATGTATGGACACCTCATGATATTGAGAGCAATTACGCATCGAATAGAGGTGCCATTTATGGAGTAGTGGCAGATAAAAAGAAAAACAAAGGTTTTAAATTTCCTAAACAAAGTCAATATTTTGATAATTTATTCTTTGTTGGCGGTTCTGTCAACCCAGGTGGAGGTATGCCAATGGTAACACTGAGTGGACAACAAGTAGCAGATAAAATTAATGCCATAGAAGAGGCGAAATTATTAAAATATCAGCCTTAAGGAGACACTCAATGATGAAACGATTAGCTAAACTATTATACCCATTACTCGGTGCTTCAATAGCGAGCGGATACTTTATGTATAATCGTCAACGACTACTTCAATATAATAAAAAAACAACTAAGAAAAATTATCCATCTATCAGTATTATTATTCCGGCTAGAGATGAAGAAATTCGATTACCACGCTTATTGACGAGCTTAAATCAACAGTCTATCTCGCCAGAAATTATTGTGATGAATGATGGATCTAAAGATAATACTAGAGTAGTAGCATTATCTTACGGTGCTAAAGTAATAGATGTCGTAGAAGGTGACGATGCACGATGGTATGGTAAATCGTTTGCTTGTTATCAAGGTGTTCAGTATGCAACGTCAGATATTTTTATCTTTATAGATGCTGATGTACAGCTATTAGATTCACATGCTTTAGAATCTATATTACAAGCTTATGAAAAACAATCATATCGTGGACTATTAAGTATTCAACCCTATCATCTCGTCAAAAAAGCATATGAACAGTTTTCAGCTTTATTTAATTTGATGACAGTTGTTGGAATGAATCAATTTTCAAGTTTATCTCATCATAAGCAAACATTAGCATTTGGTCCAGTTACAGTAATGAAGAAAGAGGATTACGTTTTAACCCAAGGTCATAAAAATGCTGAATGTCATATTATTGAAGGATTTGCTCTTGCTCAAGCTTTCTCGAAATATAATCTACCTGTATCCTGTTATGAAGGTAAAGGTTTTGTAGGATTTAGAATGTATGAGGAAGGGGCTAAATCACTGATACAAGGTTGGACAAAACATTTTGCGACTGGTGCTTCTGGAACTGAAGGTACGATAATGTTGATGATTATGACATGGATGATGGGAATAACATTTAGTCACACCTTATTGTTGCTCAGTTTTATTACGAAAACCGTATCAAAAAAATGGGGAGGATTATCTTACTTCTTATATCTTATTCAATTTATAAGATTGCATAAGCGTGTAGGGAGTTTTTCGATAGTATTTTTAATCATGAATCCATTATTATTTGTGGTGTTTGTATTTGTATTTATAAATTCATATTGTCAGACACATTTTACTAAAAACGTAAGATGGAAAGGGCGTACTTTTAAAATTAATTAAACATGTAAAGTATAACAGGGGGACGCTTCATGAGTTTTGTAGAAGAAAGTTATCAGTACTGTCATAAAATAATGAAAGATTATTCTAAAAGTTTTTCATTTGCATTTGACTTATTACCAGAGCGACAACGACGAGCTATCTGGGCGATTTATTCCGTGTGTCGGATTATTGACGATAGTATTGATATTCACCAAGATGTCGATTATTTATATAAAATTAAACAGGATGTACAACGTATCGAGCATCAATCAGATATTCAAAAATCGTTTGAAAGTGATCAACATATTATGACTGCTTTTGCAGATACAGCTCAAACATTTCCAATGAATTACTATGCATTATATGAATTAATAGATACTGTTATGAATGATCAATCCTTTACAATGTTTGATACTGATGATGCCTTAATGGAGTATTGTTACGGCGTCGCTGGAACAGTTGGTGTATTACTTATACCTGTATTATCTACTTCTCCTACAAAAGAAACATATGAAAATGGAAAACAACTAGGGGAAGCTTTACAACTAACAAATATACTTCGAGATGTAGGTGAAGATTATCACAACGGACGTGTTTATTTAAGTATCGAACGATTAGAACAATGTGGCGTATTAATGGATGATGAAATGAATAGTGGCCCTTCTGAAAAATATAAAAAATTGTGGGAATATTATGCAACGATTGCGGAGAATGACTATGAAGCGGTACTTAATCATCTAGATGTGTATGACAAAGAAGCACGTTTTATTATAGAATTAGCAGCTCGCGTATATAAAAGCATTCTTGATGAGACAAGGAAAGCGAATTACACATTTAGTCAGCGTGTTTACGTTTCCAAATGGAAAAAGAATCATATTTATCGTGAATTAAAGAAAGAATATAAAGTAAAAGAATAGGTGGGAAGTTTATGGATATTGCCGTTATAGGCGCAGGAATCACTGGATTGGCGTCAGCAGCACGATTAGCTTCACAAGGACATCATGTGACAATATTTGAGAAGAATGGAAAAGTTGGAGGAAGAATGAACCAACTTAAAAAAGATGGTTTTACTTTTGACTTAGGTCCAACTATTGTTATGGTACCTGATGTATATAAAGCTATATTTGAGGAGTGCGGCAAACACTTTGAAAATTATATTGATATGCACCAATTGTCACATATTTTTGATATCTATTTTTCAGATAAAGATAAAGTAAGTGTCTCTACAGATTTACCTCAATTAAGTCAGACTTTAGAAGCGATTGAACCAGGTTCTACACATGGATTTATGTCATTTTTAACAGATGTCTATAAACGTTATGACATTGCACGTAAGTATTTCTTAGAGCGCACTTTTCGCAAACCAAGTGAATTTTATAATCCGATTGCTTTATATAGAGGCATGAAATTAAGAACACTTGGTAAAGCAAATCATCTTATTGATAGCTATGTTAAAAATGAAAAGATTCGTAAATTACTTGCTTTTCAAACACTATATATAGGGATCGATCCAAAGCAAGGTCCTTCAATTTATTCAATTATCCCAATGATAGAAATGATGCATGGCGTATATTATATCAAAGGTGGTATGTATAGCTTTGCTAAAGGTCTTCATCGTCTTACACAAGATTTAGGAGTCAGTATTGAATTAAATTCAGACGTTCAAGAAATTATTATAGACCCTAAATTTAAACGTGCGGATGGTTTAAGAGTGAACGGAGATATTCGTCGTTTTGATAAAGTATTATGTACGGCAGACTTCCCATATGCAGCGCAACATCTTATGCCAAGTCATTCTCCACTTAAAAAATATACACCTGCTAAGATAGATAAAATGGATTATTCATGTTCTGCATTTTTAATTTATGCAGGAATAAACAGAGATTTGAAAGATAAAGTTCATTTGCATAATGTGATTTTTGCTGAAGATTTTAGAGGGAATATTGACGATATCTTTGAAGGAAGATTGCCGAAAGACCCTTCTATATATCTTTATTTCCCCTCCGTTGAAGATGAGAAATTGGCTCCTGAAGGAAAAACAAGTATGTACATTTTAATGCCAGTACCTGAGCTTAAAACAGGTCAAATCGATTGGAACAATCCAGCCATAATTGAACAGGTTAAAAATGAAATTTACAAAAAAACAGAAACAATTGAATCACTTAAAGGATTACGTAACGATATCGTATCCGAAACTATTTTTACACCCTTAGATTTTGAAACACATTATAATGCTAAATTCGGTACAGCCTTTGGATTAATGCCTACTTTAGCACAAAGCAATTATTACCGTCCGCCTAACGTGTCCCGTGATTATAAAGATTTATATTTTGCAGGCGCAAGTACACATCCAGGCGCAGGCGTACCCATTGTATTAACAAGTGCTAAAATAACAGCAGAGGCTATGTTAGAAGATATAAAAAATATGAAATAGAATAAATAAATCTGAAAATTGACAATTATCAGTGTAATGTTAAAATAAGACTTAATACGTAAGAACTTATCGAGAGAAGTGAAGGGATTTGGCCCAATGAAACTTCAGCAACAGGCTTCATAAATATAAAGTACTGTGCTAATTCCAAGAGGATAATAAATAACCTCAAAGATAAGTGACATATATCTTATGAAGCTATATGCCACACAAAAGTGGTATATAGCTTTTTATTTAAGGAGGAATAACATGGTTATTTCAAAAAGATTAGCAGCCATTCCTGATAGCTATTTTGGAAAAACGATGGGCCGTAGAGTAGAACATGGCCCTTTACCACTTATTAATATGGCAGTAGGCATTCCCGATGGTGAAACACCAGAAGGTATTATTGAGCATTTTTCTGAAGCGATTCGCATTCCTGAAAATCAAAAATATGGTGCCTTTCATGGTAAAGAATCATTTAAAGAGGCCATTGTTAATTTTTACCAACGTCAGTACAATGTGACATTAGATAAGGAAGATGAAGTATGTATTTTATATGGTACAAAAAATGGATTAGTAGCGTTACCTACATGTGTTGTTAATCCTGGAGAAAATGTGCTACTTCCAGATCCTGGATATACAGATTATTTAGCAGGAGTGATGCTTGCAGATGCCAATCCTGTTCCATTAAATTTAGATCCTCCAGATTATTTGCCAAATTGGGATAATGTAGATAAGAGAGTACTAGACAACACAACGCTTGTTTATTTAACGTATCCCAATAATCCAACAGGATCAACGGCTACAAAAGAAGTATTTGATGAAGCAATTGAACGATTCAAAGGTACAAAGACAAAAATCGTGCACGACTTTGCTTATAGTGCTTTTGGCTTTGATGCTAAAAATCCAAGCATACTTGCTTCAGAACACGGTAAAGATGTCGCCATTGAAATTTTCTCACTTTCAAAAGGATATAATATGTCAGGTTTCAGAGTAGGGTTTGCAGTAGGAAATAAAGACATGATTCAAGCATTAAAGAAATATCAAACGCATACAAATGCTGGAATGTTTGGTGCGTTACAAGATGCAGCGACGTATGCACTTAATCATTATGATGAATTTTTAGAAGAACAGAATGAAACATTTAAACGGCGTCGAGACAAGTTTGAAGCAAAATTAAGTGAAGCCCATCTACCATTTGTGCATTCTAAAGGCGGTATCTATTCATGGTTACGTACACCTCCAGATTATGATAGTGAAACCTTTGAACAATATTTATTAAAAGAGAAATCTATTTTAGTTGCTCCAGGTATACCATTTGGTGAAAATGGAAAACATTACGTGCGTATCTCACTTGCATTAGACGATAAATGGTTAGAAGAAGCAGCTAGTAGATTAATGGACCTAGCTGATATGTATAAAGCAAAGCATATTTAAAAAATTATGAAGGAAGATGATCAATATATGACCAAAATTAAAATTATGAGTGTAAGAGATGAAGATATACCATATATTAACGAGTGGGCGAAACAAAACAATGTTGATGTTGATTTAACCAAAGAAATGTTAACAGAGACAACAGTTGATACTGTAAAAGGATTTGATGGTCTATCGTTATCTCAACAACATCCAATTTCAGAAGAGGTTTTTGCGAAATTGAAACAATATGGAATTAAGCAAATTGCACAACGTAGTGCAGGATTTGACACGTATGACTTAGATTTAGCTACTAAATACGACATCATTATCTCAAATGTACCCTCGTATTCTCCAAGTTCAATTGCTGAATTTGCTGTTACACAAGCTATCAATATTGTAAGGTATCAAAAACGTATTCAACATAAAGTGCGCAATTATGATTTTCGTTGGGAACCTTCTATATTATCACAATCTATCCGAGATTTAACTGTGGCAGTAATTGGTACTGGACGCATCGGTTCGATTGTGGCAGAAATTTTTGGAAAAGGTTATAACAGCAAGGTTGTTGCTTATGATCCATTTCCAAATACCGCTTTAGCAAAATTTGTTGATTATAAAGATACATTAGAAGCAGCAATTAAAGAAGCTGATATTGTTACTGTGCATATTCCAGCTACGAAATATAATCATCATTTGTTTAATAATGTTGTTTTTTCAAACTTTAAAAAAGGTGCCGTATTTGTGAATGCGGCAAGGGGATCAATTGTAGATACACAAGCTTTACTTTCTGTTATAGATAGTGGTCGAATTAAAGGGGCTGCATTAGATACATATGAATATGAAAGAGGGTTATTCCCAGGTGATTATCGTGGAAAAGAGATAGATGATGTATTGTTAAAGCAACTTATCAAAAGAGAAGATATTATTTTAACACCACATATTGCTTTCTATACAGAAGCGGCCGTCAAAAATCTCATAGTAGATGCACTTGATGCAACTATGGATGTTTTAACTAGTGGTACGACTAAACTAAGAGTAAATTAAAATAAAAAAAGTTGGAGCGTTACCTCCAACTTTTTTATTATTCTTTAACATCATAGCCTTGATCTTCAATAGTATCATGTAAATCTTTCGTTGAAACGAGTTCATCATTATAATCTACACGAACTTCGTTTTTATCAAGGTCTACTTCAGCAGTTCTTACACCATTAATTTTAGCTAATGCTGATTCGATTGTATTTTTACAATGGTCACAACTCATACCATCTACTTTAATGACTTTATTAATCATTGATTGTCACCTCCGAGTACTTCATAATGACTATACCCATATTTTACGCTTTTTAAATTTTTATGAAAGTATAAAGCTTAAAATTCATTTATAATTTCATTCGTTTTAGACGTAATGCATTAGTTACAACGCTTACAGAACTTAATGCCATCGCTGCACCAGCAATCCATGGAGCGAGTAAGCCCATTGCAGCAATAGGAATACCAGCAGCATTATAACCGAACGCCCAAAAAAGATTCTGTTTGATATTTCGAATGGTTTTATGACTTGCGTGAATCGCTTTAGGAACTAAAGCAATGTCTCCACCTAAGATAGTAATATCAGCCGCTTCAATTGCGACTTCAGTACCTGTTCCCATGGCAATACCAATATCTGCTTGAACTAAAGCAGGTGCATCATTAATACCATCGCCAACCATCGCAACGTTCTCACCTTTATCTTGAAAATGAGCAACATGTTTAGCTTTATCTTCCGGAAGAACATTGGCGATCACATGATCAATACCAACTTCATTTGCGATAGCTTGAGCTGTAGAGTGGTTATCACCTGTAATCATTACCGTACGTAAATTCATGTCTTTTAGTTCTTGAACCGCAACTTTGGCTTCAGATTTAACAGTGTCTGCTACAGCAATATAACCACGTAATATCTGATCATATGCAATCAACATGACGGTTTGTCCTTTTTGTTCAATTTGGGTGATTTCATCTAATAAAGATGTTGTATCAATATGATGATTTGACATTAATGACCGGTTGCCTATGAATAATGTCTTATTATTGATTATAGCTTTAATACCATGACCTGGTAATGTTTCATAGTGCTCTATATTTGTTAAAGTAAGCTGTTTTGTTTTAGCGTACTTAACAATCGCGGTTGCTAAAGGATGTTCAGAATTATTTTCAGCAGAAGCTACATATCGTAATAAAGTATCATCACCTTTAAAGTAAGTCACTTCTGGGGTACCATGTGTCAACGTACCCGTTTTATCAAATACCACTGTATCAATTTGATGAGTACGTTCTACATATTCGCCACCTTTAAACAAGATACCTTCTTCTGCTGCACGTCCTGTACCAACCATAATAGAAGTTGGCGTTGCAAGTCCTAATGCGCATGGACAAGCAATCACTAATACAGAGATCATGGCAACGAGTGCATCTTCAAATTGACCAGGATGAACGAAAATAATCCATATGATAAAGACGAGTACGGCAATACCAATAACAATAGGTACGAAATAGCCAGAAATCATATCTGCTAAACGTTGAATAGGTGCCTTTGAACTTTGGGCTTCTTCAACTACTTTAATAATATTAGATAAAGCGGTATCTTGACCTACTTTTGTTGCTTGAACGGTAATGACACCATTTTTATTTAGTGTTGCACCAATCACTTCATTATCAACTGTTTTATCTATAGGCATGGATTCTCCAGTTAGCATGGATTCATCTACGGTTGTTGTCCCTTTAATGACTTTTGCATCTACTGGAATTTTTTCTCCTGGTTTAACAAGTAAGGTGTCTCCAACTTGAACATTTTGAAGCGGAACCATTGTTTCTGTTCCATCATCTTTAATGAGACGTGCTTCTTTGGCTTGTAAATTTAATAATTGATTTAAAGCATGTGTTGTTTGTGATTTTGCACGTGCTTCTAAATACTTGCCAAATAAAATTAAAGTGATTAAAACAGCACTGGTTTCAAAATAAAGGTGGGGCTGTGCGTTTGAGTCTAATAACCATTTACTCATTTCATAAATACTATAGAAATAAGCTGCACTAGTACCAAGTGCTACAAGAACATCCATATTGGCACCACCATTACGTAAATTCTTGTATGCGCCAACATAAAATTGCCATCCTATAATAAATTGAATGGGAGTGGCTAAGATAAATTGAAACCAAGGATTCATAAATATTTCAGGTAACGGTACATTAAATAAATGAACAAGCATAGTTAAAAGTAATGGAAAAGCTAATATTGCTGAAATAATGAGTTTATTACGTTTTCTTTTTAATTCTTGAACTTTACGAGAAGCTTGTTCTTTTTTTGATTGTTTAGGTTTAGCATCATAGCCGAGATGTTGTATTCGTCCAATGAGCGTATCAACATCAGTTTGACCTGGATAATAATCGATTGTTGCTTGTTCTGTGGTTAGATTGACTGTTGCTTGCTTAACGCCTGTTGTTTTATTTAATACTTTTTCAATACGATTAGAACAAGCAGCACACGTCATACCTATAACGTCTAGTTCACTTTTATCTGTTTCAACGTCATATCCTAATTTTTGAATCGTTTTAATAAAATCGCTTACTTCATATTGATCGTTAGGATAATCAATGGTTGCTTTTTCAGTTGCTAGATTCACTTGAGCATGAACGCCATCTATTTTATTCAATCGTTTTTCAATACGATTAGAACAAGCGGCACATGTCATACCAATGATATTCAAGGTGATTTGATGATTTTGAGTCATATGTTCGACCTCCTACCACCTTCAATATACCCCCTTAGGGTATATTAGTCAATGATCTTGCTTAATAAAAAAAGAACAATGTTACTCTAAATAAAATGAGTATATTGTTCTCTTATTCATAATAGCTATTCATATTAAAAGAAATCAGAGGGTTTAAAATGGCTTAAATCTAAATCTTTAAAATTATTGAAGTTAGGATGAGTGATAGATCGTACAAGTTCACCACTTTTAGCTTCATTATAGTATTGGTTGGCTTCATTCATTAAATCATGATCTTGAACTGTTTTTACAATCCCTAAAATGATGAGAATGGTAATGATACCCTTTAGAATGCCTTTCATGTTGTAACACTCCTTTTTATCTTTATCTCTATATGAGACGCTTTTTAGATTAATTATATTATAAAGACTCTATGTTAAAATTTCATGCATCTCTAGTACGGACTTTGTATCATTCAAAAGTAGTAAGCATAGTCATTTTGTTTTAAAAATCAAAGAAATGGGAACGGTTAAGTAAATAAAGAAGGAGTGAAGAGGTATGGACTTATTAGATTTTCATAAAAAAATTAAAGGTTATACACAAGAAAAACAACCAGGTTCTGAAAAAGATATGGATCCTAGACCTATTGCTGAAATGGAAGAATACAAGGCAGGCGGTAAACTAAAAGGAAAAGTCGCATTAATCACTGGTGGTGACTCCGGTATTGGTCGTTCAGTAGCTATTTTATATGCCAAAGAAGGCGCTGATGTCGCTATTGGTTATTATAATGAACATGAAGACGCTGAAGATACCGTCAATCGTTTAAAAGAAATCGGCGTTAAAGCAAAAGCATATTCTCATGATTTAAAAGATGCTGATCAATCAAAAAAACTTGTTGAAACTGTTGTTAACGATTTTGGTGGTCTCAATATATTAGTAAATAATGGTGGCGTGCAATTTCCTAATGAAGACTTTTTAGATATTAAACCAGAACATTTCAATGAAACATTTAAAACAAATATTTTTGGTATGTTCTTCTTAACACAAGCTGCAGTACCTCATTTAAGTAAAGGTGATGCAATTGTTAATACAACAAGTGTAACGGCTTATCGTGGTTCTGGTCACCTTATTGATTACTCAGCAACTAAAGGTGCTATTGTGTCGTTCACACGTTCTATTGCAACTTCGTTGATGGAAAAAGGAATTCGTGTTAATGGTGTAGCGCCAGGTCCAATTTATACTCCATTAATTCCATCAACATTTGATGAAGATAAGGTAGAAAATCAAGGTGGAGATACACCAATGGGTCGACGTGGTCAACCTGCTGAACTTGCGCCAGCTTATGTATTCTTAGCAAGTTATGCAGATAGTTCTTATATTACAGGTCAAATTATCCATGTTAATGGTGGCGATTATATTACGTCTTAGTATGTAGTACTTATGAAGATAATAAAGTATTCTGTCTACGTATAGCGTAGGGAGAATACTTTTTATATTTATAGAAAGAAAAGAGGAAAAGACAATGACTGAAAAAGAAAAAATGTTAGCACACGAATGGTATGATGCAAACTTTGATAAGGAATTAAGAATGGGCAGACAGCGTGCTAAAGACTTATGCTTTGAATATAATCATACACGACCTAGTGATATAGAAAAACGCCAAGCGATTTTAAAAGAATTACTTGGCTATGAAGCGAAACAACTTTCAATCAGCAGTCCATTTGACACAGATTATGGTTGGAATATAAAAGTTGGAGAAAACGTGTTTATCAATAGCAATAGTTATTTGATGGATGGTGGTGGCATTACGATCGGCGATAACGTCTTTATAGGACCATCATGTGGACTATATACAGCACATCATCCACTCAATTATCAAGATCGAAATAAAGGATGGGAATTGGCAAAACCTATTCATATAGGAAGTAATATTTGGTTTGGTGCGAGTGTGACAGTGACACCAGGTGTTTCAATTGGTGATGGCTCAGTTATTGCAGCAGGTAGTGTTGTAACAAACGATATTCCACCGAATAGTTTAGCTGCTGGAGTGCCAGCAAAAGTGATAAGAACGATTGATCAAAATGAAATGATAAATATGCCTAATCACTTTGAATAATATAGTAACCAACCTTTAAGCAGTAACACGTATGCTTAAAGGTTGATTTTTATGTAAAATAACAATTTGTATTGAAATTAAATATTTATTATATAATATAATTAAATGATATAATTGTAGAGTGCTGAATGTGTGTATTACTATATGTGCATCATTGAAATAGTTCAATTCATTTTAATGAAACAACGTAAGAGAAATAAAAGCAACTTAGAAAGGATAATGAATATGACACTTAAGACATGTCTTACAAATCAATTAAGACGTAAATTGAATTTTTTATTTAAGCCAATACAAAGAAAAAATAAATCTGCTTATACAAGTAAAGTAATGACTTACGCTAAATATTATAAAAAAAATAACGTTAAGGAATATCAGATATTATATCAAGTGAGAGATGGAAAAAGTATCACAGATAGTCCATATGCAATATTTAAAAGTTTAATTCAACAACCTCGTTACCGTAAATATAAACACATATGGGTAGTAGATCATCACGAAACATTGCTATTTTATAAAGCAAGATTTAAGTACTATAAAAATGTAGAGTTTGTTATTAAAGAATCAAGAGAATATTTGAAAGCATTAACGGAGAGTAAGTATTTAATTAATAATTCTACTTTTCCATCCTATTTCATTAAAAAGCCAAAACAAATGTATATCAATACATGGCATGGGACACCTTTAAAATATATGGGATTAGACATTGAAAATAGTCTTTATGGTTCTCAAAATATTATTAAAAACTTTTTAAGCAGCGATTACTTAATTAGTCCTAATCACCATACGACGACGATTTTTAAACGAGCCTTTAGACTTGAAAATATTTATGGTGGAGAATTTTTGGAAATTGGATATCCTAGAATCGATTTAACTTTAAATTCAAATCGAAAAGACATGATTAGCGAGTTGAATCATTATCTTCATATTAGTAAAGAACAAAGTATTTTATTGTATTGTCCAACTTGGAGAGGCGAGGATGTCAATGCACCAGAGGCAAGTTTAAATCATATCGTTGAAGAAGTTGAAAAACTTAAACATCATCTAGATTATCAAGTGTTAGTCAAAGTCCATCCTTATTTATATAAAGACGCGCTTAAAATAAAACGTTTAAAACCTTATTTAATTCCTGATTATTTTGATACCAATGAAATATTAGCGATCGTCGATTTAATGATTACAGATTATTCAAGTATCTTCTTTGACTATTTAGTAACCAATAAACCGATTGTCTTCTATACTCCAGATTTGGATGAATATCAATCATCACGAGGTATGTATATTGCTAATCGTGACCTACCTGGTCCTGTCGTTCATCATATTGAAGATGTGATTACAGCGATCAAGCAAAAAGTATATGATGATGATTCAGTAAAGAAAAAATATCAATATTTTAAACGTCAATATACCTATCTAGATGATGGAACTGTTACTGAAACACTTATTAACATACTGTTTGAGGGTAAACGTAAGCGTCCTAAACGTAAGATCTGTGCTAAGAAAAGAGTGTTAATTTATCCTGGTGGTATGAAAAATAATGGTATTACAACGTCTATCATTAATTTATTAGAAAATGTCGATTATGAAAAATACGACATTACATTGTTTACTAATAAAAGTAAAAATCTTGAAGTTTTAAATAACTTAAATCGTATTAATAAGAACGTTAGAATTATTTTGAGAGTACCTCCATTAGCAGCATCATTGAAAGAAATGTATAGTATCGATTTCGTAAGACAGAGAGGATTAAAAAGTACGTTAGAACATTTGATATATCCGAAGAAAGTATACGAAAGAGAAATGCGAAAAGTATTTGGTCATAGCCAATTCGACTATGCGATTGATTTTAGTGGGTATTCTATGTTTTGGGCTAATTTAATTTTAGCAACAAAAGTAAAACGTAAATTGATTTATTTACATAGTGATATTAAAGCAGATATGGAAAGAAAAGTTAACGGTGTTAAAATACATTATCAAAATTTAAAAGGTGTACGCTCGCTGTATAGTCAATTTGATCAATTAGTATGTGTATCCGATGCTTCTAAAGATCAAAATAAACAGAAGATCAATGATAAATCATTGAATAAGAAATTTGTTACTTCCAGAAATACGATTAATTTGAATAAAATCAATCAACTAAAATTAGATGACTCTGAAAAATTTGAAAAACAACACCAATCCGTACTCGTACGCATCAATAATAGGGATATAAGTTCAGTACCATTTAAGGAAGACGATTTCAAAATTGTAACTGCAGGACGATTATCACCTGAAAAAGGTTTTGACTTACTTATTGATGCATTTAGTAAAGTACATGTCAGTCATCCGCATACAAAGTTATATATTATGGGGGAAGGCCCTATCCGTGTTCAATTAGAACAACAAATAAAAAGGTTGAAATTAGAAAAACATGTCTTTTTATTAGGACAAAGGAAGAATCCATACTATATCATGAAACAAGCAGACGTCTTCTGCTTAACGTCTCATTATGAAGGACAATCAATGGTATTACTTGAAGCATTAACTTTAAAAGTTCATATTATCGCGTCAGATATTATAGCAAACCGCTATGTACTCGGTAATGGTAAATATGGTACTCTTGTGAGTCATGATATTGATGATATCACAGTCGCATTAGAACAGTGTATTCAAAAACGATCATCTCAATATGAAGTATTTAACGCACAAGAATATAATCAATTAGCACTTAAAGAGTTTTATAAACTACTCAAATAGTAAAAAACGGTTAGCATATTAATAAAAGCTAACCGTTTTTCTATTAAATAGTGATGTTGTTATGTTTATTATAAGTCAAATAAGCTGTAATACCTTCTTCAATACTATATCTAGGATTGTAACCTAATGCTTTGAGCGGGGTAATGTCAGCACAAGAATGTTTAATATCTCCAAGACGTGGGGCTTCAAATTGATAAGGTATATGATAATCAAAGCCATGTTCGAACGATTGAAAAACAGCTTTCAAATTTGTTTGTGTTCCTGTGCCTACGTTATAGATAAAACCATCCGTTAGAGTAGTATTAAGAACAATTGATAGAGCATTGATTAAATCATCGATATAAACAAAATCACGTGTTTGTTCACCATCTCCATAAAATGTAAAGGTTGAATGATTTAAAAACTTAGTATTCATAATAGAAATGACTCCTGAATAATCAGATGTTGGATTTTGTCTAGGACCGTAAATATTAAAGAATCTTAAACAAGTACAAGGAATTTGATATAAATGATTATAAATCTTAGTATATTGTTCTCCGGTGTACTTTTGAATAGCATATGGAGATAATGGAAATGGTTTCGATTGTTCTACAGATTTAGGTAAATCGGGTAGATGACCATAAATAGCTGCAGAAGAAGCAAATATGACTTTTTTAATATTTGGATTATATATTCGAATTGCTTCTAATATATTGACAGTAGCATCTATATTAATACGATTGGATAATTCTGGTTTTTCAATAGTTTCTACTACACTTACCATAGCAGCTAAATGAATGACAAAATCAAATTGTTCTTTTTGTATTAACTGTGTTACAAATTCAAAATCGGTGATGTCTTTGATATAAATATGTTCATTGTTCACAAAAGGTATATTCTTTAAAAAGCCGGAACTTAAGTTGTCAATAATATGTACTTCTGTGTCATGTTTCATAAAATATTCTGCTACATGGGAGCCAATAAAACCTGCTCCCCCAGTGATAAGTACTTTCATATAAATACTTCCTTTTCTAGATGTCGGTTAATTATGTTGTGATTATTATACTTTATTTTATTTAAATTATAAATTATTTATATAAAAATGTACTGATAGGGCTATATTGGTATTTGAAGAAAAGTTTAAACAAACAATTTTGTAAGCGGTTGCAAATAAAGGAGTAAGCATAGTAAAATGAAGTTAATGATAGAAAATATCATGATTAAGAAACAAAGGGTTAGAGAATGAATTTAAATATTTAAAACATATAGGGGGTAATGAAGTATGGTAGTACCTTTCAAAAATGAACCTGGTATTGATTTTTCTGTACAAGAAAATGTTGAAAGATTTCAAAAAACGTTAGAAAAAGTAAAACATAGCTTAGGCCAAACGCTTCCTATTGTCATTGATGGTGAACATATCATTAAGGATGATACATTCGATTCAATTAATCCAGCGAATACATCTGAATTAGTAGCTAAAGTGTCAAAAGCGACAAAAGACGATGTAGATAACGCATTTGAATCTTCAAACAAGGCTTATGACGCATGGCGTAAATGGTCACACAAAGATCGTGCTGAATTAATGCTTCGTGTCGCAGCAATCATTCGTCGTCGTAAAGAAGAAATTTCAGCAGTCATGGTATATGAAGCGGGTAAACCTTGGGATGAAGCAGTTGGAGATGCGGCTGAAGGTATTGATTTTATAGAATATTATGCTCGTTCAATGATGGAACTTGCAGATGGTAAACCGGTCTTAGATCGTGAAGGTGAACACAATCAATATTTCTATAAACCGATTGGTACAGGTGTAACCATTCCACCTTGGAACTTCCCATTTGCAATTATGGCGGGTACAACATTAGCACCAGTGGTTGCAGGTAATACGGTGTTATTGAAACCTGCTGAAGATACAGTGCTTACTGCATATAAACTGATTGAAATTTTAGAAGAAGCAGGCTTACCTAAAGGTGTGGTAAACTTTGTGCCTGGTGATCCTAAAGACATTGGTGATTACTTAGTTGATTCTGTGCATACACATTTTGTGACATTCACGGGGTCTCGTGCAACAGGAACACGCATTTACGAGCGTAGTGCAGTTGTACAAGAAGGTCAAACTTTCTTAAAACGTGTGATTGCTGAAATGGGTGGTAAAGATGCGATTGTAGTAGATGAAGGTGTAGATACAGACTTAGCTGCACACTCTATTGTAACGTCAGCGTTTGGATTCTCCGGTCAAAAGTGTTCAGCATGTTCACGTGCCATTGTGCATAGCGCTGTTTATGATGAAGTCTTAGAAAAGGCAATTGAGTTAACAAAAGATTTAACAGTAGGTAATACTGTTGATAATACATTTATGGGACCTGTTATTAATAAAAAACAATTCGATAAAATTAAAAAATATATTGAAATTGGTAGTAAAGAAGGAAAAATTGAAATTGGTGGAGAAGCGGATGATTCAACAGGTTACTTTATCCATCCAACAATCATTTCAGGATTAACATCTTCTGATCAAGTGATGCAAGAAGAAATCTTTGGCCCTGTAGTTGGCTTCACCAAATTCGATAACTTTAATGAAGCCATTGATATTGCAAATGATACAGATTATGGCTTAACAGGCGCGGTCATCACAAACAATCGTGAACATTGGATTCAAGCTGTAAATGAATTTGATGTAGGTAACTTATATCTAAATCGTGGATGTACTGCAGCTGTTGTAGGTTACCACCCATTTGGTGGTTTCAAAATGTCAGGTACAGACGCTAAAACAGGCAGTCCTGACTATTTATTAAACTTTTTAGAACAAAAAGTGGTATCAGAGATGTTTTAACATCACTAAGTGGTAGGTGCTGTGGAAAGTCGAATTCGTTCGATTTTTCACAGCTTTTTTATACTCTCAAAAAAATAAATACGCTAAACAATGTATGAATCATATCTAAAATTTATGAAAAATGAATAAATAAATGATTGTAAAAGTAAGTGAAAAAGGTTATCATTTAAGTGTTGAGAATGATTATTAATTACAAATAGAAAGTGTGACTGGAATGATAAATGTAAACACTGCATCAAAAGATAAAAAGTATGTAGTTAAACAAATTGATATTCAAAATAAAAATATGCTATATCGTTTAGGTGCCTTTGGCTTAAATGTAGGTAGTAAAATCAGTATTAAACAAAAGTGCTTGTTAAATGGACCAAGTGTTGTTGAAATTAATGGCCAATGTGTAAGCATTCGTCAACGTGATGCACGTTTAATTATGTTAGAGGAGTAAGCCTATGCACGAAAGCTTCTGTATATTAGGTAATCCAAATGTAGGAAAGACATCATTGTTTAATGCACTAACCGGTTCGTATGAATACATTGGAAACTGGAGTGGCGTTACAGTTGAAAAGAAAGTTGGACAATTAAAGAAAGATATTGGCAATTTAATCGATTTACCGGGTATTTATGATTTATCACCTATTTCTAAAGATGAAACAGTTGTCACAGACTATCTGATGACAAATACATTTACAGGTATGATTAACATTATTGATGCCAGTCAATTAAAGAGAAACCTTCAACTTACAATACAATTAATGGAATTAAATGAACCTATTATCATTGGATTAAATATGGTAGATGTGGCAACGCAAAGAGGTATTAAAATTAAATACGAAGGTCTAATGAGAAAACTGAAAGTACCTGTATTTCCCATTGTTGCTCGTAAAGGAAAAGGTACGGAGGAATTGCTAAATGAATTGTCTTTTTTAAACCCAAAAGAAAGACGTAACTTCAAAATCAGTTATGGTAAAGAAACTGAAGATGCGATTAAGCAAATGACTTCTATCATTCAAGCACATACAGAATATCCTTCAAAACGTTTACGCTTTATAGCAATTCAGTATTTATTAGACAATCCGGAAATCGAGCGAGAACTACCTTCAGTTATTTCCGAACAAATTGAACCTATTAAAGAGAAGTTAAGTCAACACTTAGATGTATCAATACGACAACATATTGAAATCATTCGAAATCAATACATTGATCGTCTATTAGATGGTGTCATTGAATATCCGAATGAAGAACAGCAATTTTTAACTGAAAAACTCGATAAAATAATAATGAATAGATACTTAGGTATTCCAATATTTCTAGTCATTATGTGGCTGATTTTTCAAACGACATTTACTTGGATAGGAACACCATTATCAGATCAGCTAGATGCTTTCTTTAGCGGACCACTCACAGATTGGTTAAAGGCAGGCATGCATTATATACATGTTGCGCCATTTCTACAAAATTTGATTACAGATGGTATTGTAGCTGGAGTAGGTTCAGTCTTAGTATTTGTGCCACAAATTATTGTATTATTCTTCTTTATTTCACTTTTAGAAGATTCAGGATATATGGCACGAATTGCAGTTTTAATGGATAGAACAATGGAATCAATAGGATTAAGTGGAAAATCATTTATTCCCATGATTATTGGATTTGGTTGTAATGTACCCAGTATTATGGCAACACGGAGTATTGAAAATGAAAAAGAAAGACTAATTACTATTTTAATTGCACCTTTCATGTCATGTTCGGCGCGATTGCCAGTATATGCTATTTTTGTAGGAGTATTTTTTGAAAAGTATCAATCTCTTGTAGTCCTAAGTTTATATGTATTAGGAATTGTAGTGGCATTAATTGTAAGTACATTACTTAACAAGTTTATTCTTAAAAGTGAGAATTCCGTATTTATTGTGGAACTACCTACATATAGAGTTCCATCAATTAAAACGTTATGGAGAAGTACTTGGGAAAAAGCAAAAGGATTTGTAAAAAAAGCAGGAACATTTATTTTTGGTGGTTCTGTAGTCATTTGGGCATTGAGTTACATCGGTCCTCATGGAGTGAATGTACAGATTGATGAAAGCTTCATGCACAGTATTGGAGAATTCTTTGGACATCTCATTGCTCCATTAGGATTTGGTAGTTGGCAAGCAGGCGCTACGTTAATTCCAGGATTCTTAGCTAAAGAAGTCATTGTAAGTTCTATGGCTATCTTGTATTCTTCTAGTGAAGGTGGTTTAGTCAATGTCATTCAACAACAGTTCACACCGTTATCTGCATATGCCTTTATGATTTTTATATTATTATATGTGCCATGTATTTCAACTGTTGCAACAATTCGTAAAGAAACAACATCATGGAAATGGACACTTACAGCATTAATTTATCCAATTTTTACAGCGTATATATTAACATTTGCATTTTATCAAATAACAAAATTACTTATATAAGGATGATGACAATGACTTTATTAATAAACGTAATCATTTTTGTTGCTATTTTTGGTTACGCTGCGTATACATTATATAAATTCTTTAATCGCTCTACTCAAGGAAAATGTGGTAGTTGCGATACAGATTGTAATTGTGATATTAATGCATCTAGCGAGTTAAATGAATTAAAATTAAATCATATAAAAAACAATAATTAATAATAAATAACCCCCGTCGAATTAAGACGGGGGTTATTTATTAAAACGATATAACGATGGTTTGATCAGTAATTAATCGTTTTAATATTAACTAATTTATGAAAAACGTCATCCATTTCTTTAGGCGTAAGTGTTGTCTCCTCATTTTTTTGCCACTCTAAAAAACCACCTATAATTGAACCAAAAACATAGAAAACTAAGCTTTTAGGAATGGTTTCTTCAAGTGCTATCCGATCCATATTTTCATAAACATCATTTTTGATAATATCTATAAGAAACTGATTTCTAACTTTGTTGTATTCATTATCCTCTTCTTGCATGTGTTCGATTCTAGACAATGTTTCACGATTTAATGAATTAGACAAAACTTGAAACGGACGATTAATACGTTCCTTAATATCAATTGCAAAGTAATTTTTCCCAATGACTTCAAGTAAATAGACGAGTAGTTCATATTTATCATAAAAGTGTTTATAAAATGTAGTACGATGAATACCAGCATTTTCACAAATTTTATGAACTGTAATAGAAGAGAAGGGTTCTATTTCTAGTAAAGCATATAAACTACTCGTTAACGCTTTCTTAGTCTTTATCACTCTTAAATCTTTATCATTCATGTCTTTCTCCCCTAACATGTAAACTATAAAATATTTATATAGAGATACATAATATATGATTATAGAATAGAAATATCTATAAATAAATAGAGAATAACTAATAAATTACAATTTAATAAAAGAAATGATTTTTTATGTTTAGCGTTAAATAATTTATAATATAGAAAAGTTTTAACTAGGATGAATAGGGTATACAAATTTTAAAGAAATTAATTAGAATTATAAATAAAAATTAAAAAATTATAGAAAAATAGTATTCTTTATAGAATGATTCAATGATAATTCTATAAAATATAAAAATACTCTATACTGGAGGATGGTAAAATATGAAAGGTAGTAAAAGATTAAATCAAATTAAAGAAGATAATAAAAAACAACTTAAAAAATTATTTAAGTATGACAAAAATAATGCTTTATCATTTAGTAAACCAGATCGTGAAAAAGTTCAAGATAAATTTGGTGTATATGTTATTTTTGATAAAAAAACACCAATATTTGTAGGTCAAACTGGAGGATATTCAACAGGTTATCAACCTATTACGAAAGACTTATTTAACAAAATGGGACAATATAACTTAAAATCTGGTGTAGGCACAACAAAATTTAAAAAAGGCTTAGCTCAACAAAAAGGCTTGAACGAAGACGATATTAAATCAATCACTGCTGAAGATTATGGATTAAAATTCCAATATGTAAATGTTAAAGATGAGCCAGCATTTATCAATATATTAGAAATTTTAGCATTAGAATATGCTAAAGATAAAGGCTATGAATTATATAACTTCAATTAAGAACGATTGTATTCTTAAAATAAACTTAGTATTAAACAGTTATAAATCAATGTGTCAGAATTGATTAATGGAAGCGAGAAGAGGAATTCAAATGAATTCAGTCTCGCTTCTTATTTTTTATTACAATACAATAGAGTAAGGAGGAAGCTATTATGTTCTATTCAATGCTTTATCACTCTCCAGTAGGTAATTTAGAAATCGTTACAGACGGAGAAGTAGTGACGCAATTAGAATATTTATATCAATACACGCATTTACGTTTTCCTACAGATCATGAACTATATATTTTAAAAAAAGTAAAGCGATGGCTTGATGACTATTTCTTAGGAAATAATCCAGAGATTGATTTTCCTTTACAACCTCATGGTACATCTTTTCAACAAGAAGTATGGGCTTATCTTAATACGATCCCATATGGAGAGCTTACTACTTACGGAACCATTGCAAAACATATTGGTCAAGTATTAAACAAACCAAAAATGTCTGCACAAGCTGTAGGTGGAGCTGTAGGAAAAAATCCAATTTCTATCATCATTCCTTGTCATCGCGTTGTAGGAAAAGATGGTAGTTTAACAGGATATGGTGGAACAATTGATAATAAAATTAAATTGTTAGAAATTGAAAATGTGAATATGAGTCAATTATATCGACCATTATACACAACTAAACCATAAATAAAAGGCGCCTAAGACATAATGAGTTGTCTTAGGCGTTTATAATGTTTTGGGGAGATGGGATGACGAATTCATTTTGAGTACATCGTCCCACCTTTTTTAATATCGGATTGATATACATTATTCAGGAGAATGATAATATCTAATATCATCTTCAATGTTTTCTAAATAAAAGATATTTTTATCGTTTTCTACGTTTTCAATCTCATGATTAAAAGATAAATCATCAAAACGTCTGAAGAACGATTCGTATTCTTTTACAGATACTTCTTGACGCTCATTTAATAAAGCTTGATGTGCTTTTTTATCTAAGTGTTGTTCAAAACCTTCCACTACTGTGGCGCTAAAGAATTCTCCCACTGACCCAGAACCATAACTAAATAATCCAATTGTTTGACCAGGAGTTAAAGTTCTGTTTTCAAGTAATGAAATTAAACTTAAATAAAGTGATCCAGTATATATATTACCTACATAACGATTATAGTATACAGCATCTTCATAACCAGACGTTAATCGAGATTGAGTCGTTTCATCAGTATCATTAATGATAGAATCTAATGCTTTTTTGCCCATTTTAGTAAAAGGCACATGGAAACATAATGATTCAAAATCGGATAATGATTTATCTTCACGACGTGCATACTCTTTCCAACTTTCTTGGAATGATTCAATATATGCATCTTTTGATAATGCACCTGCAACAAGTGGATATTTATAACCAGTCGGTCTCCAGAAATCATACACATCTGCTGTATAAGCAACAGCATCATTGTTTAATTGTAAAATGCGAGGCTGATGTGAAATTAACATTGCCACTGCACCAGCACCTTGTGTAGGTTCACCGCCTGACTCGATACCATAACGTGCTGTATCACTTGCAATGACCAATACTTTTTCGTTAGGACGGTTTGCAAGATAATCTTTAGCAAGTTGAATTGCAGGTGTAGCTGCATAGCAAGCTTCTTTCATTTCAAAACAACGTGCAAAAGGTTGGATATTTAATAAATGGTGAATTTGAACTGCTGCGGCTTTAGCGTTGTCGATAGCAGATTCAGTAGCAACGATAACCATTCCAATATGTTTTTTATCATCTTCTGTTATAATATCTTTAGCAGCATTGGCTCCCATTGATACGATATCTTGAGATACTGGACTTACTGCCATTTGTGTTTGTCCAATCCCAATTAAAAATTTGTTTGGATCAACTTGACGAGCCTCTGCAAGCTTCGCCATGTCTACATAGTATTTAGGGACATAAAAATTGATTTTATCGATACCTATATTCACAGGCATGTCATCCTTTCGAATAGTCTAATTTTAACAATACAATACTCTGTATTTTACCAAAATAAATTACTAAAATACAATTATATCTATATTACAGGCAAGGAGATAAAGAATGAAACAAATCGCTATTGTAAGTGCTAAAAGAACGCCAATTGGCAAATATAAAGGGAAATTGAGAAATTATTCAGCTGTTGAACTAGGTACAACAGCTTTAAAAGGAGCTATTGAATCAATTGATATCGATCCATCTCTTATTGAACAAGTTATTTTCGGAAATGTCTTACAAAGTGGTATAGGACAAAACTCTGCACGACAAATTGCTATTAAATCAGGTATTCCTGATACAACTCCAGCGATGACGATTAATGAAGTATGTGGTTCAGGACTTAAAGCAATTATTTTAGGGAAGCAACTTATTCAATTAGGAGAAGCTAAAGTCGTTGCTGTTGGTGGTGTTGAAAGTATGACTAATGCACCTAAACTTATTTTAAAAGACGGAGAAGACCCTGTAGAAAGTTTTATGCATGATGGATTAACGGATGCTTTCCATTATGTTCCGATGGGTGTCACAGCAGAAAATATAGCTGAAAAATATCATGTAACACGTGAAATGCAAGACGAGTTTGCTAACCATTCTCATGCTAAAGCTGCAAAAGCCGTTGAAGAAGGTAAATTTGATAACGAAATTATAAAAATGACAGACGCTGAAGGTAATGAGATGACTTCTGATGAAGGTATAAGATCAAATAGTAGTGTTGAAAAATTATCTACTTTGAAAACAATATTTAAAGAGAATGGAACAGTCACTGGTGGTAATGCTTCGAGTATTAATGATGGATCATCTGCCCTTATTTTAATGGAAGCAACATTTGCAAAAGAACATGGATTTGAAATTCTTGGCATAGTAGGAGATTACGCTGAAGTAGGTTGCGATCCACAATACATGGGTTATGCACCTTTTTATGCAGTAGAAAAATTATTAGAAAAAACACATCAAAACATTAATGATATTGATATTATAGAAATGACTGAAGCATTTGCAGCTCAAAGTATACCTGTTAAGGATCATTTAAAAATTCCTGATAGCATTTTAAATATTTATGGTGGTGCCATTGCATTAGGACATCCTATTGGTGCAAGTGGTGCACGTCTCGTTACAACACTTGTGAATGCTTTAGAACAAGAACATCAACATACAGGTATCGCAACAGCTTGCATTGGTGGAGGACTAGGCATTGCTTTAATGATTGAAAAGGGAGTACATTAATATGAAAAGTTTAGATAAAAACTTTCGTCATTTATCAAGAGAAGATAAATTAAAACAATTAGTAGACTACGGATGGTTAGATAAAACGAATTATCAAACATTATTAAGCAATCCAGTTATTGATGAGGAAGTGGCAAACAGTCTCATCGAAAATGTCATTGGCCAGGGTACGTTACCAGTTGGATTATTACCTAAAATTATCGTAGATGAAAAAGAATATGTGGTACCTATGATGGTTGAAGAGCCGTCAGTTGTTGCTGCTGCGAGTTATGGAGCGAAACTTGTTAACCAAACTGGAGGATTTAAAACGATAAAAAGTGAACGATTGATGATTGGACAAATCGTATTTGATGATGTTAAAGATACAGAAGACTTAACACAACGCATTCAAAAACAAGAAAACCAAATTAAACGTATTGCAGATGAAGCCTATCCTTCTATCATCCGTCGTGGGGGTGGCTATCGTGGTATTGACATAGATGCGTTTCCTAATGAACAGTTATTATCTCTTAAAGTATTTGTTGATACTAAAGATGCGATGGGCGCAAATATGCTTAATACCATTTTAGAAGCAGTGACAGCCTATCTAAAAAATGAGTTAACAGATCAAGAGATATTAATGAGTATCTTATCTAATCATGCAACGTCTTCTGTTGTAAGGGTAGAAGGTGAGATTGATATCAATGATTTAAATCGCGGCGATTATTCTGGTGAAGAAGTAGCTAAGAGAATGGAGCGTGCGTCAGTGCTTGCACAAGTCGATATTCATCGGGCAGCAACACATAACAAAGGAGTCATGAATGGAATTCATGCCGTTGTTCTAGCTACAGGTAACGATACACGAGGTGCTGAAGCAAGTGCGCATGCTTATGCAGCACGTGATGGTCAGTATAGAGGCATGGCCACGTGGAAATATGATAAAGCCCGTGGACGTCTTGTGGGCACAATTGAAGTACCGATGACTTTAGCCATCGTTGGCGGAGGAACGAAAGTATTACCAGTCGCGAAAGCTTCTCTAGATTTACTCAACGTTGAGTCTGCTAGAGAATTAGGACATGTAGTGGCTGCAGTAGGTTTAGCACAGAACTTTTCAGCTTGTAGAGCCCTTGTTTCAGAAGGTATTCAAAAAGGACATATGAGTTTGCAATATAAATCATTAGCGATTGTTGTAGGCGCTAAAGGTGAAGAAATTTCAAAAGTTGCTGAGCAACTTAAACAAGAACCTAAAGCAAATACCGAAGCGGCTAAACGTATTTTAAAATCAATACGTCAATCTTAAAAATAAGCCATGAGAATTTAGAAATGGAAGAGATTCCATCACTAAACTTTCATGGCTTATTATGTTATGTCAATTAATAAATGTAATTGTAATTACGCGCAGCAGATGCACTAATATAACGCGTACTGTAGGCTAGTGGACGGTTATAATTATATTCTGAAACAAGAATTTTTCCACTACTGTAAACACGTTCAACGATGGCAACATGACCGTAATATCCTGCAGTTGATTGCATAATAGCATAGCGTTTAGGCTTATGTCCTGTTCTATAACCAGCACGCTGAGCTCTATAGTACCAGTTTTTGGCATTACCCCATTGATTTGAAACCGGTTTACCTAATTGAACACGACGTTGATATGCCCACCAAGTACATTGATATTTATTATAATAGTTATAGCCAGCTGCTTCAGAAGTATGTGTATGTTCAACATTTTGATATGTATAAGTTCCAGTAAAAATAATTGCCGTAGCTAATATTAAACGTAAAATGAATGTTTTAATTTTCATTAAGTTCTCCTCAAAAATTAAATAATTTAAAGTCTAAAATAATATTATTATTTAAAAAGTTGTAATACAATATAAGAAATGAATTATACAAATAACTGTAATACTTCTGAAATATATGTAATACATTGTAACTAAATCTTTGCATAAAAAAAGACGCCACGAGGGCGCCTTAGTGAGATGATACTTCCATGTAATGTATAACTACATTTTATTGAAATCATACATCTGTGAATTGGTTAAAAACAGCTAATGCTCTTTTAACACTAGTCACCGGTATGTTTTCAAGACACGGATTTGTTCGAAAATATAGCAATATTTCGTTTTGGCTCTTCACGTCTTTAGGAAAAGTGTTATCTTGATTAATCCAATTTACCAATTCACCTAATGGTGTGTCATCGCCTATAAAATTTTGCATAAATTCGTAAAAGCTCAATTCATCACCTCATATTCGCTTGAGCCGATTTTGATTATAACATTTTTTGTAATTTGAAAATATAGTTTTGTTTATATGAAAAATAATTTATTTATAAATATTATTTTTCCATAAAGTATACATATTTGAGTCAGTTCTCGAATGAATTCAAATTGAATGAATTTACATTTTTTTTACAAAAATAATGTATAATAAAAAAAAGAATTTTTTAAGAAGGTGAGCAATTGGATATCAAGCATATGAAATATTTTATGGAAGTTGTGAATCAAGGTGGTATGACAAATGCTTCTAAATCTTTATATATTGCTCAACCAACTATAAGTAAAGCAATAAAAGATATTGAAAAAGAATTAGACATGCCTTTATTCGATCGACAAAAACGTTATTTAGTTCTTACAGATGCAGGAAAAGTATTTTATAAAAAATGTGAAGAAATTTTAGCATTATATGATAATATTCCAAATGAAATTAATGGCTTGCTTGGTTTAGAAACAGGTCATATTAATATTGGGATGTCAGCAGTGATGGATATGCAACAGTTTATTAATATTTTGGCGGAGTTTCATAAATTATATCCAAACGTTACCTATAGTCTTAATGAAAGTGGCGGTAAATCGATTGAAAATCGTTTGATTAACGATCAAATAGACATTGGCATTACGACCATTCCTATAGATGAGAACACATTTGATTACGTGTCTTTATATAGTGAAGATTTAAGACTTATAGTGAGTGAAGAACATCAGTTAGCTAAGTGTTCATCTGTGACTATGGCTGATTTGAAAAATGAAGATTTTATATTATTCAATGAGGACTTTTATCTTAATGATAAAATTATAGCTGCTGCAAAAAATGCTGGTTTTATCCCAAATACAGTGTCCAATGTATCACAATGGAATTTCATCGAATATTTAGTAATAGCACGATTAGGCGTTAGTATTTTACCAGAACATATTGCCAAGATGTTAAAAGATGAGATTAAAAGTATAAAAATTGAAGACTCAGGTATGAGCTGGGAACTTGGAGCAATTTGGAAAAAAGATAAACTTTTAAGTTATGCAACTTCTAAATGGATAAAATTTATGACTGAGAGATTGGAAAACAAGTAAACGGTTCATTTTTACAAATAGTGAAAAACCTTAACGTAGGTTCTCTCACTATTTTTTTATTTTTAAAACGGTTCCATAGAAAATAACTATAAGTTATATATAAAATCAATATTTTTATAATCTATCAATATAGATTACAATTTTGAATATAGACTAAAAAATCGCTGTAACAAATTCGACAAATTTATGGAGGTCAGTCGTTTTGAAAAAAGCATTAAATATTATAGAGATTATTCTTCAAATCGTATTGGTGGTAGCGATTAGTATTATAGGTTCACTGCTACAAAAATGGCTACATATACCATTAGCAGGAAGTATTATCGGTATGATATTATTTTATATTTTATTACATTTTAAAATTATTCGTGTTGAATGGGTTTCTAAAGGAGCCGACTTCTTATTAACTACAATGGTCTTCTTCTTTATTCCTTCAGTTGTAGGAATTATGGATATTGTTTCTAATATCACTACAAGTTATATTATTTTCTTCCTCTTGATTATTATTGGTACAAGCTGTGTGGCACTTGTTTCTGGATTTATTGCTGAAACAATGTCTAAGAAAAAACCTCATACTAAGAAAGGAAATCATTAAAAATGGATATATTAAAAGGCGTTTTAATGATATTATTAACTGTTGTAATGTATAAACTTGCTCAAATATTACAACGTAAATATAATAACCCATTATTGAATCCAGCATTAATCGGTTCACTTGGAATAATTATTGTTTTACTTTTAACACGTCAAAACTATCACGATTACATGATTGGCGGTCAATGGATTAACCATCTATTAAATGCCACTGTTGTATGTCTTGCTTATCCACTTTATAAAAATAAAGATAAGATTGTAGAAAATATTGGGGTCATTTTTTCAAGCGTCATGGCTGGCGTGATATTGAATTTTGTGTTAGTGTTTAGTTCGTTAAAGTTATTAGGTTACTCAGAAGAAACAATCGTAACTATACTACCTAGATCAATCACAGCTGCTGTAGGAATTGAAGTTTCTCAAGAACTTGGAGGTACAGATACGATTACAGTACTGTTTATCATTACTACTGGATTGATAGGTAGTATGATGGGTTCAATGCTACTTAAGGTTGGTCAATTTAAAACATCAATCGCGAGAGGTTTAACATACGGAAATGCATCACATGCTTTTGGAACTGCAAAAGCGTTAGAACACGACATCGAATCTGGCGCATTTAGCTCAATTGGAATGATTTTAACAGCAGTTATTAGTTCAATTCTTATTCCAATTATGATTAAGTTGTTTTACTAAAGGGAATACAGAAATAAAATGTATATTTAGGAAAGGGGCTATTTAATCAAATGGCGAAGATTAAAGCAAATGAAGCATTAGTTAAAGCATTACAAGCTTGGGATATTGATCACTTATGGGGTATTCCAGGTGACTCAGTTGACGCAGTAGTAGATAATTTAAGAACAGTTAGAGATACTTTCAAATTTTATCATGTACGTCATGAAGAAGTTGCAAGCTTATCAGCTGCAGCATATACAAAGTTAACAGGTAAAATCGGTGTAGCTTTAAGTATTGGTGGACCTGGGATTGTTCACTTATTAAATGGTATGTATGACGCTAAAATGGACCGTGTACCTCAACTTATTATTACAGGTCAAACGAATAGTACATTATTAGGTACAAAATTCTTCCAAGAAACTAACATTTCTAAAATGGTTGACGACGTAGCAGTATTCCATCACCAAGTTCAAAAAGGTGATGACTTATTTGAAATTACAAATGAAGCGATTCGTACTGCATATGAAAAAAATGGTATAGCCGTTATTATTTGTCCAAATGATCTATTAACTCAAAAAATTAAAGACACTACAAATCGTCCAGTAGATACGTCTAGACCAGTGTTACCAACACCATCTTATCGTAGCATTAAAAAAGCTGCTAAATTAATTAACAAAAGTAAAAAACCAGTTATGCTTGTTGGGGTAGGTGCAAAAAATGCTTCAACTGAATTACAAGACTTCATTGAAGCAGCTAAAATCCCTGTAATTCATACATTACCAGCTAAAACTGTTTTACCTGATTCACATCCATACAGTGTGGGTAACTTAGGTAAAATTGGTACAAAAACGTCTTATCAAACTATTCAAGATGCTGATTTATTAATCATGGCTGGTACTAACTTCCCTTATGCAAATTACTTACCTAAGAAAAATATTAAAGCGATTCAAATCGACACAAATCCAAACGTAATTGGTGAACGTTTCGATATTAATGTTGGTATTGTTGGTGACGTTAAATTAGCATTCCATCAATTAACTGAAGCAATCAAACCAGTACCTCATCGTTCATTCTTAGACAAAACGTTAAAACGTAAAGCTGTATGGGATAAATGGATGGAAAAAGACATGAATAATACAAGTGCTCCAATTCGTCCAGAACGTTTAATGAAAGCTATCAATGATTACAGTAAAGATGACGCTGTATACTCAATCGATGTTGGTACTTCAACTGTTTGGGGTACACGTTACTTAGACTTAAATGTTAATAATAAATTTATTATCTCAGCATGGTTAGGTACAATGGGTTGCGGTCTTCCAGGTGTCCTTGCTTCTAATATTGCTTACCCAGGTCGTCAAGCAATTGCAATTACTGGTGACGGTGCATTCCAAATGGTAATGCAAGACTTCGCAACTGCTGTTCAATACGATTTACCAATGACAGTCTTCGTATTAAATAACAAACAACTATCATTCATCAAATATGAACAACAAGCTGCTGGTGAATTAGAATATGCCATTGACTTCTCTGATATGGATCATGCTAAATTCGCTGAAGCTGCTGGTGGTAAAGGTTATGTATTAAAAGACCCTAACCGTATTGATGAAATTGTTGAAGCAGCATTAAATGAAAATGTACCAACTGTTGTTGATGTACATGTTGATCCAAACGCTGCGCCATTACCAGGTCAAATCGTTAACGAAGAAGCATATGGTTATGGTAAATGGGCTTACAGATCTATCACAGAAGATAAAGAATTTGACTTTGATAAAGTACCACCAATCTCTGTAGCTGCTAAACGTTTCTTATAAGAAATAGATTCGACACACTGACGAAAGTAATGCTTTTGTCAGTGTTTTTTTATGAATATTTAAAATATAAAAAATGTAAAATATTAGTAAAAAAGATATTGAAAACGCTTTATATTATAGGTATAATTAAATTGTTAAAAAAGAACTGCGTGTTACTATTCGATTAGGCATGAGCAGATAAGCTATCATTATTTTTGTCATAAATGATGGGCTTATTTGGTCATGCTTTTTTAATGCGTAAAAAAGATATATTGAAAGGATTGAATCAAAATGTTTAAAAAGCTATTTGGACAATTGCAACGTATTGGTAAAGCATTGATGTTACCTGTGGCAATCTTGCCTGCAGCTGGATTATTACTAGCAATTGGAACAGCTTTTCAAGGTGAAGCATTACAGCAATATCTTCCATTTATTAAAAATGGAGTAATTCAAAATATTGCTAATATGATGACAGGTGCTGGTGGTATTATTTTTGATAACTTACCTATCATTTTTGCACTCGGTGTAGCAATAGGACTAGCAGGTGGAGATGGTGTAGCAGCCATTGCAGCTTTTGTCGGATTTATTATTATGAATAAAACCATGGGAGCATTCTTAAATGTTACACCAGCACAATTGGAAGACCCATCTAAAGGATTCGCAAATGTTTTAGGCATACCTACACTTCAAACTGGAGTGTTTGGTGGGATTATTATAGGTGCTTTAGCAGCTTGGTGTTATAACAAGTTTTATAATATTTCCTTACCATCGTATTTAGGGTTCTTTGCGGGTAAACGTTTTGTGCCGATTATGATGGCAACGACATCGTTTATTTTAGCTTTCCCAATGGCTTGGATTTGGCCATCCATTCAAAATGGATTAAATGCATTTAGTACAGGTTTATTAGATTCTAATACTGGATTGGCAGTATTCTTATTTGGATTTATTAAACGATTACTTATTCCATTTGGTTTACATCATATTTTCCATGCGCCATTCTGGTTTGAATTTGGTTCTTGGAAAAATGCAGCTGGAGAAATTATTCGAGGAGATCAACGTATTTTTATTGAGCAAATACGTGAAGGTGTTCATTTAACTTCAGGTAAATTCATGCAAGGTGAATTTCCTGTTATGATGTTTGGATTACCAGCAGCAGCATTAGCAATTTATCAAACAGCTAAACCTGAGAATAAAAAGGTAGTTGGAGGCTTGATGTTATCAGCAGCTTTAACATCATTCTTAACTGGTATTACTGAACCACTAGAATTTTCATTCTTATTCGTAGCACCATTATTATTCTTTATTCATGCAGTACTTGATGGATTATCATTTTTAACACTTTATCTACTACATTTACATCTAGGATATACATTCTCTGGAGGATTCATAGATTTTGTTTTATTAGGTATTCTTCCAAATAAAACACCATGGTGGTTAGTGATTCCAGTAGGATTAGTTTACGCTGTTATTTATTATGTTGTATTTAGATTCTTGATTGTTAAATTCAACTTTAAAACGCCAGGTCGTGAAGATAAACAAGCCTCTGTAGCTAATACATCTGCAAGTAAATTACCTTTTGATGTGTTAGATGCAATGGGCGGTAAAGAAAATATCAAGCATTTAGATGCTTGTATTACGCGTTTACGTGTTGAAGTCAATGATAAATCTAAAGTAGACGTTGAAGGACTAAAAGCCCTTGGTGCTTCAGGGGTGCTTGAAGTAGGAAATAATATGCAAGCGATTTTTGGTCCTAAATCAGATCAAATTAAACATGATATGGCACGCATTATGAATGGAGATATCACAAAACCTAGTGAAACCACTGTGACTGAAGATACATCAGATGAGCCAGTACAGTTGGAAGAGGTAAAAGAAACGGATATCTATGCGCCAGGTACAGGTCATATAATTCCATTATCTGAAGTGCCAGATAAAGTATTCTCAGAAAAAATGATGGGTGACGGTATTGGATTTGTTCCTGAAAAAGGCGAAATTGTAGCACCATTTGATGGTACAGTTAAAACGATTTTCCCAACGAAACATGCCATCGGTTTAGAATCTGATACAGGAATTGAAGTATTAATTCATATTGGTATCGATACAGTGAAATTGAATGGTGAAGGCTTCGAAAGTTTAGTCGATGTCAATGAACCTGTCACACAAGGTCAACCATTAATGAAAATTAATTTAGCATACTTAAAAGAACATGCGCCAAGTGTCGTTACACCAGTGATTATTACAAATCAAGGTGATAAAACATTAACATTCGATGATGTTGATTCAGTAGATGCTGGTAAACGCATTATGACAATTAAGTAATAAAACAAGCCTGGGACATCATATGTGTCTCAGGCATTTTTAATGTGTTGACAGTCGATGACTGAATTGAAAAGGTGTGGTCTCAAGTTTTTCAATTCTAATCCTCTTTGCCATGGCGGGACGACGAATTCAGAAAGAATTCTGTCCCCCTTATTTTTTATTTAATATACAACATTATTCAGTTATATCATTCTCAATTAATAATTTGATAGCTTTATGATCTGTAGCATTTCTAAATAAGTCATAAGCATTTTCAATGTCACTTAATTTACTATAATGTGTCACGAGTTGTTCTGGTTGAATGATTTTAGATTTGAGAGCTTCCAACAATTCTTCAGTGGTATTAGCAGAAACTAAACCCGTTGTAATGTTGATATTTTTAATCCATAATTTTTCGATATCAAATTGAACGGGTAAGCCGTGAACACCAACATTAGCAATTGTTCCATCGACGCCAATCAACTTTTGACATAAATCAAATGTTGCTGGAATACCAACTGCTTCAATAGCAACATCGACACCACGATGATTGATATCTTTGATTTGTTGAATTACTTCATTCACATGACTAGAATTAATTGTATGAGTCGCGCCAAATTTTTTGGCTGTAGCTAAACGATGATCGTCTAAATCAATCATAATTATTTTTGAAGGTGAGTAGAATTGAGCAGTTAATAAAGAAGCTAATCCAACTGGTCCAGCACCTACAATAGCAACAGTGCTTCCAGGTTTTACTTTTCCTTTTAATACGCCAATTTCATAACCAGTCGGTAAAATATCTGAAAGCATCACGAGTGCTTCATCAGATAAAGAAGTAGGAGCATGATATAAAGAATTATCTGCAAAAGGGACTTTCACATATTCTGCTTGCGTACCATCAACAAGATGTCCTAATATCCATCCACCTCCATTTTCACAATGAGCATAGATACCTTTTTTACAGTAATAACATTTGCCACAAGATGAGATACAAGACACAATGACTTTATCGCCGACTTTGAAGTTATTGACATTAGAACCAACAGATTCAACAATACCAATACCTTCGTGACCTAATGTGGTATATTGAGGAACTTCAGGTGTGTCCCCTTTAATAATATGTAAATCAGTACCACAAATTGTTGTTTTGACTATTCTAATAATAGCGTCAGTACTTTCCGTAACAACTGGTTTTTCTTTATCGACGAGCTTAGCTACGCCAGGTTTTTCATAGATGTAAGCTTTCATGTTGATTCCTCCAATATAAATTGTGAATTATTTCACAAACATTATAACATTAATTTAATAAGATGTATTCTATTTTGAAGAGAAAATCATTGAACTCTTGTTAAACGTATTTAACAAGAGGATTTAGATGAAAAAATAAGTGTAACATCGTAAAATAAATATGTATAAGAGAACTAGACCGTTAAATTAAATAAGTAGGTGAAAATATGACTAAAAATATTGAAAGTATAGAACAATTTCATCAATTTATTCAAACGCATCGATTAGTAGTGATTCATGTTATGCGGAATCATTGTTCAGTATGTCATGCGGTATTGCCACAAATTGAAGATATCGTCAATGATTATTCTAAAGTACATTTTGCTGTTATCAATCAATCTAATGTAGAAGCTATTGCGGGAGAACTATCTATATTTACTGTTCCAGTGGATTTAATATTTTTGGACGGAAAAGAAATGCATCGACAAGCGCGTTTTATCGATATGCAAGATTTTGAGCACCAGTTAAGTTTAATGCATGAGAGTTTAAATTAAGTTAAGAAAGCCTAAACACGATAAATGAATTGTTGTGTTTAGGCTTTTTTTACTATTTATTTAAGATTGATTCAATGATAGCATCAGCACGTTGTTGATGCTCTAAAATAATATGACTTGATTGTTTGAAACGAGTAAGTTCATCTTCTTCTAATTTCAGTTCAATGACACGATCAGCACCATTACCGTTAATCACTGTTGGCGTTCCAATATAAAGGTCATTTAATCCATATTCACCTTCAAGATAACTTGACACATTCATAATCACATTTTTATTAAATAAAATAGCTTCTACAATACGTACTAAACTTAATGATATGCCGAAGTTTGTAGTACCTTTTCGAACGTAAATATCATATCCCACTTGAGTAGTTTGAGAAGCGATAGATTGTTTGAACGCGGTTTGGTCTACTCCTTTATTCAATAAATCAAGAACAGGTTCGCCGGCAATTTGAGCATGAGACCAAACAGCTACTTGAGAATCACCATGTTCGCCAATAACAGGCGCATAGACATTTTGTGGTGCCACATCAAACGTGCGACTTAAGAAAAATTCGAAGCGGGCTGTATCTAATGAAGTGCCTGATCCAATAATTTTATTCTTAGGAAATTGAGACACACGTTTTATGACATAACTCATAATATCGACTGGATTAGATGGAAGTACAAAATAACCATCGAAACCATGAGCAATGACTTTTTGAATCATAGGCACAAAGATATTTACATTATCTTCTAATAATTTTAAACGTGTGTCGCCTTTATCTAATTTTGCACTTGCACAAATGACGACGATATCAGCATCACTACAATCACTATACGAACCAAGATGTACATCTACAAACTTATCTCCAAAAGGTGTAGCATGGTTTAAATCCCATACATCTGCTTTTGCTTTATCTTCATCAATATCAATAATAGCTAGCTCATCGACTAGTCCTTTATCTACAACTGCATGTGCAAAGGCAGAACCTACGAATCCACTACCAATAAGCACAATTTTATTTCTTTTCATTCATCATAACCTACTTTCTAAAATAAAATAAAAATTCTGATAATTGTATTTAGAATAGCACGTATCACTATTTTTTTAAATCTTTAAAAGTTGAATAAGCGATTTACTAAAATATAATGACTATGAGGTATATAATAATATAGAGTATAGGAGGTTAAAAAATGAAAAAACGATTGTTAACCGTAGCGACATCTGCAATTCTTGGAACTTTAGCTTACATTAAAGTAAAAGAAAAACGCAGTTATCAAAGCTTTATTACTGAAAAATATATTCGTATGTCTGGAATGAAAAAAACATTTGAAAATGTGAATGATGCTAAAAAAGCATTAGAGGAGGTCAAACCCTTAACAGCTGGTAAATATGATGGGACAGATTATGAGTTTAAACATCGTGCGCATACTAGAAGTATTAATGGTTCTGTCACATATATTGTTAATGATAAAAGAGAGCCTCATCAAGATGTTGTGCTTTACATTCATGGGGGTGCTTGGTTCCAAGATCCATTAGATAATCATTTTGATTTTATTGATCAACTTGCAGGAGAATTGGATGCACGAGTGATTATGCCTGTCTATCCTAAAGTACCTCATAGAGACTATCGAACAACATTTGAATTACTAAAAAATATTTATCAAAAAGAAATATTAGAAGTTGAAAATCCGCAACATATGACGATAATGGGAGATTCAGCAGGCGGTCAAATCGCTTTATCATTCGCACAATATCTTAAAAAAGAAACACCATTACCACAACCAGGACATATTGTGATGCTGTCTCCAGTTCTTGATGCAACATTTAGCAATCCCGAAGCTAAAAAATATGAAAAAATAGATCCTATGTTAGGAATTGAAGGAAGTAAATATTTCATTCAATTATGGTCTGGTGATACGCCAATAGAAGACTATAAAATATCGCCAATTAACGGAGATTTAGAAGGTCTTGGTCGTATATCTATTTTTATAGGAACAAAAGAAACGTTATATCCAGATGCATTAAAGCTCTCTAAAATGTTAAATGATAAAGGGATTGAACATGATTTTACACCAGGGTATAACTTATTCCATATTTATCCTATTTTCCCATTACCAGAACGTCAAAAGTTCTTTACACAACTAAAAAATATAATGGGAAAAGATTAAATACTAGTTTGAACGTTAGTGTTATTTTTAAAAGCATTCAAATAAAGAATAAAATATCTTTGATATCACATCTGCCTAGGCTGTTTTTTAAAAGGTAATAATAAAATAATGAGTAAAATGAGTATCATTCTAAGAATTTGAAATACAATGAAAATCGAATGTTTAGGTTGAGAAATTTTATCAAAATTCAATAACAGCATGTTACTTATTAATAGTCTAGCAGTAAGTAACATACCCATCCGCATGTATATGACGTTGATTGAATAGTAAATCAGATACTGTACCACTTAGTCCCATAATAACTATGGCACCTATCATAGTAAACAGTATTTCTCTTGTTCGTTTATGAGTAGTGTCCATATGATGTACCTCTATAAACGATATTACAATTTTTATATAAATATAAAAACAGATACTAACTTGTATTATTCTCTAGAGTTAGTATCTGTTTCTTTATATTGAGTATTAATAGTATTTTTATGTGAAGGTAGAGCATCTTCTTTTTTAATTTCAGTAAAGTTTGAAGTCGAATGTGGTGATTCATTTTTGTTGATTGTCTCGTTAGAAGATTGAGAACGATTGTTGATATAACGAGGGTCAGTATCTAGGACAGAATGACTCATGTCATTTCCTTGTAGACTGCCAATCAAAATAAAGATGAGATAACTAGAACAAGCCAGTAAAACTAAAGCAAGATAAATGCCAACTGCAATTTTAACAGGTTTAGCCATAGATTTATCCATTTATGTCCTCCTAGAGTCATAGCAATGTTTACTTATAAACTAACATGAGAGTTTTAAGTAAATGTAAATAAGAAGTAAATATTTATCAATTTACTATTAATAAATGTACGATAATTAAATTTGTTTATAGTAATTTAAAATAATCAATAATTTATCCGAGAAAATATTTATGTTTTATTAACTTTTTTATAATTTTATACTATTCTTAACTGAATATTTACATTTTTAAAACTGACTAAATATTAAGATGATAGCATACCCTTATTAAAGTGTTTAACGCATTCATTAAGATAATATTAAATGAAAGAAAAAATATGTTTAAAGAGAGGGACTTCAGTTTGATTCTCATTATCATTTGTATCGCTTTGATATTATTTCTAGGAATTAGAGAGAAAAAGCGACATACACACCGTTTAAATAAGATTCCTCTACGAATAAATATTAATGGTATTCGTGGTAAATCAACTATTACAAGAATGATTTATAGTATTTTGCGAGAAGATCAATATCATGTCATTGGTAAAACAACAGGTACTGATGCCAGAATGTTGTATTGGTTTACAGAGAAAGAATATCCTGTCCTTAGAAAACCGCAAGGCGCCAACATAGGAGAACAAAGAGACATTGTGCAAAAAGTAGTTAAGCAAAAAGGCAATGCGCTTGTTAATGAATGTATGGCAGTTAATCCAGATTATCAAATTGTCTTTCAAGAAGATTTAGTAAAAGCGAATATTGGTGTCATTGTCAATGTTATGGAAGACCATATGGACGTATTAGGGCCGACACTTCAAGATATTGCTCAAGCATTTACTGCAACGATTCCCCGAAATGGAAAATTAGTAGTCATGAAGGATGAGTTTACAGACTTTTTTGCTAAAGAAGCTAAAAAACGTAAAACTGAACTTATTGTTGTAGATAAAAATGATATACCTGAATCATACTTAAGGAAATTTAATTATTTAGTATTTCCTGATAATGTAGCCATCGCTTTAGGTGTAGCTCAAGCTGTAGGAGTTGAAAAAGACGTTGCGCTGCGCGGAATGTTAAATGCGCCTCCCGATCCTGGAGCGGTTGAAATTAAATATTTTAATGCAAATAACACAAAAAATGTATTTGTTAATGCGTTTGCTGCTAATGAGCCTCAGTCTACGAAAGCGATATTAAATAAAGTGGAATCATACGATTATCCTTATACAAAAAAAGTAGTGATTCTGAACTGTCGTTCTGACAGGGTAGATCGAACGCGACAGTTCGTTGAAAATTTTATTGAGGACGTCGAATTCGATACCT
Source organism: Staphylococcus sp. AtDRG32 (assembly GCF_004365845.1). Lineage (NCBI taxonomy): Bacteria > Bacillati > Bacillota > Bacilli > Caryophanales > Staphylococcaceae > Staphylococcus > Staphylococcus sp. AtDRG32. Next base: position 218,913 of record NZ_SODE01000002.1, read on the forward strand.
TAATTTGCACAGGAAAAAGCACGCAAATGGTTACAGATGTAATGCAACGTCTACCTGAAAAGACATACATAAATCTTGAAAATCATGATTTTTCAGATATAGAAAAAGCGATTCTTAGTGAATCACAGCAAGCACTCATATTTTGTGTGGGAAATATTCATGGTCCAGGTGGAAAAATAGCAGAATTTATAGAAGGGATAGAATAAAATGATAGGTTCGGAGTTATACTTTTCCCTATTTGTTGGTATTGTATTAAGTTTAATTTTTGCAGAAAAATTTGGGATTAATCCCGCAGGTCTTGTTGTACCTGGTTATTTAGCCCTTATTTTTGATCAACCCATTATGTTACTATCTGTGTTGGTCATTAGTTGTCTCACTTATTTTATTGTTACGTTTGGTATTAGTAGATGGGTCATTCTTTATGGTAGACGTAAATTTGCAGCGATGATTTTAACTGGTATGGTTCTAAAATTTATTTTTGATTTAATTTATCCACTCACTCCATTTGAAGTTGTAGAGGTTTCAGGTATCGGAGTTGTTATTCCTGGTATTATTGCCAATACCATTCAAAAACAAGGTGTTGTAATTACATTAGCTACAACAATGTTATTAACATGTATGACTTATGTCATCTTGTTCTTATATAGCTTTATTAATTAATCGCGAGCGAGGAGCGCATAATAATGAAAAAAACAAAACGATTATCAGCGAGCGAATGGTTACTTAAGCAATCAAAACGACATAAACGAAGAAACTTTTTGTATACGTTTATTGTCTTAGTTATCACAGTAGTACTTCTAATTTTTGCTATTCGAGCTGTTAAAGTTGAACCTGTAGAGACGATGCCACATTCAGGTAATAGTATTAGAAATACATATTTAGGAAATATCACTTTGAATAATGACATCAGAAAAATCAATTTAAATGATGTTTTTAAAAGTTTAAGACAGCCATTACAACAAAGTGATTTTTCCACAGCTTCTTTATATGTGAACCAATTTTCTAAAAATCCTAAAGAAAATTTAAACAAAAACATAGAAAACATTATGTTTTTAAAAAAACAAAATATTAAAAGTATCAATTTAATTAATAGCACTATAGATAATGTACAAGCGCAAGATTTATCCAAAAAAGTTGAAGCACAAACAGATTATAATTTTTTAACTGGAAATGGTTCGAATCCAATTAATAGTAAAACAGTGCAACAAAAAGTTAAAAATAAAAAAGTCGCTAATGTTTCGTTCACAGATATTGAATCGTATTATGAAGATCCTTTAAAAAATACGACATCTATTAGCTTAGATCCTAAAATTTTTGTACCATTAATTAAAAACTTAAAGGAAAACAATGATCTTGTAGTTGTGAACGTAGATTGGGGGATTCCTAACGAACGTAATGTAACAGATCGCCAAAAAGCTTATGCTCATGCATTAGTTGATGCAGGTGCAGATGTAATCATTGGCCATAATACAGTTATACAAAGTATTGAGAAATATAAACATGCTAGTATTTTTTATAGTTTAGGAAATTTAACCTCTGCTGATTTTCTATCAAAAAATCAAAAAAGTATAGTTGTTCAACATGATTGGGATGGTCAGCATCATCAATTTCAAATTACACCTGTTCGCTCTGCAGATGGAAAATTAACAAAAGATCATATGAATAGTATGGAGTCACAACGTTATTACAATAATATTAAAGATAAAACAATTCATCTGAAAGAAAAGAATGGGGGGTATTCTTTTGAATATTAAACAAAATTGGTTACCTATTGTTACAACACTCATTATTATTGCTATTTTATTAATGGTTACATTTGCTAGAGCAAATGAAGGTCTCGATAATTACGAAAAAAATGAATTAAATAAAGCCACGGAGCAATATTTATCTAAAGGGGCCAAGTAGTATGAATATCTATAATAAAGTGACACTATCAGTCATTTTAGTGATTACAATTTTAATCTCATTTACATTTTATTTTTTTAATAAAGAAGATAAACCTGATAAAGATGATCTATATGAAAACAAGATTGCTAACCGTAAATCAGCAACCTCTGATGAGCAAAAAACGTATGGTGTCGCTTCAAACAATGCTATCGCAACACGTGTAGGTAATAAAATTATTGAAGATGGTGGTAATGCAGTTGACGCAGCGGAAGGTGTCGCATACGCGCTTGCAGTAACAGAACCTCATTCATCTGGATTAGGTGGTGGCGGCGCTACACTTACCTACGATGGTAAAAATGGTGAAGAACCTCGCATGTATGAATATAAAACAACATCTTCATTTAATTACAAAAAAGGAGATAAAATAGGGACACCTGGTTTTGTACGCGGTTTACATGATATGCATGAAAAAGAAGGTAAAATGGATGAGAAAAAAATCTTAAACTATGTCATTCCATTAGCTGAAGATGGCTTTGAAGTAGATTCAGAGTTAGAACGTAGTTTGAAATTATTTGGTTCTGACATTGATCGAAACTCTCCTTTCTTTAAAGGCAAGCGTACAGTTCGTGAAGGTGCAATTGTAAAACAACCTGCTTTAGCAAATACTTTAAAGAAAATTCGAGATAAAGGGCCGGATTATTTTTATAATCATATTGGAAAAAGTTTATCTAAACAATTAAAAAATCAACTCACTGAAGAGGATTTTAAACAAGTAAAAACAGAAGAAAAGAAACCTATTAGTACAAAATATTTAAACAATACTGTTTATGCTGCATCTAACCCATTAGGTGGGATCTTAATGGAACAAGGTTTGAAGATTGATGAAAGCGTAAATTCTGCAAATGATCGTACAGATTATATTACAGGGATTGTCAAATCTCGTGATATTATGTATCGAAATAGAGATATTGTTAATGGCAAAGAATCTAGTAGCAATACCTACTTGTCTCAAGATTATTTATTAGATAAGATTAACGGTATCAATTTTGACGCACAAGGTAGTGACTTCAATACACAACGTATTGATAACACAAGTACAACGCACTTTGTAGTGATTGATAAGAACGGTAAGTTAGCAAGTACTACAAATACATTATCAAGCTTCTTTGGAACAGGTAAATATGTTAAAGAAGGTTTTTACATGAACAACTCACTAACAAACTTTTCAACAGATCCAAACAGTCCAAACTATGGTGAGAAACATAAAGCACCACGTTCTTATACGTCACCTACTATTATTGTTGGACCCGACTTCTATATGGGCATTGGTACGCCAGGAGGAAATAAAATTCCAACGATTCTTAATGAAGTCATTGTAGACTATTTAAGAGGAAATGGTACGTTGCAAGAATCTATTAATAAGCCACGTTTTTATAATGATGGTGGAACAATCTTCTATGAAAATGCTATGGATGATAACGATGTCAATATTTTCAAAAGTCTAGGTTTTGGTGTAGAAGAAAAACGTAACGACCCTAACTTTGGTAGTGTGCAAGGTGCCGTTTATAATAAGAATGATAGAACAGTGGAAATTGGGCATGATGTAGGGAATAGATAATAAAAAAGGACAAAAATCAATCGGTTTTTGTCCTTTTTTATTTACTCAAAATAAGTATTGAAATAATTATTTAAAACGCTATCATAAATACATAGATAGCTAAATTTAATTTATTTACAATAGAAAATATAAAAATAATAAATTGTCATTAATATAATGATATGAATAGTGATATAAAGGGTGAGTCGTATGAAAGAAGCAGTATTAGGTATTGATCTTGGAACGAGCGCAGTTAAAATTATTGCGGTAAATCAAACAGGCCATGTGATTACTTCAACAAGTGTGCCTTTAAATTTAATACAATCCCAACCTGGATATAGCGAACAAGATCCAGAGGAATGGTTTAATGCAGTTAAAACAGGCATATATCGGTTAAATCATTCTGATGAAATGAAATCGTATAAAGTGAAGGGCATCTCATTCTCAGGTCAAATGCATGGACTAGTAGCCTTAGATAAAGAAGGTCACCCTGTACGACATGCTATCCTTTGGAATGATACACGTAATTCAGAACAATGTAAGCAAATTCGATCGGTTTATGGAGAGCGATTAAATGGAAATCCGATTCTTGAGGGTTTTACACTTCCTAAGATGATGTGGGTAAGTACACATGAGCCTGAACTATGGAAGAAAGTAGATGTGTTCGTTCTTCCTAAAGATTATGTACGTTATTGTTTAACGGGTAAGATTCACATGGAATATTCTGACGCTGCAAGTACGCTCCTTCTTAGTCCAGAAACGCATGATTGGTCAAAAGAAGTTGGAGATACATTTGATATAGGAGATGTTTATCCATCACTTGTGAAATCCACAGACGAAGTTGGAATGATTCAAGACCCCTTAGCGAGTGAACTTGGTTTTACATCTCCAGTAAAAGTATTTGCTGGGGGTGGAGACAATGCCTGTGGTGCTATTGGTGCAGGTATAATCAATGATAATGATACATTATGTAGTATTGGTACTTCTGGTGTAATCGTAAACGTAGAAAAAAGTAATCAAACGCACTATAAAAATAATATACATTTTTTTGATCATAGTGTTCCAAATACATATTATGCAATGGGAGTAACGTTGGCTGCAGGATATAGTCTTAATTGGTTAAAGAGAACATTTTTTGATAACGATACGTTTGATGAAATTGTTAAACAAGCGAGTACCTCGTCAATAGGTGCAAATCGTTTATTATTTGCGCCTTACCTAGCTGGTGAGCGTACACCACATGGCGATGCATTTATTCGAGGGAGTTTCATTGGTATTAGCGGTAACCATTCTAAATCAGACTTTGCACGGGCGGTACTAGAAGGTATTACCTTTTCTTTATATGATTCAATTCAATTGATGCGAGAAGCGGGAAAAGAAATTACACATATTACTTCAATTGGTGGAGGGGCAAAAAGTGAATTTTGGCTTCAAATGCAAGCTGATATTTTTAATGCATCTATACGTAAATTGAAGCATGAAGAAGGACCAAGTATGGGGGCAGCAATGATTGCGGCGTACGGATTACAATGGTTTGATTCTTTTGATGACTGTGTAGCACAATTTATAGACGTTGAACATATATATGAACCAAATTTGCAACGACACCAACAATATGAATCTTATTACAATATTTATAAACAAATCTATCAACATACACATCAACTTACAGAAGCATTATTAAAGATTTAAAGCGTTTAGCCCATGATTATTTAGAAAGAAACTCGAAGAATCAGATGACAAAGTAGGGACAGACATCGTTTTTATGTCCCTACTTTTTTAATAGTAAATTCCGATTAACATTCCTTTTTATAATTAAAATATTATATTTATAAAAAATATATTGACAAAAATCTAATATAGATATTAAATAATATATATAAATTCCTCATTCCAAATAACACTATCTGTTAAGTATGGAAAGGAGTGATAGTTATGAACGATACCCATTTCATTGATCAACTATCACACGTAAATATGATTGAGACCCTTTATTTAAATTCCAATGATTTAAAACCCTCTATGAATCTTTTCCTAAATTTATTATTTAAACGATTATTACTAGAATATTATGTATACATTCGTACAATTTATAATAAGTATGCATGTTTAGAAATGCCATTTCTATCCTTTCAACTTTTTTCCAATCATTTTCATGATTTATTTTATATCATGTATACACTCATCGATACGCAAAATATAACAACTTATTCTAACGTTTTAGAATAGTAAAACGATATAGTTAAGTATGTTTGTGTGTATAAGAGATCCACCCCGTTAAGAAATAGAGTGAGTAAGAAAACAATAAATAATTGATAAAATTCAATCAAGTGGTGAACATTCATATTACTAAAAGATGAATTATAACTGAGTGTATTTATAAACATCTTTTTCAGTAGAAGTGAGTATATTTCTCATTTCTACTGTTTTTTTATGAATAAAATTAATATTTTGCGTCTAATTTTTTTACAAGAAAATTAAATTCGTTAAAATACTTAAAATGTGAATTATTTCACAAATAAATTTTGGATTTACTATATTAGGTGTTGAAAACGTTTTCTGCCAGGTGTACTATGACATTGGCTAGGAAATTAGAGAGAAAGAGGTTATTGGGAAATGAATATTATTTTAGGCGTTGGGACTCTTGTATTAGTATTAATTGTAATGACACTTTTCTTAAACTTTGCACCATATGGGAAACAAGGATTACAAGCACTGTCGGGAGCAGCCTGTGCGACTTTCTTACCACAAGCATTCTTAAGTTATGCGATAGGTGGCGTTTTCCATATTCACTTCTTCCAAGTGATTGGAGATTTAGCAGGAAGTTTAGCTGGCGTTGCAGTAGGGATTTTGACATGTGTTAATTTAGGTATTTCCCCAGTATTTGCAGTTATCGTTGGTTTAGTATTACATGATTTTAAATTACTACCAGCATTTATTGCAGCGTATGTTATTTCATTTGGTATTAAATTTATTGAGAAGAAAGTACCAGAAGGGTTAGACTTAATTACAGTTATTTTAATTGCTCCAGCTGTTGCATTTGGCTTAGCAACGGTAATTAGCCCAGGCGTAATGGCTGTATTGCAACAAATTGGTGGCGCAATTACTGCTGTAGGAGATAGTAATCCATACGCTTTAGCAGTGATACTTGGATTAGTAATTCCAGTTACAGGTATGACACCATTAAGTTCAATGGTACTGACAAGCTTATTAGGTTTAACAGGTGTACCAATGGCAATCGGTGCATTAACTTGTACAGGCGCTTCATTTGTTAACTACGTGATGTTTAGTAGATTAAACATTGGTGGTCCATCTAAAGCATTTGCAGTTTTTGTTGAACCACTCACTCAAATTGATTTAATTGCTAAATATCCATTACAATTATATGGAACAAATGCCTTGATTGGTGTAGTAAATGCATGTATTGTAACATTTAGTGGACTAGTAATAAATGTAAAAGGTATGGCTACACCAATTGCTGGTGCAATTGTATTGTTTGGCTTTAATACACCAATGAAAGCAGTAATTACAATCATTGCTGTAGCAATTTCAAGTATCATTTTGGCGTTCGTTATCAGTACATTGATTAAAAAATTCAATCTTATGGATTTATCTATTAAATTACCATCTAAACAAAAACAACCTAAGGAGAGTGTTTAAGAATGGCTACTAAAAAAAGTTATGACTATCAAAGTGCGTTTGATATTATTGGGCCAGTCATGATGGGACCTTCAAGTTCTCATACAGCTGGAGCAGTAAAAATAGGGAATGCTACTTTTAATGTACTAGGAGGCATTAAACCAGAAACATTAGCAATTCATTATTATGAATCATTCGCAAAAACACACCAAGGGCATGGTACAGATTTAGCAATTGTAGGTGGTGCAATGGGTTATAGTACGTTCGATAGTCGAATTAAAGATTCATTAACTATTGCTAACGATTTAGGTATTCATGTTGATATTATTGAAGAAGATGGAGAAAGTATTGGAGAACATCCAAACTGTGCTTATTTAATTGCTGAAGCGAATGGACGTCATATTGAAGTAATTGGTAATTCTATAGGTGGCGGTACCATTAAATTGAGAAGAATTAGTGTTGAAGGTATAGATGTTAACTTTAATCATGGCTTACCTATTTTAGTCATGGATGGATCTAAAAATAAGTCGGAAGTAAATCATTTCTTAAATGATGTAAACGAACTTGGCGTAAGTATAGATGAAGAATTGGTTGATACAGATGATGATAATAGTTTAGTTGTTTTACCGTTAACAAAAGCAATCAAAGAATCAACATTAAATCAAATTAAAGAAAAATATAATCACTTAAACATATCCTATATAAAATAAAGGAGGATTAAAAATGTTCGATTCAATTAGAGAAACTATAGATTATGCTGTTGAAAACAATATGTCATTCGCGGATATTATGATTCAAGAAGAAATGGAATTATCAGGTCAATCACGTGATGAAGTTAGAGATTTAATGAAAGAAAATTTACAAGTCATGCGTGATGCTGTAGTTAAAGGGACCACAGGAGATGGGGTAGAAAGTGTCACAGGTTATACGGGACATGATGCAGCTAAAATCCGTGATTACAACGAAAATCATCATGCTTTATCAGGCCATGAAATGATGGAAGCAGTCAAAGGCGCTGTAGCAACAAATGAAGTGAATGCGGCAATGGGTATTATTTGCGCGACACCGACAGCTGGGTCCTCCGGTACGATTCCGGGCGTATTATTTAAATTAGAAAAAACACATGGTTTAACAGAAGATCAAATGGTTGATTTCCTATTTGTTGCATCATTATTTGGACGTGTAGTTGCAAATAATGCGAGTGTTGCTGGAGCAACGGGAGGTTGTCAAGCAGAAGTAGGTTCAGCTTCAGCTATGGCAGCAGCTGCTGCAGTATCGGTCTTTGGTGGTGAACCAGAAGCTTCGGGTCATGCGATGGCATTAGCTATTAGTAACTTATTAGGCCTTGTGTGTGACCCAGTGGCTGGACTTGTTGAAATCCCATGCGTCATGCGTAACGCCATTGGTTCAGGAAATGCATTAATTTCAGCTGATTTAGCATTAGCTGGTGTGAAAAGTAGAATTCCAGTCGATGAAGTCATCGAAGCGATGGACAAAGTAGGGCGAAACTTACCAGCACAACTTAGAGAAACTGGACTAGGTGGTTTAGCAGGTACACCAACAGGAGAAGCCATTAAACAAAAAATCTTTGGTAATGCAGAAGATCCAGTCAATAGTTTTTCATAATATTTAAAATCCTAAACCATTCTTGAATGATAGCATATTCAAGAATGGTTTTTTATGCCTTAAATTATCAGAAAATTTCAAAAAATAATTGCAATATTTCACTTTTAAATATAGAATAACTTAAAAGGGGATGATGATATGCTTAGATTATATATCTTATTTTTAGCCTTCATCATTAATACAACGTTAACACGTGTATGGACGATCGAAGGAACTTGGGAGCATCTTTTACTTCAATCAATGTCTATGAGTATAATGTTTGTATTTCTTTTTTACTATATGTGTTTTATGCTTGAAAATAGAAAACATAACAAAATAGATAAGCTTAGAGATGAAAAATAAACAAAAAAGTCGAGACAGTTATTTGAATAACAGGGTCTCGATTTTTTTATGAATTATGTATCCGCTTTTAAATCGTATTGATAGAAAGCTAAATCAAGCCAACGTTCAAATTTATAGCCTACGTTTTCAATCGTACCAGCATGTTTAAAATTGAATGTTTCATGAAGTTTAATACTTGCTTCATTTAATGTATCTATACCTGCAACTATAGTACGATACTGGCGGTGTTTAGCATCATCAATTAAATGTTCGAGTAAATGTGATGCCACGCCTCTTCTACGATAGTCTTTATTTACATATATAGAATGCTCAATAGAATATAAATAGGCTGGCCAATGTCTAAATTGACCATACGTGGCAAACCCAGCTACTTTATTATCTATTTCAAATACAAATATAGGTTCGTTTGCAAGCACTTTTGTTTCGAACCATACTTCTCGTTCATTAAGACTTTGTGGATGATAAGTATATACAGCCGTTGTATTCAATATAGCATCATTATAAATATTAAATATATCAGGTAAATCTTTACGTTCTGCTTCTCTAATTATGATAAGCACCTACTTATAGTATTTATTATTAATTTAAGCACTTGCATGAAGTTAAATCAAATATATGTCATATAATCTAACATTTTATTTAGAAAAATAAATGGTATACTATGAATTAAGAATTTTAAAATTAAAGGAGTACTACTTAGTGAAGAATTGGACAAATCGACTCATGACCATGATTGGCGTGATTTTGATATTAGTAGCAGTATATTTATTTGCGAAACCATATATTGATAATTACTTACATCAAAAAGATAATAACGATAAAGTAGAACAATACGATAAAAATGATAAAAGCAATACATCAAAAGAAAGACCTACGATTCCAAAAGATAAATCGAAAATGGCAGGGTATATCAGTGTACCCGATGCGGAAATCAAAGAACCTGTTTACCCAGGTCCTGCGACACTTGAACAACTTAATAGAGGTGTAAGTTTTGCAGAAGGTGATGAATCACTTGATGATCAAAATATTTCTATTGCAGGACATACGTTTACTGATCGTCCACATTACCAATTTACAAATTTAAAAGCAGCAAAAAAAGGCAGCAAAGTTTATTTTAAAGTTGGAGATGAAACACGAGAATATAAAATGACAAGCATCCGAGATGTAAACCCTGAAGATGTTCAAGTATTAGATGAACATGAAGGGGAAACCAATCAACTGACATTAATCACGTGTGATAATTATAATCAACAAACAGGCGTTTGGGAAAAAAGAAAAATTTTCGTAGCTAAACAAATTAAATAAATACTTTAGTTGACCGTTCATCTTCTCATTGATGAGCGGTTTTTATGCATAAAATTTTATTCTTTGTATGTAATTTCTAAATGTGAATATAGTTTCACTCTTCAAGTACTGACTTCAATCCCAATCATAAGGTGGATATAATGGACGATGAAAAGTATTGTAAGGGGGAAACCACTCATGATTAGAGCCATTGCAGTAGATATGGATGGGACATTTTTAGATACAAATAAAGAATATGACAAAGTGCGATTTGAGACAATTTATCAAGAATTAAAACGAAAACATATTGAATTTATTGCAGCCAGTGGTAATCAATATGCAAAGTTAAAGTCTATTTTTGGAGAGCGAGACATGTATTTCATTTCTGAGAATGGTGCAGTGATTTATCATGGCAATCAATTGTATAATTACTGTAGTTTTGATCAAACTATATATGACAAAGTAGTGAATTATATTCATCTTGATCAACACATCGACGAATTCATTGTATGTGGACTTAAAAGTGCATATATTTTAAAAGATACGTCAGAAGCCTTTAAAAAGGATGCTCATTTTTATTATCGTCAATTAGAAGAAATAGATACATTTCAACCTTTACCTAATGATGAATATGTGAAGATTGCATTAAATATTAATCGTGAGACACATCCCAATTTGGACACAGATTTAGAAACAAAGTTTAAAGAAGAAATTAAACTGGTTTCAAGTGGCCATGATAGTATCGATATTATTATGCCTAATATGACAAAAGGCCAAGCGTTAAAACGTTTGTTAAAAAAATGGGACATGTCACCATCAGAATTAATGGCATTCGGTGATGCTAACAATGATAAAGATATGCTAGAATTTGCAGAGCATAGTTATGTTATGGCAAATAGCCATGATCAATCATTATTTGATATCGCAAAATTTGTAGCGCCAAGTAACGATGAACAAGGGGTACTTCAAATGATAGAAGAAAAAGTATTAAAAAGTGAGACAGAATAATTCGTCGACTCACTCAGTGGTCGACTGCCAACACATAAAAATGCCTGGGACATCATAAGTTGTCCCAGGCATTTTTATATATCAAATCTTAGTTTAATTGAGTGTCACATTTACCTGTGTTAATGACAGATAATGCAGCATTTAATCCACCTTCAACTAAGTTTCTAACTGCTTCATCTGAGAAGAAAGCAATATGAGGTGTCACTAAGATGTTTTCATTTTCAATTAATTCAAGTAAAGTTTTATCTTCAATTTCTTTACCTGTCCAGTCATATGTGAAGTAATCAGCTTCATTTTCATATGTGTCAATGGCAGCACCATATAAAGTACCATCATTTACAGCATCAATTAAAGCTGGTGTATCAATAACAGCACCACGAGCAGCGTTGACTAATACAGCGCCTTTTTTCACTTTGCTAAACATGTCAGCATCGAATAAGTGGAAGCTTTCTTTGTTAGCAGGTACATGTAAAGAAATGATATCAGCATCGGCAATTGCTTCTTCAACTGAATCTTTATATTCTAAGAAATCTAATGAGTTGTTTGGATATGCATCATAGCCTACTACTTTTGCACCAAAACCAGCATAAATTTTACCAGTTGCAGCACCAATACGGCCTGTACCGATAATTGCAACAGTCATGTTTTTAACAGGTGTAGACATGATAGGTGCAGCCCATTTGAAATTATGTTCTTGAACGCGTTTTTCAATTGCAGGGAATTTACGTACTAATTGTAAAGCGATTGATACTGAGTATTCAGCAATTGTTTCAGGTGAATAACTTGGTACGTTAGAAATTACAATATTGTGTTTTTTTGCAAGATCTAAATCATACATATCAAAACCAGCAGTACGTTGAGCGATTTGTTTAATACCGTATTTTTCAAGTTTAGGATAAACAGAATCTGCTAATTTACCGAATTGCATTGTAGTTACGCCATCGAAACCTTCTAATTGATCTACTGTGTCTTCGCTTAAAATATCTTCAGAAGTAACAACTTCTACATTGTGTTCTTTACCCCAATTTAAAGCGTCTTTTTTTTCGTAATCACGAGTTCCGAAAAACATAATTTTTGTCATTAAAATAACCCCATTTCATTTTGTATAAATAAGTTAAAATTTAATAAATACGTAAGACTAAAGTTGAAGTAAGAGATTGGGTACAACATCATTGAATGTTATCTCTAACACAACTTACAACCCTATTATATTGTGAATTAGTTCACAAATCAATTAAAAAGGGACTTTTATTTTGTATAATATGAAATTATATACATAAAATATCATTTAAAATGAAATATTACAACTTGGAAATAGGTGAATCCTTTTGAGCTAATTATTTTGGCTAAAATAATTTGTATTTTATAATTTGAGTAAGTTTTTAAATAGAGGAGGGGATGACTATCAATCAGATTCAAAATACCATTATAGATGCGTTTAAATTTAGATTTGCTACTAAGGAATTCGATACAACAAAAAAGATAAGTGATTCTGAATTCAATACCATTCTTGAAGCAGGACGATTATCTCCTAGTTCGTTAGGTCTTGAGCCTTGGAGATTTCTTGTGATTCAAAACAAAACGCTACGTGAGAAATTAATACCTTATAGTTCTGGTGCACAAAAGCAACTTAATTCTGCCAGTCATTTTGTACTAATTTTAGCTCGTAAGAATGTAACACCGACGTCTGATTATGTACAGTCATTTATTAGAGGGATTAAGCAGTATGAAGAGAGCACCATTCCAATGTTTGAAGATAAAGTACAGGGATTCCAAACACGTTTCCATATTAATGATAATGCTAGAACAATTTTGGATTGGGCATCTAAACAAACCTACATTGCATTAGGTAATATGATGACAGCAGCTGCATTAATGAATATTGATTCCTGTCCAATGGAAGGTTTCGATTTAGATGGCGTAACTGAGTTATTAGAACATGAAGGGATCATTGATAGTAATCAGTTTGCACCTTCAGTTATGGTAGCTTTTGGTTATAGAAAAGAGAATCCTACAAAACCTAAAACACGTCAACCACAAGAAGATGTAATTAAATGGATAAATTAAGCATAGTTTTGTAAAAAAAGGGTAAATAATAAGTATACAAAACGTATCAATGAATGAAGTAAATTTAACATTACTTTATATAGAGTTACGTTATGATTTATAAACAAAGAAAGAGGGATGAAAACGGATGGCAAAAGTAAATGTTAGAGATTTTTTAGATGAACAATATGATTTATTTATAAATGGTGAATTCCAACCAAGTGAAAGTGGAGAAACACTTACGGTAACTAACCCAGCAAATGGTGAAGAGTTAGCCAAAGTTGCTAAAGCAAATGAAAAAGATGTTGATAAAGCAGTGCAATCAGCACATGAGGCATTTGATAGTTGGAGTAAAATTTCTAAAGCAGAACGTGCAGATTATTTATTAGAAATTAGTCGTCGTATTGAAGAAAATAAGGAACATTTAGCAACAGTTGAATCACTTCAAAATGGTAAACCTTACCGTGAAACATCAACAATTGATGTTCCTCAAGTAGCTGAACAATTTAAATATTTTGCAGGAGTATTAACGACTGATGAAGGTTCGGTTAACCAAATAGATCATAACACGATGAGTTTAGTTGTAAATGAACCTGTGGGAGTAGTAGGTGCAGTAGTAGCATGGAACTTCCCAATCTTACTTGCATCTTGGAAATTAGGTCCAGCATTAGCAGCGGGTAATACAGTGGTAATTCAACCTTCTTCTTCTACACCATTAAGCTTAATTGAATTAGCTAAAATTCTTCAAGATGTGTTACCTAAAGGTGTAGTCAACGTCATTACTGGTAAAGGTTCAGAATCAGGTGATGCGATTTTCAAACATGAAGGTGTAAATAAATTATCATTCACTGGTTCAACAAGTGTAGGTTATGGTGTTGCTAAAGCAGGCGCTGAACGTATTGTGCCAACTACGTTAGAACTTGGCGGTAAAAGTGCTAATATTATCTTTGATGATGCAAATTTAGATCAAGTCATTGAAGGCGTTCAATTAGGTATTCTATTCAACCAAGGTGAAGTATGTAGTGCCGGTTCACGTTTATTAGTACAATCATCTTTATATGATAAATTATTACCAAAATTAAAAGAAGCGTTCGAAAATATTAAAGTGGGTGACCCATTCGCTGAAGATACAAAAATGGGTGCACAAACTGGCCCAGAACAAATTGAAAAAATTGAAAGTTATATTAAATTAGCAGAAGAAGATGACAAAGCAAATATTTTAACGGGTGGACATCGTATTACTGATAATGGTTTAGATAAAGGCTACTTCTTCGAACCAACAATCATTGAACTTTCAGATAATAGTCATAAATTAGCTCAAGAAGAGATTTTTGGACCTGTTATTGTTGTTGAAAAATTCGAAGATGAAGAAGAAGCAATTAACATTGCTAATGATTCAGAATATGGTTTAGCTGGTGGTGTCTTCACTACAAACTTACTTCGTGCATTAAATGTTGCAAAAGCAATTCGTACTGGACGTATTTGGGTTAATACGTATAATCAAATCCCAGCTGGTGCACCATTTGGTGGTTATAAAAAATCTGGTATCGGCCGTGAAGTTTATAAAGATGCAATTAAAAACTATCAACAAGTTAAAAACATCTTTATTGATACAAGTAATGAAACAAAAGGCTTATACTAATTAAAATATGATTAAATAGTTTAATACATGTTTTAAAATGTCGACAAAGGTATATACTTTGTCGGCATTTTTTTATGAAGTATGATTAAAAATTAGAAAAGTATGACAGATTTCATTTTGAAGTTGTATAAGTCTCTCGGTAATCCCAATTTAACGTATATGCAGACGTTTTGATGAAAATCTAAATAGTAAGATCTTCGAACTGAAATCAAAATTTAATATAAATTGTATTTTCAATTTAAAAATTGATGGTTAATATAATATAAATACGTCTTTATATTTTAAGTTTGATGAAATTTAAATACATTATATATTTTGAAAAGAGAAAATGATGAAACGTTTAAAATTTTTAGTTATTTATTTAGTTATTACAATTATAGTAAGCGGTTGTTCAAACATTGATAATGTAAAGCATCCTAAAGAAGCCTATACACCTAAATCATTAACTGTTGAGTTTGTTCCATCTCAAAATGCTCAAATCCTTAATGCTAAAGTAAAACCTTTGCAACAATTATTATCTGATGAGCTGGAAGTTCCTGTAAAAGTACATATAGCAACAAATTATAATACAATGATAGAAGGGTTGAAATCGAAAAAAATCGATATTGCATTTATTTCTCCTGTTTCTTACACATTAGCTCATGATGCTCATGCAGCAGATGTATTGTTAAAGTCAAAAGGTTACTTAGTAGATAATAAAGGAAATCAAACACATCACCTTGTAGATTACTATCGATCTCAAATTGTGGTTCGTAAAGATAGTAATATTAATCATTTAAAAGATTTGAAAGATAAGAGGGTAGCGTTACAAGATGTGGAATCAACGTCAGGATATATTTATCCTTTAGCATCGTTAATGGAAAAAGGAATAAAAAAGTCTGATATTCAAATTCAACAAGTGAAAGGTCATGATCAGGGGTTAATTGCATTATTAAATCATGATGTAGAAGCTGTTGCTACATATCAAGATGCTCGGGCAGATTTAAAAAAAGAGTATCCCAATATTTATCAAGAAACTAAAGTGATTTATCGCACAAAGAAAATTCCGAATGATACCATTTCAGTACGTAATGACATGAGTAGCAAATGGAAAAAGAAAATTAGTAAAGCATTTATTGATATCAGTCATACAAAAAAAGGTAAACATGTTATTAGTGATATTTATGGTCATCAAGGTTATGAAAAAGCAAAAGATAGTGACTTTGATACTGTAAGAAAATATCGAGATATTGTAGATTAAAAAAAGATTGGATGATTGTCATCCAACCTTTTTTTTAATCAGGAACTACACTTACATCTCCATGAACAGTCACACTAAACCCTTCAGGTGATGTTAAATTCGTTTCTTTAGCGTGAGGTTGATAGATATCAATATGTGTTAATCCATAAGTGTTCTTATTGTCTGGATTCACTTGATTAGATTGCCATGTATTCACAGCAATGTGATGATGATAGTGTTGTGTAGAAATAAATAAACTTTGAGGGAGGTTTGAAATATGTTCAAAACCAAGTTGATCAATATAGAATTGACGAGCCTCCATCAAATTATGTGTTTTTAAATGGAGATGTCCTAGTTTTCCATCTGATGGAAAACCTTGCCAACCCTTTTCAGTACGATGTGAAATTAAATCTTGTGCATCAACTTCAAGGGTATCCATTTTAATAAAGCCATTCTCCCATTCCCAACCACTAGAAGGGCGATCTTGATAGACTTCAATACCATTACCTTCTGGATCATTGAAATATAGCGCTTCACTTACTAAATGGTCACCGCCACCAACAGGCTGATTTAAACGACTCATATGATATAGGAAGTTAGCTAAGTCTTGTCGTGAAGGTAATAAATAAGCGATATGAAAAAGGCCAGCTTCTCTAAATTCAGGATGACGTCCATGATTTAAAAGATGAAGCGTTAACGTGTGACCATGTTCTCCAACATTAAAAATGGTTTGTGTGTCAGTTTTCTTTTTAATAGAAAAGCCGAGTACTTCAGAATAAAAGTGATTCATTTTGTTTAAATCTTTAACATTTAAAGTGACGTTCGTCACTTGCATTGCTTCTTTTGAATGAAATGTAGTCATGTATCATTGCCTCTCTTTTTTATACTAAGTATATTAAATATATTAGAATGATTAATAGGAAACAAGATAAATAACTTAATTAAAAAAATCCTCTAGAGAATGATTCTCTAGAGGATTTTATTTTACTCTTATCCTAAATAAACATCTTGGTAACTATCATTTTTTTCTAATACATCTTTTGCAAATGGACAAGAAGCGATAATTTTTAAGTTATTTTGACGAGCATGTTCTACAACTGCATCAACTAATTTAGTTCCTAAACCTTGACCACCTAATTCATCAGATACACCAGTGTGATCGATTTCAATTTCATTGTTATCTACTTGTTTGTAAGTGATTTCTGCTTTAGGATTATTTTCGTCTTCACCTACATAAAATTTATTGTTACCTTGTTTAATTTCTTCAGCCATATTACTTCACTCCTTATATAATGTCTTAGTATTATTTATCACATTTCCACTAAATTAAAACATTACATAAATAAAATTTAGAATATAAAAATTATAAAAAATTTAAATACAAAGTTATTGCTTTTTTATAAAAGAACAGATATAGTTGAGAACGAAATTATTACGTTTTGGAGGGGTTTGTGTGAAGAAGATGATCGCAATTATCGGTTTGATGTGTTTGTGTCTCATATTATCTGCTTGTAGTACAAACCGCGATATCACTCACAAACAGAAAAAAGTAACAACTGAGAATAAATTAAAAATTTATACCACGGTTTTTGCGTTTGAAAGCTTTACAAAACAAATTGGTGGTAAATATGTGGATGTAGATACGATTTATCCACCGGGTGCTGATATGCATACATATGAACCTAGTCAACGCGATATGATTAATATTGCAAAAAGTGATTTATTTGTTTATTCAAGTGATCATCTTGATCCAGTAGCAGCTAAAATTACAAAATCAATGAATAATAATGATATGAAATTAGCGGTTGCAAATAGTTTAAATAAACAAATCCTTGTGAATGAAGATGATGATCACGATGAACATGGACATCATCATGAAGCAACATCATATGATCCTCATGTTTGGCTTGATCCAATACTAGACCAACAATTCGCAAAGAAAATTAAAGATGATTTAGTTCATAAAGATCCTGCGCATAGTAGATATTATGAGCATAACTATAAACAATTAGTTGAAGATTTAAAACAAATTGACCATACATTATCTAACATAACGACGCGTCCTAAACGAGATAAAGTAATTATTTCTCATGATTCATTAGGATATTTAGCGCGACGTTACCACTTCGAACAAGAAGGGGTTAGTGGTATGAATAATAAAGAGCCAAGTCAAAAAGATATCTTAGCGCTCATTAATCAAATAAAAGACACACATGAACCGTATATTTTATATGAACAAAATATTTCTTCAAAAATAACCGATGTGATTCGTAAAGAGACCCAAACTCAACCTGTAAATTTTAATAATTTAGCAGTATTGTCTCAATCTCAATCAGAAGATCAAACACTCACTTTTCAATCCATTATGAAAAAAAATATTCAAGCCCTCGATAAAGCATTAAACAAATAAAAAGGAGAGCAAGAAAGAATGGCGTTACATTCTTTCTTGCTCTCTTTTTTTATTTTTAATTTACCATCTAATATAACTTACAGTTGTATTGTAATATTCTTCAAAACCATGAATACCGTCTGCGCCACCAAGGCCAGATTCTCTCCAACCTGCGTGATAACCATTGACTGCTTCTTCTGCCTCACAGTTCGCATACACTTCTCCAAATTTTAAACGTTCAGTAGCTGTCATAATTTCTTTTAAGTTTTCAGAGAAAATATAAGATGATAGACCTGCGTTAGTGTCGTTTGCCATATCAATAACGTCATCAAAGTTTGTATACGTAGTTATAGCAAGCACAGGACCGAAAATTTCTTCTTTAAAAGCACTATCAGTTGTTTTTACATGATCTAAAATTGTAGGAGCGTAGAAGAATCCTTCACGATCTAATTTATAGCCACCTAATACTAAATCTGCGCCATGTTTTACTGCTTCTTGAACTTTATCATCAATACTATCTAATTGTTTTTGATTAATGATTGCACCATAGTCAGTGTTTTCATCGTATGGATCTCCAACTTGAAGCGCATCCATTTTATCTTTCACTTTATTAATAAAGTCATCATGTACATCTTCATGAACAAAGATACGTTCTGGACATGTACATACTTGGCCAGCGTTATTAATACGTGCAGTAACAATATAATCAACAGCTTTATCTAAGTCAGCGTGTTGTGTGACAAGAACAGGAGCATTTCCACCTAGTTCTAAGTTAAGTTTTTTAATGCTGTCAGCCGCATTTTTAAATACAGCTTTACCTGCGCCCATACTACCCGTTAATGAAACAAGCTGAATATCTTTATGAGTTGCCAATTGTGTTCCAACTGTTTCACCAGTACCTGGAACGATTTGAATAAGACCAGCTGGAATAGTTGAATCACGGAAAAGTTCAGCAATTTTTAATGTTAATAATGTTGTTTCTTCACTTGGTTTGATAACGACAGAACAACCCGTTACAATAGCTGGAATCACTTTACGCATAAGCACTAAAATTGGAGCATTCCAAGGCACAATACCAGCCGTCACACCGATAGGTTTTTTTGTCAGTTGAATGGTTTCGTTTACTATACTATTTTGTAATACTTCACCTTTGTTACTCATACTTAAACTTGCCATATAATCAATGAATTCTATTGATTTATCAATTTCACCTTTAGCTTGTACTATTGTTTTACCTTGTTCTTTAACGTATAAATGAGCAATGTCATCTTTATGTTGTTCAAGTAAAGGAATTAATAATTTTACATGCTCAGCACGTGTAGGAGCTGGTACTTTTTCCCATTCAAGTTGAGCGTGTTTAGATTTTTCAATTGCGTCGTTTACCTCTTCTTCAGTAGCGAATGTAATCGTATCGATTGTTTCTCCCGTAGCAGGGTTAATCACGTCCATTGTTTCGTTTGACTTACTTTCTACAAATTCATTATTAATAAATAGTTGATTCGTCATTAACGACACCTCCATACCTATTATTCCCGTAAAGTATTAAATTTAATCTATAAAAAAAAGAAGATTCAAAAGGAGATTAATGTTCTCCCTTTGAACCTTCTTTTTTTGAATATTTAAAATGTCTAACCCCTTTATATAAAATAGGAATGAGTAGAATAAAGCCAAATAACCCCATAATTGGAAATACTTTGCCAATGAGTGAAATAAAGCCGATAAATGTACAAATGAACGTCACGATTGTCATGACGATAATAAGTACAAAATATTGTTTTGAAAACGGTGTTGTGAAACGAGAGGCGAATGCGTACATTAAGCCTACAATAGTATTATAGATAACTAGAATCATAATAATAGACATGATAGTTCCCAAAATAGGTGAGATATGTCGTGCCAATAATAAGGTTGGAAGCGCTACGGATTTAATATCATTAAATTTTGTCATTAAGCCTAAATTAATCATTAAAAGTAAAAATGTAATAATGACGCCACCGATTAATCCCCCCCAAATAGAAGCACGTTGGTCATGTAAACGTCCCCCCATGACACTTAGAAAACTGAAGGCAGCAGCAATTTGTAAACTGGCATAATTGATGCCATCAAACCACCATCCAAGTGAAATAGATGATTTATGCTGTGCATATTGATTTGCACTTTCAAAGTCAAGATGGCCAGTTGCAAGATAATATATCGCAATAATTGTGACGACGATAACTAAGAAAGGTGTAACGATACCGAGTACTGCAATTAAACGATCAAATTTTAAAAATAATGTAATCAAAATAAGACCTACGAGAATAAGTGAACTAAGCCAATAAGGTAAATGAAAACTTTCTTGAATTGTAGATGCACCGCCCGCGCTCATAATAATAGCGAGTGAAAACAAAAATAATGTTAGAATAATATCAAATAATCGAGCAATCATAGGGTGCAAATAGTAATGAATGGATTCTGAATGATTATGTGATTTTATGTTGTAACCAGTATTTAAGACGAACATACCGCCTAGTGTGATGATTAATCCTGTAATAATAATCCCTAATACACTGAATTGACCGTTACTTGTGAAAAATTGGAATATTTCTTGACCTGTAGCAAAACCAGCACCAACGACAACACCTACAAAGGCAAATGCTACGATCATCGATTCTTTTAAAACTTTCATTTTCAAAAATCCTTTCTAAATCAAACACATGAGAATATATTAATCTATTTTAAAGGACATTTTGTTAAAAATAAATATTAAAGTTTACTTGTAATGAACATTGTATTTCTCAAAAATACATTCGAAAGAATTTGTATAAATTTTAAGTTATATGGGGTATATAATAGTTTATAGTTCTCATATAAATGTTATTTAAAAAATGTATTTAATATACTATACATTATTCAGTAAAGTTTGATAGGATATTGCAATATATTCAATTTAAATAAGGAAGGTGTAGATATGTTATTTGATTTACCTGTAATGCTAGTTATTGTATTATTTCTTGCATTAGGTATCTTCAGTCAATGGCTAGCAAATCGAATTAAATGGCCTTCGATTGTAGTCATGTCGATTGTTGGTTTATTAGTCGGACCTATATTAGGACTAGCAAATCCTGAGCATACGCTAGGTTCAGAGGTATTTAGTCCAATTGTATCTCTTGCGGTAGCAATCATATTATTTGAAGGAAGTAGTAATCTAGATTTTAGAGAATTAAAAGGCATTTCTAAGGCGGTTATACGTATTATTACGATAGGCGCCACAATTGCATGGGTTCTTGGAGCTATTGCCTTACATAAAATTTTAGGTTTTCCTATTTCTATCGCTATTGTTATGGGTGGATTACTTCTTATTACTGGACCAACGGTGATTCAGCCACTGTTAAAACAAGCCAAAGTTAGAAACAGTGTAGATACTGTCTTACGTTGGGAAAGTATTATACTTGATCCACTTGGTCCAATACTAGCATTAGCTGCATTTTATGTGTATCAAATCGTTGGACAAGGTTTTGGTTTCCAATTACTCCTTATATTTATTTTTAAAATGTTGATTGTAGCATTAATTGGCTTTGGTGCTTCATTCTTCTTCAATTGGCTCATCCAACGCGATGTCATACCACAAAATTTAATGCCTTCCATTCAGTTGGTGTTTATATTGCTCGTGTTTAGCATCTGTGACCAAATTCTCGATGAATCTGGTTTACTGGCAGTAACCATTTTTGGATTAATGATGGCACGTTATAAACGACATGATTTAATTTATAAAGAGTCAGATCATTTTATTGAAAATATGTCTTCCATTCTAGTTTCAACGGTGTTTATTTTAATAACATCATCATTAACACCCTCTGTATTGATGAATGTATTATCATGGAAGCTTGTGATTTTCTCACTTGTTATGATTGTGTTAGTACGTCCCATTGCTGTTTTATTATCTACCATTGGTACTGAAATCACTAAAAAAGAGCGTGCGCTTGTAGCCATGATGGCACCAAGAGGGATTGTGGTATTAACTGTAGCACAATTTTTCGGTGGATTATTTTTAAATGATAATATGAAAATGGCATCTTATATTACACCGGTAACATTTGGTTTAGTATTTATTACCGTAGTCATATATGGTTTTAGCTTTACATCAATAAGTAAAATGCTTGGTTTAGCAAGTACTGAACCTCCAGGTGTCATTTTAGTAGGTGAGAGCGAATTCTCTTATCACTTAGGTAGACAGTTACAATCGCATGGTATTCCAGTGATGGTGTTTAACTTGTTTAGTAACACTTCTGATAAAGCTGAAGAACTCGGCTTTGAAATTTTTAAAGGAAATTTATTATCAAGTAGTGATCGTATGTATGCAGACTTAATTCGCTATAACAAATGCTTATTAATGACCAAATCATTTATTTTTAATAGTCTTGCATTTAATGAGTTAGTTCCAGAATTTGGATTAAATAATGTAAATATGATGCCAGTATCCTTTACAGATGATCAAGCACGTAATAATTTAAATGGACCGCTTCGTAATCATATTTTATTCGATGAAAAGCATAGTCCAAGATGGTTTGACAATGTGATTACGAATCAAAATATTGTCGAAGTTCCAGCCTCTTCATATCATGATATTACAGATAAAGATATGATTATTTATCACATTAATGACGATAAAGAAGCGACATTCCATAGGAGTACAAAATCAATGGATGAGTACGACAATGGAACTTATGGTATTTTAAGAAACGTATATAAATAATAAAAACGCCCGGCGACAGTTCATTTGAACTGTTGCTGGGCATTATTATAGGTTTATTTTAAATATCTGTCGTGCATTAATAATTTTAACATGCGAATTTGTTCCATAATGTCTTTACCGACATTCGTATCTCTAATCTTTTTACGTTGTAATTCTTCATCAACGACACGTCGTACTGATAGTTCATCAGCACCATCAGATAAGACATTCTCTTTAGAATCAAAGAATTGGTGTGCTACAAGTTGCATACCAAATGAATTGTAAAGTAACGTGTAACCTGCGATACCTGTCGTAGATTGATAAGCTTTTGAGAATCCACCATCAATGACTAACATCTTCCCATTAGCTTTAATAGGATCCTCGCCATCGATTTCTTTTACTGGTGTATGTCCATTGATAATACGACCTTCATCAGGATTAAGTCCGAAATCTTTTAGCATTTTGCGAATCATATCAACATCTTCACGTAAGTAATAATAAGGGTTTTTCGGTTCTTTATGAGACGCTTTATCTTCAATGAAGTAGCGCTCAAATGTAGTCATGGCACGTTTACCAAATAAAGAACTGTATTTTCCTGTCCATAAATACCATACAAGATCCGTAGATAAATCATCTGTTTTCTCTTTGTCGCTAAACGCTAAGCGCACGTGACGTTCAAAGACATCTAATAAATCACGACCTTTATGTTTTACACCTTCAATTTCAAAAGATTCCATTTCGCCATTATCATCTACAGGAATGCAACCATGAATAAGAAGATTTCCATTATAAGGGAGATATAATTTACCTTTTTGCATTAGAAAGGCCATATGACGTTTTAATTTTTCAGATTGTTGGAAAGACAGTAATAATTTATTAACAACATCTTCTTCTTCTGGTAATAATTTTGCAGGATCTTTAGGGTCCACCGTACTAAAGCAAGTATCTTTTAAAGGATACGTTTTACCATAAATTGTAATTTCGTTTGTATCATAATTTATTTTTTCTAAAACTAAACGGTCTTCCATTTCAAAACTTGGGCGACGTTTAATAATTGGCATTTCAAGCTTAAATTGAATCATTGCAATGGCTTGGTGAATCTTAGTAATTTGTGCTTCTTCGTGTTTAGATAAGCCCACTTTTTTATCCGGACGTTTTTTCGGTTTGAACGCTGGGTTATCGCCATCGTAATGTTTTTCAGCTAAAGTGAGGAGGGGTCTTAAATTAATACCATATGCATCTTCAATAATATCTAAGTTATCGTAGCGTGCACATATACGTAGTAAATTGGCTAAACACACTTTAGAACCTGCATAAGCTCCAATCCAAAGTACATCATGATTACCCCATTGAATATCAACAGAATGGTAGTCAATTAATGTATCCATAATTTTGTCAGGTTCTGGACCACGATCGTAGATATCACCCACAACATGAAGATGATCGACGACAAGACGTTGGATGGTATAAGATAATCCAATAATTAAATCATCTGATTGATCAAGCTCGATAACTTGATTTAAGAGCGTTTCATAATACGATTTTTTATTGTTAAATTCGTTATTTTTATAAAGCAACTCTTCAATGATATATGTATACTCTGAAGGTAAAGCTTTACGTAGTTTTGAACGCGTATATTTTGAAGAACAATATGTGATTAAATCAATCAAACGCTCGATTGTCAGGATATACCATTCATTTAACTCACGTTTTGAATTAAAGTCATTCTTAATGAGCTTTAATTTTTCTTCTGGATAATACACTAGTGCAGCTAAATCATCTATTTCTTTTTGAGATATGTTACCTGCAAAAATATCGTTAATTTTAGCACGGACATTACCAGAGCCATTTCTTAATACGTGTTGGAACGATTTATATTCACCATGAAGATCGCTGACGAAGTGTTCAGTACCTTTTGGTAATTCTAAAACGGATTCTAGATTAATAATTTCTGTTGCAAGTTTTTCAGGACTATCAAATTGCTGAGATAGTAAATCCAAATACTTTTTCTTTAATTCACTTTCCGTAGATTGAGACATTTGATTTCACTCCTGTATAGGAAATTTATTAGATCATAAGCAGAGTAATAAAACCGCTTACATAAATTATCGTTAAAAAGCATCACTTTTTCAATAGTGATGCTTGAATTGTTGTAAATTTAATTTGAAAGTAAAATTAATGTACTTATTTAGCGTTATTTTTTTTGAAGAATAGACGATAGAGTACATAAAGAATAATAATGATAAGAATCACATACATAAAATAAGAATATGTATGGATGCCAGACATTAATACATCGAAACTATCGCTAAGAAGACGACCAAGTAAAATTAAGGTAAAGTTCCAAATCGTTGTGCCTAATAAAGATAACATCGTAAATGTTGCAACATTCATTTTATTGATACCTGTTGGAATAGTGATTAATACACGTAAAACAGGAATGAAACGACATAATAGAACTGCCCACGCGCCATAACGTTTAAACCAGTCGTTCGCACGTTTCACATCATTTCCTTTAAGTTTGAACCATTTACCATACTTATCAACAAATCGATAAATACTTTCCTCTTTAATTAAACGACATAAATAATACAAAATAAGTAAACCGATAAATGAAGCAATTGTTGAAATAATAAATAAGACTAAAATTGAAAGACCTGATTTAACTGACATTAAACCTGCAAATGTTAATATAATTTCAGAAGGCACAACAGGTAAGACATTTTCTAATAAAATAAGAATGAAAATGGCTGCATAACCCCATTGACCTATAAAATTTGTAATAATTTGTTCCATTATAAAGTTAAAAATCCTCCGTTATTAAACATTTCTCGAATAAAAAATTCATAGTAAATTCATTATATAGGAATTTACTATGAAATGCTTGTTATAACATGATATGGATTGTACAACTCATTTTAAGGATTTTAAATATTGATGATACAATTTTTCTGCTTCATTATCATCTTCAACGCCATAGACATTCATTCTACCATCTTTGAATAAGGTGATGTCATAATTACCATCTTTAATTAGCTTTGCAAATGAGGTTGACTTCACAATATCACCTGGGAAATGTTCAGCATAGTCAAAAGCAGTAGGTTGATATCTAAATAGGTAGGTTTTTCCGCATAAGCTTTCAATATTCTGTTGTTGTTTCGTTTCTAATAATTCGTAATGACTTTTACTACATACGTCACATTCATCATCTTTTAAAATATCGATATTCAATGCTTTATAATCAATATGAAATGCATCAAGAGTAATTAACTTATGAGAAAATCCATGACCAGATAAATAACGAATCGCTTCTGTGACCTCATAGCTTGCTACCTGTGTAATCACAGGCGGTAATACGCCATTAATAGCACAACTCTCTGCACTGGTTGGAATTTGTTTTAATAAACATTTCAAACAAGGTCCTTTGAAATCAATGCCGTAAACGGTACCTTTACTGCCTACAGCAGCACCATACACCCACGGAATATGGTTTTTTTGACAGGCTTCGTTAATAAGATAACGAATTTTGAAATGATCCATACCATCAATGACAATATCAGGATTGACGGCTTTTAAAATGTCCTCAATAGTTGTAGAGTCAATTTCTTGGTAATAAGTTTGAACGTTTACATTTGAATTAATGTGTTCAATCTTTTGTTTAACTGCGTGAACTTTAGGGACCATATGGTGAGCATCATCTTCAGTATAGAGTGCTTGGCGATGTAAATTAGATAATTCAACGATATCCATATCGACAATGGCTAAATGATGCGCACCCATACGTGCTAAAAGCTCTGCAACGTGACTTCCTAACGCGCCTGCACCAAGTATTAAAATGGTTGCATTGGAGAGGGCAGTTTGGCCATCCTCTCCAAATGCATGATAACGCAATTGACGGTTATAGCGTTGCATTATAAGAATCCTAAACCTTCAGTAGGGCTTGATGCTTGGGCAGTATATTTTACTGGAATACGTCCTGCTTCATATGAGAGACGACCTGCATGAATACCAAGTTTCATTGCTTCAGCCATTTTAACAGGGTCTTTTGCACCTGAAACTGCAGTGTTTAAAAGAATAGCATCAGCGCCTAATTCCATCGCATGACACGCATCTTTTGGTGAACCAATACCAGCATCCACAATAACGGGAACATTTGAATGTTTAATAATGTAACTTAAATTAAGTTGGTTATTAATACCACGTCCAGTACCTATTGGAGAAGCAAGTGGCATGACAGCATGAACACCTAATTCTTCTAAACGTTTCGCTAATACGACATCATTAGAAATGTAAGGACATACGATATAACCTTTTTCTAATAACACTTTACATGCTTCATATGTTTCAAATGGATCAGGTAACAATGTTTCATCGTCACCGATCACTTCGACTTTAATCATATCGCATACGCCAGCGTGTTTTGCAATTTCAGCGATACGAATCGCTTCTTCAGCAGTTTTGGCGCCGGCCGTATTTGGAAAAGTAATAAAGTCTTTAAGATTAATATTTGCTAATGGATTAGGTAAGTTTTTATCATATAAATTCATACGTCTTACGGCAAAAGTTAGTACATTCGCTTCTGCTGCTTCAATCGCTTTTGTTTGCGTCGCTTCATCTTCAAATTTTCCTGTACCTAATAATAAACGAGATTTAATTTCTAATGGTCCAATTTTAAACATTTTATCCGCCTCCAACAAATTCTAATAATTCTAATCGATCATCTTCACGTACTGTATGTTGATCGTAGTCTTCTTGTTTAATTAAAGTTTTATTATATTCGACAATGACACGTTTAGGGTCTAATTCAAGAGATTCAAGTACAGATGTAATAGATTGTTCTGAATCAAAATTGAATGTGTCCCCATTAATGATACACTTCATGATTTAACCTCCTTGAAGCACTAAATGATTCATATCGACGCGGTTTAACACCGGTGAGTATCCAATTGGCAATATCACGCCCAATAATAGGTGAAAGTAAAATACCGTTACGATAGTGACCAGAAATCACATATAAATCTTCATCAATACGGTCCATTATCGGTATTTCTCCTTCAGTATATGGACGGACACCAGACCACTGTTTAATGACTTTGCCGTGTGCGAGTTCTGGTATACGTTCATTTGCAAAGTGGTGTAACCAAGAGATGCCATCGTCTGTATTACCAACTGAATAGTTATCAAACTCGCTTGTGGCACCAATTAAGAAACGATTTGGATATTTTGGAACGATATAACAGCCATTGGTCATAAATACGGTTTCTTTTAAATCCAAGTGGTCATTTTCAATCAGTAAGACTTCACCTTTTACACCGACGACATCTCTAGGTAGTGAGTATTGAGTTAATAATTTAGATGTCCATGCGCCTGCTGCCACAATGACTTTCTTAGCTTGTAATGTGCCTTGTGACGTTTCAACATCGTAGTACCCATTTTGGCGCTGAACAGATTGTACCTCTGTATTGACATATCGCTTAATTTGACGTTGCTTTAAAGATGTAAATAAAGCTTTAGTGTAGTGATTGGCATTAATCTGTCCATCTTGTGGAATGTAAATAGCCATTTCACTTGATGTTACTGTGCCATTCGTTAAATGAGTCAGTTCCTCATCTGAAAGAACAATGACACTAGAATCTAAACCACTTAAAAACTGATACTGTTTTTCTAAACTTTCAACATCTTCAGGACGATTAGCTACTTTAATTAAACCTGAATTTTGAAACTGAATATCAATACCTGTCTCATCTTCTAAATCTTGACATAATTGTGGAAAGAGACTTCGTGATTCAAGAGCAAGTCTAAATAAATCAGTATCTTCAGTAAATTCATTTTGAGCACCTAACATGCCACCTGCTTTATATGACGCGTGTTTACCTGGTACGTCACGATCAATAAGTGCAATGTCAAGGTGAGATTGACTTAATTGGCGTGCAATAGACATGCCAATCACGCCCGAACCTATGATTAAAACATCATGCATCTTTCAACCACTCCTTTCGCAATAGTTCAATTTGTTGTAAAGATGCGTTCATAAAAAAAGAAATCGCACAAATTCCTTTAAAACCATGAGGTAATTGAAGAATCGTTTTTTCAGTGATACCTCCAATGGCATAAATGGGAATAGGAATCTCTAACACACGTTGAATCTCTGCTTTTGATCGAGGCAATTGATTAGGTTTTGAAGGTGTCTTAAAAATGTGACCAAAAAAGACATAATCAAGATCGTGTTCATAAGCTGCTTTAACAGATTCAATTGAATGTGTAGACATACTCACTTCAATCTCTGGATGCGTTGATTTATAGCTAAATGCATCTTCATCCATTTCTCGAAAATGAATATGAGAGAGGTGAAGTTGTTCAAGTAAATGTACATCACTATGAATAATGATTTTTGATTTAGGGAATCCTTTTTCTATAAGTGATGTTAAAAATGAAGACAAATCACTTGATGACATGGGAGTACGAAACAATAACCCATCTATTCCATCCGAGATATCAAGAAAATGTTGTACATCATCATTGGTTAAATCTTTATATTTTGTTATCGCTATAAAAATGAACATCACTCCTTATTAAACAAAAAAACGCTATTTCCCTGTAGTAGGGAAATAGCGTTTTGTTTAACTTTACGATATCCTAGTCGCCACTTTCCTACGCCAGTACAAACTGGATCAGGTTCCAGGAATTATAAAGTTCGTTCTTTACTCTCAGCCTTAAACAAAGGCACTTCCAGTGGATTGTTTATTCAGTTGTGTTTAAAATAAACATCAGCGTTTTTGCTTCAATTTTATTCTACAACCTTTTTTAATAGAGTTCAAATACAAAAACAAATTAGATTTGTAGCAATATACTTTTTAATCAGTAAAACACATTTTACATAGCTATGTATAAATAAAATAAAAAATATTCAAAAAGTAATTGTAAACGCTTGCAAAACCTGTTAATATTATAAAAAATATAGCAAAAAGCTTATGATATGGGGCTTGAAAGGCGGTTAAAAAAAGGGAACAACATGATTGGGAGTTTTCATTATCAACGTGTAAGTAGAATCAACACAACTTTAAAGGGAAGCAGGAAAAAATTATGGTACAAAGACAAAAGAAAAGTAATGTTCGTTGGTATTTCGCTATCGCATTCTTTATTATTGGGGTCATTGCATATATGGATAGATCTAATATCTCATTTATTGCACCTCAAATGATGGAAGATCTTCACATGACAAAGCAACAATTTGGTTTATTAGCTTCATTCTTCTCACTAGGTTATGCATTGATGCAAGTGCCTTCAGGTATGTTAGCAGAGAAGTTTGGTCCACGTAAGATGATTTCAATCGCATTATTATGGTGGAGTGCATTTACAATTTTAACGGGAATGATTAAACATCATGGTTTATTATATTTAGTACGTTTCTTATTTGGTATCGGAGAAGCGCCAATGTATCCATCTAATGCAGTATTCAATTCAACTTGGTTTGCTAAAGATGAAAAAGGGAGAGCATCGAGTGCGTTGTTAGCAGGATCATATTTCGGTCCAGTATTAGCACCAGTAATTACTATCGCAATTGTTAATGCATTTAACTGGCAAGCCGTATTCTACATTTTTGGGGCAGTTGGTATTGTGATTGCAGCACTTTGGGCAATTATTGCAAAAGATTTACCTGAGCAACATCGCATGGTCAATGATGCAGAAAAACAGTATATCATGCAACATCGTGATTTAGTAGAAACAACTAAATCCGTAGCACCTTGGAATCAATTTTTTAAACGCATGAGTTTCTATGCCATTGCAGGGCAATATTTCGTAGTTCAATTTGTTATTGCTCTATTCTTAATTTGGTTACCTACTTATTTAACTGAGCAATATCATGTACAATTTAAAGATATGACAATTAGTGCTTTACCATGGTTTATTATGTTTATTTTAATTTTATCTGCGGGTGCGATTTCAGATAAAATTTTGCATAGCGGTCAAAGTCGTTTTGTAGCGAGAGGGTTAATTGCAATTGTTGGCTTTATCGTATTTGCTATCTCCATCTTCTTTGCAGTTCATACACAAAACTTATATGTGACCATCTTTTGGTTATCACTTGGCTTAGGTGGTATGGGTATTTCAATGGGAATGAGTTGGGCAGCAGCAAATGACATTGGACGTAACTTTGCTGGTACAGTATCGGGTTGGATGAATTTATGGGGAAATATTGGTGCGTTAATCAGTCCATTTTTAGCAGGTGCATTAGTATCATCACTTGGCTGGACAATGACATTCCAATTATTAATTATTCCAGCGGTGATTGCAGCTGTATTATGGTTCTTCGTTACACCAGACAAACCATTAATTAAAGATGAAAGTAGACATATTAAATAAGATTTATACATTATCCACAAAAGTGAAAGCCTGGGACATCATCAGTTGTCTCAGGCATTTTTAATATATTGACTGTCGATGACTGAATTGAAAATCAATGTTACCTCTCTTCTTACTACTGTTTTCTTTTTATAATATCCGGGTAAAACGTTATAATTATATTTGGAAGGTGATTATATGATTATTATTAATGCGAAGCTTAAAATTAAAGAAGATGTGCGTAATGACTATTTAGATTTAATGAACAAATTAGTTCAAAGTTCACGTCAAGAACCGGGTAATACATTTTATGCTCATTATGAAGATGTAGCAGAACATAACACATTCGTTGTTGTTGAAAATTATAAAGACCAAGAAGCGGTTCAAGCACATAACCATTCAGATCATTTCAAAGCATTTAGTGAAAATATAGGAAAATATGTCGCTGAAGAACCTGTCATTGATGTAGCAGAAACAAAATAATAACTAAACATGCCTTGTCTAAGTGATATTTGTACTTGGGCAAGGCGTTTATCATGTTATGATAAGATGGTATGAAATAAGATGGTATGAAAAATGAAAGGAAAGATAGTAGTGGGACATGTGATTGCTTCATTAATAAGGTTTGATAAGCCTAAAATTAATCTATGGAAAGGTATACGCCAAGGATTATTAATGATTATCCCAACATTGATAGGGTATTTACTAGGACATTTTAGTTTTGGTCTACTCGTAGCAACCGGAACTTTGGCACATACTTATGTATTTAAAGGTTCAGCACAATCAATGTTAAGAACAGTCATTATTTGTACGTTATCCTTTACCATTTGTATGATGCTTGGAACATTAACTGTCAATCAGCCAGTTCTGTACGGCGTATTATTATTGATCGTTACTGTCATTCCATTCTATGTATTTAATGTGTTAAAAATTGCGGGTCCTTCATCCACATTCTTTTTAGTTACATTTTGCTTATCCAGTAACTTACCTGACGCTCCAGAACAAGCACCGATTCGTGGCTTAGCGATTTTTATTGGAGGAATGTTAGCGACATTAGTCGTCATTTTAACTATTGTATTCCAAAAACAAAAAGCTGAAGATCGAGCGATTACCTCTGACTTTCAGACGATTAATAATTTAATGCATAACTTTAATGATGCTGAAAAATTTAATGATATTTCACAAGACACAGTAACGAAATTTAAAAATTCAGAGAAACTATTGATTACATCGACTACTGCGATGAGTGAAAAGTTAAGTTCTCGCTTTGAAAAGTTATTGCTTCTTCATACATCAGCCCAAGGAATTTATGCCGAGTTACTTGAACTAAATGAAAAAAATATTCGTCCCATCCCTCAAGAACTGATTGAGATGATGGATATGATTACAAGAAATGCCTATAAATTATCTTCAAAACGAGAAAAATGGACGAAAAAAGTCGATGTGGATGAACCATTTGAAAGTTTGATGCAACACATACTTAAAATAGACGAAATTGCACAATTACAACCGGAACAAATAGAATCTGAAGCGAGTATTCGTAAGCCATTATATAGTAAACGTATCGTTCAAAACTTAACACTCGATTCCATTATTTTCCGCAATGCATTAACGTATGCTGTTATTATGGGCGCAGCTATTTTTGTATCGTTATTTTTCAATATCCAACGTTCATATTGGATTCCATTATCCGCCCATACAGTATTATTAGGATTAACGACGATTCGGATGTTAGACCGTTCATTAGCACGTGGTCTTGGAACAATTGTAGGGACTTTACTTCTATCAGCCATACTCTTTTTCCAACCTCATTTAATTGTCGCAGTCATTTTAATGGGGCTGTCTGCTATGATGACAGAAGGATTTGTCGCAGCAAATTATGCTTTTGCAGTTATTTTTATTACAACACAAGTCATCCTGTTAAATGGTTTAGCCTCTGGTAATTTATCCATTGATATTGCGTATACACGAATTGTTGACGTATTGATCGGGATTGTGATTGCGGTCATTGGTGTTTTAATCATTAATCGAAAAAATGCTTCAACCATGTTACCTACTGTGATTGCAGAAGTGGTACGTAAAGAAGCGGTTATTTTCCAATATTTATTTTCAGAAAATAAATACCAAGATACAGCACGTGATAGAACAGAAAGTTTATCATTATCTGTAAAAATGAATAACATGACACAAGTGTACAATTCAGCCAATGGTGAATTATTCTCAAGTAAAGAGGCCATTCGTTATTATTATCCAAGTATTTTTGCCTTAGAAGAAATTAGCTTTATGTTAATGCGTGCAATGCAAGACAAACAACGTCAACGCATTTCAGAAAAACAAATGGGAGAATATCTTGTCACATTTGAAAATGTAGCAAAACATTTTGAATTACGCGGTAGTCTTAATGAAAAAGAATTGACCGATTTACCACAGTATAATTATTTAAAATCTGCCTTAATGAAGTTACAAGATAATTGTGTAGCAACACGTAAAGACGTTGATCATACAAATCATCAGAAAACGGTGGACGCTTAATATCAATGTATGACGTTTCATTATAGCGTAGGGTGGTAAAGCTTACTAAACACTATAGAGGAGCGTGACATCATGCCTTGGACAATGAATGATTATCCACAAACTTGGAAACATTTAGATGAATTAGAGCGTAAAAAAGCAATTGATATTGCAAATGCGATGTTAAAAGATGGCTACAAAGAGGGAGACGCTATTCCTATTGCAACAAAACAAGCAGAAGAATGGTACAAAGATGCCAGTAAAGAAGAATTAGAAGAATTAAAACATAAACATATTACTCAACATCAAAAAGATCCATCAGCACGACCTGAACTGAATGATGAAGATGTTCATGTATATTATGAGGATCATGAATGGAAAGTTAAAACAGAAGATGCAAAACAAGCGTCTGATACGTTTAGTACTAAAAAAGAAGCAAAACAACGTGCCAAAGAAATTGCTGATAATCGTGGTACACATGTGATTGAACATCAAAAAGATGAATAATGTAATAGAGTCCGAGTAGCAATGAAACTTGCTATTCGGCTTTTTTATGACTAAATGACTCAGACTAAATGAGTAGCGTCAAGTCTAGGTTATCATTTTTAGTTCACTTAAGAGTTAGATATAATATACAGTGATGATTAAAGGAGGCAACAAATATGTACGTAGAGAGAAAACCATCATTGTACATTGAAGAGCTACGCAGTGAATTCAAAGAAAATATTGATAAGTTTAAGAATGGAGATGAAGCCTTCGATAAGCTAGTAGGTTTCGTAGAACTCGATCATCTATATTCTTCTGCATTAAAAGAGATTAGTACGAAGTTAGATATTTTGGATGACAATTTTAATCATATTTACAAACATAATCCAATTCATCATATGGAACGTCGCGTCAAAGAAATGACGAGTTTAGTTAAAAAATTGCAACGTAAAGGTTTAACTATAGATGCGGAAACAGCGAAAACCAATATTTTAGATATCGCTGGTATTCGTGTGGTATGTAATTATCTTGAAGATATTTATGTGATTGAGAAATTATTATTAAAACAAGAGGACGTTAAATTACTTAAGCGTAAAGATTATATACAACACCCAAAAGAAAATGGTTATCGCAGTCTTCATATAGTCGTGTCGATTCCAGTCTTTCTAGCTGATAGAGTAGAGATTACACCAGTAGAAATTCAAATTCGAACTATTGGTATGGATATGTGGGCAAGTTTAGAACATAAAATTCGTTATAAAAATAATACCAATACAGAGGACTATAAAGACAAACTTAAAGAATGTGCAGTAGAAATCTCAGATGTCGAAGCAAAAATGCAAACCATTCACTCAGAGATTCAAGATAAAGATAAATAATTTAGTCATATAGCGAAACGATAGAAATGTATAGCTATTGTTTCGCTTTTTTATATAAAATAAAATGATATATTTTTATGATAAAATAAATTAATAGTAATATATATTTTTTGGGGTTTTAAAATGATTAAACAGAATTTTAAGTCACAACGATATGAACTAAAACAATTTAAGGGTGAACACATTGAAGTCGCATTTGCCGGAAATATGAAAGCAGATAGAACCATCGTATTTATACATGGAGCAATGATGACATATCGCATTATGTTGTTGTTTGAGCCTTATTTTAGAGAGAACAACCTTATTTTTGTTAACTGTCCAAGTAGAGGCGAAAGCTCTAACATTGTAAGAGAACAACATACGTTAGATGATTATTCTGAGCGTATCAATGATGTGCTTTCACAAGTTATCGAAACATACGGTATTAAAAACTTAGTTATCATAGGTTATTCTATGGGAGGAATGATAGGAACACGCTTATTAAAATTTAATACGTTACCTATTTCACATCTGGTTTATTTAAATAGCGCTGCACGTATTACACCAAATCAAAGTATGTTGTCACGCTTATTTACTTCAAATAGTAAAAGAGATCATTTTAAAGATGAGATGATTGCCTTTAAAAATTTACCGCAGTATATTTTGAAAAAATCTTTTCATAACAAAAATAATAGTATTCGTAACTTATTTTCATATATTGCACCCATTAAAACGATTATTACAGATATCATTTATTCTACAAACGCAGATTACCTTCCAGATATAGAGGAAATAGAGCAATTTCCTAAACTTTTATTTATTTCAGGAGAAGATGACGAAATCATTCCTTACACTGATTCACAAGAAACAATGAAAATGTATAAAAAATATGGCGGTGAAGTAAATGAAGTCGTGTATTCTGGTATCGGACATATCGACTTTCCTGCTGTCTTGGATAATTTGCCTAATGGAACCATAGGTATTATTGACCACATTAAACAGTGGATTCAAGAAGAATAAGACGACCGGCAGACTGCATAAGCAAATGTAAAAATCATACTTGCTTATGACGTAGCGTCATTAGCTATGTTAACAGTAGGAGGTGAATGATATGTCACACTATACGATTGGAGAATTGGCAAAACGGAATAATGTCACGATTCGAACACTACAATATTACGATCGAAGAGGATTACTTATAGCTCATCGACAAACTGACTCTAATCGCAGATATTATACTGACGAACATGTAAAGCAGCTTGAATTGATTTTAGTATTAAAACAATTAGGATGTACGTTAGATGAAATAAAGACATTACTTGATGAAGATACAAATATGAACACGTTTAAAACATTACTTTCATTGAGAAAAGATGCGTTACATTCAAAAGTAGAGATGTACAGTCATACATTAAAACAAATTGAAAAAGTCGAAACATACATTTCTGAGCAATCAAGTGCGCCTATTAACCATCTTACTGACATAGATGACGCTATGAAACAAGAATATAAAATAGCATACTTTAGAAAAAAGATTTGGATAAGTGCTGGAATCTTAGGGATCATACACTATAGTGGTTTACTATTAAGTCTATTAGGACGTTCAATTAAGCCATTGATCGTTATATTCCCCATCTTAATCACATATGCCATTGCGCTGACAGCAATATATTTAAAAAAAGTGTTATATCTATGTCCGAATTGCCAGCATACATTTAAACCTACATTAGGTGCCTTCGTGAAAGCGAAACATACACCTAAAACAAGACAATTAACATGTCCCAACTGCCATCAAACACATTATTGTATCGAAGTATATCAAAACGAATCGTAATAAACACCTGGCTTATCATGAGCTAGGTGTTTTAAATTACAAAAAAGTAAGCGTTTGCAAAATTAGAATGAGTGTATTACTATACTTGTATACAAGTTAACGTATTGAGGTGAAAACATGGAACAGCATTATCCGAAACAATGGAAAAACAGAATGACTACAGGGGAAAGTATCGCTGCGGAACTTAGGTTTCAGATTGTTAACAGTACACTTGAACCCGATACATTACTAACTGAAAATCAAGTGGCTAAACAATTCGATGTAAGTCGTTCTCCAGTTAGAGATGCATTTAAATTGCTAAAAACGAATCAACTCATTCACCTCGAGCGCATGGGTGCAAGGGTTCTTGAATTTGGTGAACAA
Source organism: Staphylococcus sp. AtDRG32 (assembly GCF_004365845.1). Classification (NCBI taxonomy): domain Bacteria; kingdom Bacillati; phylum Bacillota; class Bacilli; order Caryophanales; family Staphylococcaceae; genus Staphylococcus; species Staphylococcus sp. AtDRG32. The sequence continues at coordinate 256,700 of NZ_SODE01000002.1, forward strand.
GAAAAGAAAGAATTATATGATTTACGATTAATGCTTGAATCCTTTGCATTTTCAAAATTAAAGCATATTGATAGAAAAAAAGTGATTAAAGAAATGAGAAAACATTTAGAAATGATGAAAGTTGCTGTTCAATTTGAAGATGCTGAATCATTTACGCAACACGATCTTCAATTTCATGAAGCATTGATTCACGCCTCTCGACATCATTATCTTCAAACATTTTGGAACCATTTGAAACCCATTGTAGAAGTACTTGTATTATGTTCAATGAGAGAGCGAATGAGAACAAATAAAGAAGATTTTGACAGAATACACCGTAATCACTCGATATTTATAGAAGCGGTAGAACGTTATGATACGGATACGTTAAGAGAAGCGTTTCATTTAAACTTTGATGATGTAGGTAAAGATATTGAAAGCTTTTGGTTACAATAAATAGAAGGAAGAAGGAATAGGTATGAAATACATGATTGGAGTAGATATTGGAACAACAAGTACGAAGTCAGTACTTTATGATGAACATGGTCAATTTATTACAAAGCATCATATTGGCTATCCTTTACATACGCCAAATGTTGATGTTTCAGAAGAGAATCCTGACGAATTATTCGATGCCGTATTAATGACCGTCAAACATGTGGTTCGCGAATCTGGGGTGCGTAAAGAAGATATTAAACTCATTTCTTTTAGTGCGCAAATGCATAGCTTAATTGCATTAGATAGTCAACACGAGCGCTTAACTGAAAGTATAATTTGGGCGGATAACCGTGCGAATCAATATGCTGACTTGATACATGAACAACCAGATATTTATCAAAAAACTGCAATATTTGCGGATATTAAAACGTATATTTTCTATCAACTTTATGGAGAATACGTGATGGATCACTCTATGGCTTCAGCAACAGGTATGTTTAACTTACAACAATTAGACTGGGATCAAGAAGCACTTGAATTACTCGGTATTTCAACCTATCAATTGCCTCAACTTGTACCAACGACCTATATTTTAAAAGGGATGAAAAAACGTTATGCCACATTGATGGGCATCGATGAAAATACGCCGGTTGTGGTTGGTGCAAGTGATGGGGTGTTATCAAATTTAGGCGTTAATAGTTATAAAAAAGGTGAAGTTGCAGTCACAATTGGGACATCAGGTGCGATTCGTACAGTCATTGATAAACCTCGTACAGATTATAAAGGCCGCATTTTCTGTTATGTCTTAGATGAAGAGCATTATGTGATTGGTGGACCGGTCAATAACGGGGGTGTCATTCTTCGATGGTTACGAGATGAATTACTCGCCAGTGAAGTTGAAACAGCAAAACGCCTGGGAGTGGATCCTTACGATGTACTTACTAAAATAGCGAGTCGTGTTAAGCCAGGTGCAGATGGCTTAATTTTCCATCCGTATCTTGCGGGAGAGCGTGCACCCTTATGGAATGCGAATGCACGGGGTTCATTCTTCGGGTTAACATTGTCACATCAAAAAGAACACATGATACGCGCTGCACTTGAAGGGGTGTTGTACAACCTTTATACCGTCTATTTAGCACTTGTTGAAGTAATGAATGAAACGCCAAATACGATTAAAGCAACAGGAGGCTTTGCGAAAAGTGAAGTATGGCGTCAAATGATGGCAGATATTTTTGATACTGATGTTATCGTACCAGAAAGTTATGAAAGCTCTTGTCTAGGTGCGTGTGTCCTTGGTTTAAAAGCATTAGGAGATATTGAAGATTATTCAATTATCGAAAATATGGTGGGTACGACTCATGCACATCAACCCAACCAAGATACAGTAAACGTGTATCAACAACTTGTAACGATATTCATAAACTTAAGCCGTACACTTGAAGATCGCTATGAAGAAATTGCAGATTTTCAACGTAAACATATGAATTAATCTACGTATTTAAATCAATTAAACGTCAAAGGGGAGAAGACAAATGGGAACAATATGGACACTAGCAAGTGTTGTTATTGGAATCGTATTACTATTGACACTGATTATTTTCTTAAAACTAAATACATTTATTTCATTAATTATTACATCGATTGTCACGGCCATCTTATTAGGCATGCCTTTAAATAAAGTAATGGAAACGATAGAAGCAGGTATGGGCGGTACCCTAGGTCATATTGCACTCATCTTTGGATTAGGCGCAATACTTGGCAAATTACTGGCAGATGGTGGAGGCGCCAATCGTATTGCAGATACACTGATTGATACATTTGGACAAAAACACGTTCAGTGGGCGATGCTGATTGCAGCTTTCATCGTTGGTATTGCATTATTCTTTGAAGTAGGACTCGTATTACTCATTCCACTTGTTTTTACCATTGCTAAACGTGCGAAAGTGTCACCACTGAAATTAGGATTACCTATGGTAACAGCGTTATCTGTGACACATGGTTTCTTACCACCACATCCTGGTCCTGTGGTCATAGCAAAAGAATTAAAAGCGAATATTGGACAGGTGTTACTATATGGGATTATTATTGCCATTCCAGTGACACTCATTGCAGGTCCGATTTTTAATACATTTGCACAAAAACTCATCCCATCTGCTTATACACGTGAAGGGGATATTTCAGCACTTGGTTCACAAAAAGAATTTAAAGCATCTGAAATGCCAAGTTTTGGTTTAAGTATACTCACTGCTGTATTACCTGTTATTTTAATGTTATTATCAACGGTTGTTCAATTAGTGACTGGACATGAAAATGCTGAAAATCTGTTTGAACAAATCATTTACTTTATCGGTACAGCAGGTACAGCGATGTTAATTTCAGTCATCTTTGCTATTTTTTCAATGGGCTTACATAGAGGAAGAAAAATGGATGACATTATGAAATCTGTAACGAATGCTATTTACCCAATCGGTATGATGATTTTAATTATTGGTGGCGGCGGTACATTTAAACAAGTCCTCATTGATGGCGGTGTAGGGGATACAATTGCTAAGTTATTCGAAGGTTCAACCCTGTCACCTATCTTACTAGCATGGATTGTCGCTGCAGTATTACGTATTGCACTAGGCTCAGCAACAGTCGCAGCGATTTCAACAACAGGTATCGTTTTACCATTATTACAACATTCAGATGCAAATGTGGCACTTGTCGTACTTGCCATTGGTGCAGGGAGCGTGATCTTATCACACGTTAACGATGCTGGGTTCTGGATGTTTAAAGAATATTTCGGATTGACCGTTAAAGAAACCTTCTTAACTTGGTCATTACTTGAAACCATCATTTCAGTATCGGGCATCATCTTTATCTTATTCATTAGTTTGTTTGTATAACTGATAAAAGAAGTGAGAGAGAAATCAATGAATTTCAATCTTACTTCTTATTTTTTTATAGCATGGAAGAATACAGTCAATCGCTATGAATGACAATAAAAGAATGATAAACTTACTTATAATATAAAAGACAGAATGCGCAAAGGAGATATTCGAGTTTGAAACAGATAAAGAAAGCCATCATACCTGCGGCTGGTTTAGGGACACGTTTTTTACCAGCGACAAAAGCCATGCCTAAGGAAATGCTTCCTATTTTAGATAAGCCAACAATTCAATATATTGTTGAAGAAGCGGCACGTGCGGGCATTGAAGATATTATTATTGTGACGGGTAAACATAAACGTGCGATTGAAGATCACTTCGATAATCAAAAAGAATTAGAAATGGTCCTTGAAGAAAAAGGTAAAACAGACTTATTAGAAAAAGTACATTATTCTACAGATTTAGCGAATATCTTCTATGTACGCCAGAAAGAACAAAAAGGATTAGGACATGCCATTTATACTGCACGTCAATTCATTGGTAACGAACCGTTTGCAGTATTATTAGGTGATGATATCGTGGAATCTGAAGAGCCAGCGATTAAACAATTAATGAATGTATATGAAGAAACAGGACATTCTGTTATTGGGGTGCAAGAAGTGCCTGAACATGTGACTCACCGTTATGGCATTATTGATCCATTAGAGAAACAAGGTCGCCGCTATGAGGTGAAACAATTTGTTGAAAAGCCTGAACAAGGTACAGCACCTTCTAATTTAGCGATTATGGGACGTTACATTTTAACGCCAGAAATTTTCGATTATTTAAAAACACAAAAAGAAGGCGCCGGTAATGAGATTCAATTAACCGACGCGATTGAACGTATGAATAGTGATGTTCCAGTGTATGCATATGACTTTGATGGTAATCGTTATGATGTTGGAGAAAAATTAGGATTCGTTAAAACGACAATAGAATATGCGTTAAAAGATCCTAGAATGAAAGATGAACTCGTCACATTTATTAAACATTTAGGATTATAATAATTAAAGTGCCTAAGACATTGAAGAACAAGTGGTGATTCTTCAATCTTCTTAGACACTTCAATCTCATCAAAACTAAACCTAAAAACAGGACACACCCTATTTTCCGCTAAGGCGTGCCCTGGATTAGAGAAGGTATAAATTGTCGACAAACACTTCTCTAACCATAAATCCTCAACATCTCAGAAATTTTTTTCTGAGAATCTTTTCCTCAGCGTCTTAGGACTTCTCCTAAGACATTTTTATTATATAATATAAAATTTGAATATCATAGATGTTGCAATAGCAATATTTTGACTAATAGTATCACTTTTCGGGAGAATTAATGTATATTTTAAATAGTAAGTATTAGAATAATTTAATTGTGTAATTAGGTGAATAAATATGTGGTTTACTCTAGACAAAGCTGAAAAAGCAAAATATAAAAATTTAATAACTAATTTTGCTAGTTTAAGCGAAGCTTTTTCTCAAAAAAGTGAAGATATTAATACTACAGTTGCTCCTATAGTGAATTCAAAATTTCAAGAAACAGTTTTTCAGAAATCATTTGGAGCTATTGGTGAAGATATCGCAAATACTTCATATGATGCTTCATTATTGATTGATGAAAATAAAAAATATTTAATTGGTATTAAATCATTTGGATTATATTCAGGAGATCAAAAAATTGCTCAATTTAAAAAAAATAGTCAAATTGATAATTGGGGAAATATATTAAATAAAATAACTGTGAATGCTAAAAATTCTGATACAAAAGAACAAGCAAATGAGAAAAATAAACAATTATATAAAAAATTAGCTTTTAAAATAGCAACTCTAAGAAATAAAAGAATTAAATCATCTAAAGAACAAATAAAAGGATTTAAAGGAACTGATGCAGAAGTAGAATCTGTATATCATGTATTGATGCCATCTAAAAAAGGTGAAAGACCTCAAATACATGTTGGAGAAACTTCCTATAATTTCATAAACTTAGAGAAGTTAGAAATTATAGGTACTACAAGTTTAAAAAACCCTACAAATTTTAAATTTAAAGATGATAAGCATGAATATAAATATACTTCAGCAGATAGTCAACTACATATGACTTTTAATAATAGAGAAATTATAGTAGAGTCTTGGGACGTAGACTATATAGAAGACCCATTTGAGGTTTTTGAGCAATTAAATAGACAAACAGATAATAATGATTATTTTAGTCAACAGTTAGAAGATGAAATTGAGGATTCTGTATCTTGGATAATTTATAATAAAAATGGAAGAGTTGAAGAAAGTTCTGGTTTTAATGGTTTTAATGGTGGTTTTAAATTAGGCAAATCTAATAATAATAGAGAAAAAAGAATAAAAAATATAATAAGTAAACATAAAGATCATGTTAATATACAAAAGTTAAATTATATTGAGAATGAATTAAAAACACTTTTATTAAATGAATGGAAATCTAAAGATAAAAAAGAGAAAATGAAAAACATCCGCAATAATTTAATGGAATATGTTGAAAACATTGGAAATAAAAATTTAGAAAAAGAAATAGAGAAAACAATTTTTAGGCCAATAAGTGAAATGTATATTCCCATTCCTAATTCTAGAACATTTCACAATCAAAAACCTGATTTTTTTGGTAAAGACATTGGTAAGTTTAAAAAGGATTCAAATAAATTATTACTACCAAAGGAAAAAAGAATTTTTAACTTAGAATTTATATCTTCAAAAAATATTATAAAAGCTTATATAAATCAAGATAATGGCAAAAGTATACAATCTTACAAAGATCAACAGATACTTGGTGAATGGATTCTAAGAGGAGTATTTCAACTTGAACCTAGAGAAGTATTAACTAAGCAAAAATTAATTGAAGTTGGTATTAATGGAATAAGATTGTATAAATTTAAAGATTATAAAAGAGGAATTGGTATAGAATTTATTTGGATTGATGAAAATAATCCGCCATTAGATTCGATAGGTTGGGTATCTGAAAATAGATTTAAATAGAACGTAAGTACGCATTTAGAAGTTAAAGTTATAATTTAAAGAATATCTGAAAGTGAGTGAATAAAATGTCGTCCGAGAGCAATAAAGTTAAGAATAAAAAATATTCACTTGCTGCTTTTTTTAGTGGTGTTGGAGGAATTGAATTAGGTTTTGAACAAACTAATAAATTTAAAGTTCATTACGCGAATGAGTTTGATAAAAATGCTCAATTAACTTATAAGGAAAATTACGATAGTACATTTTTAGATACTAGAGATATTCATATAGTTAATGAAAATGAAGTTCCTGAAAGTGACGTTATAGTTGGTGGTTTTCCTTGCCAAGCATTTAGTATTGCTGGTTATAGAAAGGGATTTGAAGATGAAAGAGGAGATTTATTTTTTGAGTTATTACGAATTATAAAGAAAAAGGAACCTAGAGCTATTTTTATAGAGAATGTAAAAAATATGGTAACACATGATGATGGAAATACTTTTAAAGTTATTAAAGAGGCATTGACTATGAACGGATACTTTATAAAATGGAAAGTATTAAATGCTAAAGATTATGGTAATATTCCTCAAAATCGTGAACGTATATATATCGTTGGTTTTAAATCATATGAAGCTTTTGATAGTTTTAGTTTTCCAGAAGCTATTGAACTAAAGACTTCATTAGAAGATGTAATAGATTTTACTGACTCTAAAGATGAGAGATATTATTACAGAAAAGGAAAACAACCTTTTTATGATACTTTGAATGAAAGCATAGTAGATTCTAATACAGTTTATCAGTGGAGAAGAAAATATGTTAGAGCTAATAGAAGTGGCGTAGTTCCTACACTTACCGCAAATATGGGTACTGGAGGGCATAATGTACCTTTAATTAAAACAAAATATGGAATTAGAAAGCTAACACCCCGTGAAACTTTTAATGTCCAAGGATTTCCTAAAGAATTTAAGTTACCTAAAGAAGTATCACATGGTCAATTATATAAGCAGGCGGGTAATAGTGTCGTGGTTTCTGTAATTAGAAGAATTGCAAATAATATTTCTAAAGCTTTAGAAAATGATAAATTAAATTTTTCTTTCGATATTAATGGATATTATAATGTTTTATATACTAAAATGTTAGGGAAATTTGAGGGTGAAAGCTACCTAATCAATAGCTTTGATAGTAAAAGTGAATTAGATGTATTCACAAATTCAACTACTATAAATTATGTATCGGATGAAGAATACCAAAAAATTATAAAAAACAAAAAAAATATAGAGTTTTTAACCTTAAATAGTATGAATTAAAAAAAGATATCATAAAAAACTGCTAAGTCAGTATTTTATGATATCTTTTTTGTTTTATAGTATTATAGCTTGCAATATATTTATTTATACATATACATATTATATAATTAATATATTAAAAATACTTTATAAGGGGATATTTATGAAAATAAACGATAGTAAATACGAAGTATATGTAAATCATATTCATCATAGATTAAATAAGATAGGTCAAAGTTGGGAAGAAATTAAAAACTTAGGTAATGAAAATACTGATACACAACTAATGTTAGATAATCTATCTTCTGCTTTGATTGCTGAAAGATTGACAGTACAAGAATGGGAAGAACTTGTTGAAGAAATGTATCAGTTAGAAAAGGAAGTTAATATTGTCAAATTAGGAAGAAACGCCGAAAATGATGCTAAAATACCTAATACTATTTATTCATCTTGGCAAACATATAAACAAAAACTTGAAGATAAAGGTTTTTCTGAAAAATCAATTACTAATATAGAAAAATCTTCATTTGAGATATTAAAATCATTACAATTTGATACTAGAGAAAGTGGACCTATAAAGGGTTTAGTAGTTGGTAATGTTCAGTCTGGGAAAACAGCTAATATGGCAGGATTAATGGCCATGGCTGCTGATAATGGTTTTAATTATTTTATTGTTTTATCAGGTGTCATAGAAAACTTAAGACGACAAACAGCTTCAAGATTATACGATGATTTAAAAAATGTGAAGTTGAGAAATTTAGATTGGACACGTGTAGATAACCCGACTATTAGATCTAGAGAACCAGAACACGATATTAGCAAATATAATTTAAGTAATAACTCTAGGGATAAGTATTTTACTGTGTGTCTGAAAAATAAAGGTAGACTGGAAAGTTTGATTAAATGGCTAAAATCAGACCCTAATAAAGCGAAACAATTGAGAATACTAGTAATAGATGATGAAGCTGATCAAGCAAGTATTAATACTAAGGATATAGAAGAAGAAAATTCAACAATTAATAAATTAATTAAAAAATTAGTGAACGATAAATCATTCTTAGCGATGAATTATATATCTTATACTGCAACTCCTTATGCCAATGTATTAAATGAAACTAGTAAAGACTCGTTATATCCTAAAGACTTTATAACTTTATTAGAACCATCCGAAGATTATATAGGACCTACACAAATTTTTGGTATGGAAGAGCCAGAAAAAAGTCCCAAAGTTGAAATTATAAAAGAAATTAGTGAAACAGATGCAAATTTGATAAAAGATATTCAAAAGGGTGAAACTGGACAAAATATACCAAGAAGTTTTAAAGACTCAATAAGATGGTTTATATTGACGGTTTGTGCTATAAGAACATATTCACTAAAAAAACCTGTTAGTATGTTAATACATACAAGTTTTAAAATAGATCATCATGAAATCATTGCTGACAAAGTTCAAAATTATATTAAATATTTAAAAGATAATTTTGACGAACAAGTGTTATCAGAATTTCATGAATTATATAAATCTGAACAATATGTTATGAATAAACAAGTTTTTCTTGACGGTATGGGAAGTTATTCTACACCAGAGCTTGTGCCAGAATATCCAATATGGGAAAAAGTTAAAGAACAGTTAATTAAAATGATTTCTCTTGATGATGATGAATTTATAAGTTATATACCATTAAATGAGGAAAAGGCCCCAGTATTTCATAATGGAATACATTTAGCAATAGATAATAGTAGAACAAGAGTAAATAATCAACAAGTAAGATTAATATATCCTGATAAAAACAATATGCCTGAGGTTGCTCCAGCATTTATTGTTATAGGCGGAAATACTTTATCAAGAGGTTTAACATTAGAAGGATTAACTACTACTTATTTCTTACGTACCACAAATCAAGCCGATACTTTAATGCAAATGGGGAGATGGTTTGGTTATAGAAAAGGATATGAAATTTTTCCTAGAGTATGGTTAGATGAAAATGCTAACAGACGCTTCTTATTTTTAAGTCAAATGAATGAAGAATTACGAGAAGAAATACAACAATATGCCATAAATGGGAATACACCTATAGATTATGCTCCACGTATCAAGAACTCACCAGATTATCAACTAATTAGAATTACATCAAATAATAAACAACAGTCATCTATTGAAAGAGAATTTGACTTTTTTGGATTCAATAGTCAAACAGTATATTTCGAAAAAAATAGTGACATGCTAAAACATAACTTAAATGTAACAAAAGGCTTTCTTGAAGAGTTAAAGAACTGTGAGGTTAAAAATAATAAGCTTATATGGAGAAATGTTGATAATTCGAAAATTAAGGCTTTCTTAAAAGATTATAAAGTATCGCAAATAGATACTAAAATGCGAGCGTTACCTGCCTTAATTGAATGGCTCGAAACAAATGGAGGTACCCTTAACGGTTGGAGTGTTATTTTATCAGGAACTGGAAAAGTTTCTTCTTCAGAAAGCCATAAGTGGAATATCAATGGATTTCATGTGAATTCAGTTATTCGTACGAAATTGGTTAAAAGAAGTCAAGGAGATACAATTTCAATTGGCACCCTAAGAGTACCAGAAGATTTATATTCTGATATAGAATCTCCTCTTGAAAAAAAAGAAGGAAAATCAGCTAAAATGATAGATGTTCGTAATACTAGAGAAAAATATGGATATGGTAATGTGCCTCAATTAATTATTTATAGAATTAATAAGGGAGATAAGGATATTAAAGTTAAAAATCCAGAATCTAGAGAAAAACTAGATTTTCCAGAGGACATTATTGGAATAAATATTATGCTTCCAGGAGTCTCTAAAGGTAATAATACTACTTATATTTCTGCAAAAATTGATTTTAAAGATGAAATGATAGATGAAGATGAATTTAAAGAAGATTTTAAGAATGAGGAGAAAGAAAAATGAAATTAAAGAATGCTCCCAATGATTTGCAAAGCATGGCTCAAGATGGTGATGCAATTTTAAGATCGTTACAAAATAAGAGTTTACCTATTGTAGATCTTATGGTTAGAGAATCTTTACAGAATAGTTTAGATGCTACACTACCAGAAAGTAGTGAAACAATTGTAGATTTTACATTAGGAAATTTCAATTCTTATCAATTTGCAACTAACCTTGAAGGTGTAGAAGATAATTTAAATAGTAAATACAATGAATATGAAAATTTCATTGCGATAAGAGATAAAAATACTTCTGGTTTAACAGGAAATTATAGTTCTACTGACCCAGAAGAATTAAATAAAAGTAATTTTTATAAATTAGTATTTGGTATAGGCAAAAATCAAGAAGCAGAAGGAGCAGGTGGTAGCTGGGGTTTAGGAAAAACGAGTTATTTCAGAATTGGAGCAGGAATAGTTATCTATTATACTCGTGTGAAGACTGATAATGGTTTTGAAGAAAGACTAATTGCTTCGCTTATAGAAAGTCCAAAACAAAAAGAGAAACTACTACCGAATAATGTAAGAGGTATTGCTTGGTGGGGAGAATATAAAGATGAAACAGATGAAAGAATCTTTCCTCTGACTGATTCAGAAAAAATTAAAGAGTTCTTAGAAATATTTGGATTAAGTCAATATACAAACGAAGAAACAGGCACAACGATTATCATACCTTACTTAAAAGATTTTAATTTAAATGAAGATGAGGAAAAGCTTTATCCTTGGGAAGAAGATAAAGAGCTAGCATTAAAATATGCAATTCAAAGATGGTATAATCCAAGATTAAATAATGAAGAATATAGAAAGTTAGTTAATAATTCTAAATTAATTGCACGAGTAAATGAAGAACCATTACTTGATAACTATAATATAGAACCATTTTTTGAACTGATGAAAGATTTATATACAAGTGCTTTAAAGGGAGAAAGTGGAGACAAAACAATAGTCACTCAACCCATTTATCTAAAGAAAAATGGTATGGATAAGCCAAGCAAGACACCGGTAGGACATATTGCTTTTAAAAAAGTTTCTAAAGAAGAGCTTAAAATGACACCCCCTGATAATAGATATTCACCGCTAGAATTAATTGGCCTAAAAAATGAGAAAAAAGTCTTAGAAAATACTTCTAAAATAATTGCTTATTGTAGAAAACCAGGGATGATTGTTGAGTATAGTATTGATGGTGAATGGGCACCTAAAGCAAGTTTGTTTAATGAAAATGATTTACTAATTGGTTTTTTTGTACCTAATTCAGAAGGACCATTAGCAATAAAATTTCAAAAAGAAGGCTATGATAAGCTTGAGCAATATTTAAGAGCAACAGAAAATGCTGACCATGCTAATTGGATAGACGAAGATGGATTCGGTATTATAAATAGAATGAAAATTACAACAAGTAAAATAATAAGTGATTTTTATCAAGGTAATGATAGTGAAAAACAATCATCAGCTACGTCAGGCATTTCGAGAAAATTTGGTAAGTTATTTTTACCTCCAAAAAGTTATGGAAGAACTTCTACAAGTAAGAGACAAAGTAATACTAATTCTAGAATCTCAAGTGATAAGAATAGACTAGCTGATATCAATATTTTATCTTCTGAACCAATTGATAGAAATACAGTGAAAGTAGAGTTTGAAGCAAGTATTAAAAATACAGCTACTAGTGTTGTTTATCTTGAAGTTTTATCTCAAGAGAAAAAAATGACAAAAAAAGACTGGATAAAAACGATGGGAGAAGAAATTCAGTTTCCTTTTGAAATTAGTGACATTAAAATAAATAAAATTAATGAACAGATTTTAAATAAAAATATTGAACAATTTAATGATGAACAAATATCAATTTATCAAGAGTCTAATAATTTAGATGAATTTATTATAAAAAATATGAGTAACGATAAAGTTATTGTCTCTGGAGAAATGGTTATAAATACTAATACCTTAGACTTTATACCTAATGTTTCTATAGCTTCAGATAAATATAAAGAGAAAGGAGATGATTAATTTTGACTCTTTCGACAAATCAAATAGCATTATATAGAAAGCTAAATGAGAAGTTTATTGATGAAGCAGGGGTTAAATTCGAACAACTCAGACTATATTATTCTTCTAATGATTTGAATGAAGAAAAAGAAATTTCAATAGATAGCGAAAATGGAGTTTCTATTAATATTAATGAATTTGACTCAATGTGGTCTCCTTACGATAACAATCTTAGATTAGAGCAAAAATTGATTATTGAAAAACCATATTTATTATTCGGCAAAGATGGTATCACATGTACTGATAATACTATAGGTTTAGCAGTACATATTTATTCAAAAAGCTCTAGCTTTCAAGAAACAGTGAGAATTGCATCTTTTAAAAATCAAGCAAATAAACTAGAAATTACATTTGATTATAATTTTGAGCCTTCAACGATTAGAGGAGTAATCAATCTAGATTTCTTTTTATATTTAAAAGAAGTAAAAGATACGTTACCATATATGGCAAATACACAAGGAATGACTTTATCTTATGAAGATTTAAATCCTATTGAATTAGTGGTGGATGGAGTAGGATCTAGTTTTCCTATTACAGAGTTTGAAGATAAAGAAGGACCATTGTGGAAAATTGAAAAAAATTGGATATCGCCAGATGAAGATACATTAGATGCATCTAATGTAAGTATTGCATTTAATATTAAACATCCTCTGTTTTCAGAAGTAAAAAAAGAAACAAGAAAAATTAATCTTGGATATATGAATCATATTATTATGCAAGCTATGGCACTTATTATTCAAGAGGTAATTCTCATTGAACAATATTCTATAGACGATGAAGAAAATTTACTTCCTGGTACAATTCTTTCAGCTGTTTCATATTGGGTAAAAACTTTTAATGTAGATACTAGTGATATATTTTCTATCCAAAATAGCCTTATGAATGGTATTGAAAATTTAAATCAGGAGGAAACAAATTAATATGATTAATTGGGAAAATATAAGATACGATATAAGTAATGCCAATAAAGACTTTGATAAACTAATCGTTAATATAAATGAAATCGAACCTATTAATCCTCCAAAAGAATTTGAACATTTACGTGAACAATTAATTGAAGCTAGAGATTCATTATATGATGAATATAATTTTGATAATGCGAATAAATTGGACTATCAATTTGACGTTTTATTTGGATTAAAGTTATATGAAATTTTAAGAAAAGATGATAATTTTTCTAATAGAGTAGCGGCAAATGACGAAATTTGGAGATTTTTATCTATTAAAGTGATACCAGATATTGTACATGCTAGATGGGGAATGAATGCTTCTCATTTTTATCAAACATCACGTAGAATTTGGTTGAAAACGATATGGTGGTATATTCATTTGTCATGGCAAAATAGTATTGACGAAACTTACAAAATTTTAATAGGTAATACTACTGATACTATACTTCAATTAGTTGAAAGACCAGGTTTAGGATATAATGTTGAATTATTTAGAGAAATTATGAAACAATATGCAAATTATAGTGATAGCTCAAGAAATTTATTTAGAACAGTTTTAAAATTAAATACTGCCAAAATTCTTACTACATCTCCTGAGTTAGTAGATGGAGGAATTGAAAAATATGTTGATAGTTTGTTTAAAATGGCTAAGGTCTAATAGTAATGATTTATAATAATGAACTATATTTAAATGTACTAAAAGAAAACTGTAAAATTTATGATAAGTTATCGATTATTTCAGGATATGCTTCAGCATCTTTTTTAGAACGAATTATAGAAGAATTTCCTGATTTAAAAATAGAGTTATTCATTGGTATGAGTCAAGAAGGCGTATTAAAAGCTAATCACAAACAGTATTTAAGAATTATGAGTATAAATAAAAATGTAAATATTTATTATCAGTATAAGGCAGCTTTAACGCATATTAAAGCATATGTTTTTTCTAACTATGAAGAGACTAAAAGCTTTGTGGGCTCTGCAAACTTTACAGAAAATGGATTTATATTTAATAATGAATTATTATGTGAAACTAATGAGTCTTTAAATGAATTATTCAATGATCAAAAAGAGAAGTCAAAATTATGTAATGATAAATCAATAAATGAGTATTTGCAATTTGTAGATAATAGAAATTTGAGAGAAGATATTTTTAACGATATCGATTCTATTAAAAAAAATATTAAAGAATTTAATAAGAAAAATAATATAAAATCTGACTTAAAAGTGGATAATTCAGATGTTTTTATTAAATTACCAATTGTTGTACCTTTAAAAGCTAATAAGAGATGGGATAGTTCAGGAATAAATGGCGAATTTTCTAATAAGAATCCTCATTTAATTAAATCTAATTATAATAATGTAGCCGATATGAAAAACTTTTTTATTCAAGATGCTGAACTTGACATCATTGATTTTAAGGGAGAATCTATAAAAGGTAAATTAGATGGGGAATTTAATAGAGAATTACATTTTTTAAATATTAATTTGTATGATTATTTTAGTAATATAATTGGTTTAAAAGAAAAAACCCCTATAACTCATGAACATCTAGAGTATTTTGGTTATAAATTCTTTACTTTCAAAAAAGTTGATAGTAATAAATATTTATTAACATTTACAAATTAAAGGGGGAATTAAAATTTTTAGAGTAATAGAAACGTTTAGTGGTATAGGCAGCCAAGCTCAAGCATTAAAAAACTTAAATATTGATTATTCAGTAGTAGCAACTGTTGAATGGGAAATTGGCGCTTTATATGCATATGATATCATTCATAATGGTTCACAAGATCTTAAACCACTAAGACATCATACGAGAGAATCTATTTTGAAGGTTTTATCAAAATATAGTTTATCTAATGATGGAAAACAACCGATGACTCAAAGAGGTTTAAGTGCATTAAATATGACTCAACTTAAGTCAATATTAATTGCAATTGGAAGAACAAATAATTTAGTAGATATCACTTCGGTAAAAGCTATAGATTTGCCTGATGCTGATTTACTTACATATTCATTTCCGTGCCAAGATTTATCAAAAAGCGGTCATTGGCATAAAAATGAAGGTGGTATAGATAGAAATGCCAATAATAGAAGCACATTGTTATGGCAAATTGAAAGAATATTAAAAGAGTATGTTGAACAAGATAAAACGCTCCCTAACTTCTTATTAATGGAAAACGTAAGTGAAATTTTATCAGATAAGCATAAAGATAATTTTATTGAGTGGTGTGAGTTTTTAGAATCTTTGGGATATGTAAATCAAATATATACATTAGATTCTAGAAATTTTGGAGTGCCACAAAGTCGAATAAGAACTTACATGATGAGTATTAAAGTCAATAATGAAGATCAACAAAGAAAATTAGAACAATACTTATTTGAAAATAACTTAGAACATTATCAGTCTAATAACTTTCATCCTTTATCTGAGTATTTAAAGCTTGATTATAATAATGATATATACAGACATGAAGCTATAGAAAGCACTCCAACCTTTACTCCATCTCGAGAAAAAATATTAAAATTAAATAGACATCTTGCTAAAGATAATATTGCATTTGATAATACTATTGCTAGAACTATTACTACCAAACAAGATAGACATCCTAATTCGGGTATTATTTTATATGATCAAATCAAGTTGGTAGAAAAAAATAAAATGTATCGAAACCTTACTCCTAGAGAATGTTTTTTATTAATGGGTTTTGATGAAAAAGATTTTAATAACTTAATGAGAAATAATATTGTTTTTGAAAATGATAGAAAAATCTTACCTAATTCTAAGCTTATTCGTTTAGCTGGTAATAGTATCGTTGTGAATGTTCTTGAAAAAATATTTTCTCAAATGCTAGAAATTGAAAAGACGATTCTAAATAATCAATTTCTTAAAAGCTAAGACTTAGTATATTTTTAAGTCTTTTATTTATGCGTGCAATTTGCGACATTCTTGAGGGAACAAGATAAGGAGCAAAATAGCACGTATTTTTTTATCCCCTAACATACTTATCATTTAAATTCAACTTACATGTGAAAAAATGAACAAACGAATTTTTAAATTATTGAACTATTTGTGAAAAGTATCACATACCCCTTTTAAAATAAAAAAAAGCGTGTATGATAAGAATTGTAAGGAATAAGTAATTGGAGTGATACTAATGAGAAAAGTAATAGAAGGCGTTATTTTTTCTGAAGAAGGTAGTTACGATATTTATTTAAAAACAGGCGTAAACCAAGGATTAATTAGTGATATAAAAGATGGATATATGACAATTGATTCAATGTCTTATTTAGATGCTGAACGTTTATACTTCTATGGTCTCGAACGTAAAACACTAGTTACAAATTAAAATACAGAATTGAATGACCTCCTATACCATTCAAGAACGTATCCTATCATGCCCTCGTTGGTGAGCAGTCGAGGGCATATCCTAAATATACCCCCAATCATTTTTAGATAATGTGTTGAAACCCGCATCTCACTTCCCTTGATGCGGGTTTATTTTTATGATAAAGATTTAAAGTTCTTCTTCACTTCATTATATTGGTACTCTTGATTATACAATTTGAACTTATAGCCATCTTCACTAGCAAAAGGCATTCGAATATTTGGAATGTGATCCATTCGTGCAATAAATTCTCTTTCTTGGCGTGTTCGTTCTTTGACACTCATGTTTAACCACTCTTCTTTAGTAAATAAATCTTCGAAACGAAATGAAAAACTTGTGCGACCTACTTTTTGACGTAATGCTTGAACTAATGGACTAAAATCTTTCGCAATCACAGACATATCTATTCCCCTTTATTTATAGTCATATATCTTCACTTTATTACGTTTAAGTTTAAATTACAATCTATAATTGAGACTTTAAATTGATAATGACGTTTATGTATAAAGAATTATGGAAATGGATGAATAAACAACAATAAAGGATGATGAATATGGCTAAATTAACAGATACAGTTGCGATAATTACAGGTGCGAGTAGTGGAATTGGTGAAGCAACGACCAAACGACTTGCTGAAGAAGGTGCTAAAGTTGTGCTAGCGGGTCGTAATGATGAGAAGTTACAACGTGTTGCAGAACATTTGAATGAAGGAGACTACCTTATTACGCCAACCAATGTGATGTATCGTGATGACGTTGATGCTCTTGTAGAAAATGCGATTGCTAAATTTGGAAAAATTGATATCTTTGTCAATTGTGCAGGCATTAACTTATCTTCTAAAATCACAGATTACAAAGTAGACGATTGGGATAAAATGGTTGATACGAATATTAAAGGATTGTTATATGGTCTGAATGCTGTACTTCCTCATTTTGAAGAACAATCTAGTGGTCATATTGTCAATATGGCATCTATTTCAGGCTTTGAAGTTAATAAGACGAGTGCATTATACAGTGCAACGAAATCTGCTGTATTACGTATTGTAGAAGCTTTAGAAAAAGAGCTTGCGCGAACGGGTATTAAATCAACCAGTATTTTACCAGGAATGGTAGATACACCTATGACAGAAGGATATGACTTTGGTGATAGAAAGAAATTAGATCCTGAGAATATAGCTGATGCGGTAATCTATGCAGTGACGCAACCTGCACATGTAAACGTTAATGAAGTCGTCGTTCGTCCAGTTTAAATCTAATGAGAATAAGAGCGTTTCTTGCCTATGGTAGGAAACGCTCCTTTTTACCCTTCAATATTAGTGTTGAAATGTTACACTTATATTGAAAGATCATATAACTTAAAAGGGTGATAAAGTGATGGAACAACGTTTATTTGAATTGTTAGATGTATTAGTTAAATATAATACAGAGAGTCCTCCTGGACGTAATACGGATCCTTTACAAGATGACATTGAACACTTATTAAAAACACTAAATTTTGATATTCAACGTGAACATTTATATGAAAATGATAGTGTTATCGTCGCAACATTAAAAGGGGAAGATGAGGATGCACCTAAATTAATTCTCAATGGTCATGTAGATGTGGCGAATGTGGACGATGATTCTAATTGGCAATATCCACCGTTTCAATTGACTGAAAAAGAGGGATGGCTATATGGTCGTGGTGTAAGTGATATGAAAGGCGGTATGGCCTCGCTGTTTTATGTGCTTGAAAAGTTACATCAAGAAGGACGACGACCTAAAGGAGATATTGTCGTGCAATCTGTAGTAGGAGAAGAAGTGGGTGAAGCGGGGACGAAACGCGCATGTGAAATCGGTCCTCACGCAGATTTGGCATTAGTATTAGATACAAGTGAAAATATGGCACTTGGACAAGGCGGAGTCATTACAGGATGGATTACGGTTAAAAGTAAGAATACCATTCATGATGGCGCACGTAGTCAAACGATTCATGCAGGTGGAGGTTTATTTGGTGCGAGTGCAATTGAAAAAATGACCAAAATCATTCAAGCACTGAATGAACTTGAACAGCACTGGGCAGTGATGAAACATAGTCCTGGTATGCCACCCGGTGCGAATACGATTAATCCAGCAGTGATTGAAGGAGGACGCCATCCTGCTTTTATTGCTGATGAATGTTGTTTATGGATTACGGTTCATTATTTACCAAATGAAAGTTATGAAGACGTTACAAAAGAGATAGAAGCATATTTAAATCGTGTTGCAGATGCAGACATTTGGTTAAGAGAGAACCCGTTACAGTTCGAATGGGGCGGTGAATCAATGATAGAAGATAAAGGAGAAATTTTCCCAAGTTTTACTATTCCATTAGAACATCCAGGCTTTAAACAATTACAAGATGCACATTATCACGTTCATCACAGTGAAATGAAACATGGTATGAGTACCACAGTGACAGATGGAGGTTGGACTGCTCATTTTGATATTCCAACCATTTTATATGGTCCAGGTAGTCTAGAAGAAGCCCATAGTGTAGATGAAAAGATAGAAGCACAAGAACTTCAAACTTATAGTGATGTGTTATATACATTCTTAAAACACTGGTATGAACATCCTGAGAAATAAACTAAAAAGCCAAGTCGTGCTGTTGAATGACACGACTTGGCTATTTTATAGTCACATTATTTTTTTAATGTGTTTCGAAGACGATTGACCCAGCTCGCTCTTCTTTTAGAAACGACGGGCATTCCTGAAGGCTGGGTTGCCTCCTTTTTTAGCTTTTTACCATACTTAACTGCTTCTTTCATCAAGTAAGCTTGTGAATTTAATGGAGATAAATCATTTTGAACGTAATGATACTCACCATACTGATCTTGATAACGTCCTTTTTGATTATCAGATAATTGTAAATTCATAAAGTCTACAAGACGTTTACCGATTTCTTTATCTTCTACAGGGAATAAGATTTCAACACGTTTAATCATGTTACGTGTCATGACGTCTGCAGATGATAAATAAATACGTTCGTCACCATTATTGTAGAAGTAATAAATACGAGAGTGTTCTAATAGACGACCTACAATACTTACAACTTCAATATTTTCGCTGACACCTGGAATGCCTGGTTTTAGGCAACAGATACCGCGAATAATGAGTTGAATGGTAACACCTGCTTGAGATGCTTCAAATAATTTTTCAATGATGGCCTTATCCGTTAAGGAATTCATTTTCATCATAATTTTACCGTTACCATGTTGACGATGACTTGCAATTTCTTTATCAATACGATCAATAAAGACGTCACGAATATCAAATGGTGCGACAATTAATTTATTATATTCAGGTTTAACTGAGTAACCACTTAAATAGTTAAAGAAATTAATGGCATCTTCAGCAATTAATGTATCTGTCGTAATCACACCCATATCTGTGTATAGTTTTGCAGTTTTATCGTTATAGTTACCTGTACCTAAGTGTACGAATGAAGTTAATTTGCCACCGATGCGTTTAACGACTAGAGCAATTTTACTATGCGTTTTTAAATGAGTCATACCATAAATAACATGACAACCTGCATCTTCTAACATACGTGCCCAATGAACGTTATTTTCCTCGTCGAAACGCGCTTTTAATTCTACAAGGACAGTCACTTGTTTACCATTTTCAGCCGCTTCTTTTAAGCTTTTAATAATGGGTGAATCTTTACTTACACGATAAAGCGTTTGTTTAATCGCAATCGTGTTAGGATCTTCAGCTGCTTCACGAATAAAGTCTACAATAGGCTCAAATGATTCGTATGGGTGATGGAAAAAGACATCACGTTTTAATGCAAGATCATACACATTATTGTTACCTAATGAACGTGGAATTTGTGGTGTATATTTATCATATGTTAAGTATTTTAATTTATGGGATAGATGATCAACTAAGCCAAAGATAAATGTTAAATCTAAAGGTCCGTTAAGTAAGTAAACGTCTTGTTCATCCACTTCTAAAGTGTCTGTTAACCATCCTAAATCTTCGATAGAGGCTGTACGATTGTCGACTTCTAAACGTACAGCAGAACCACTTTTACGTTCTTTTAAGAAACGTTCGATTTCGATAAGTAAGTCTTCAGCGCCATCTTCATGAATCGTTAAATCAGCATTTCTAGTAATTCTAAATGTAAAGGTATTTAATACTTCATAGCCTGTAAATAAGTGATTGATGAAGTGTGTAATGACATCTTCTACCATGACTACATATTGTTTTGAGCCTTCATTATAAGTTAAGAATCTAGGGATAAGAGATGGAATTTGAACAATAGCTGAGTTAATGGCATCATCTGTATCGATATCTACGAAGATATTTAGACTTTTATTATTTAGTTTTGGGAAAGGGTGGTATGCATCTATACCAAGTGGTGTTAACGTTGGTAAAATCGTGAGTTTAAAATCCCTTTCTAACTTACTTAAAATAGAGTCAGATAAGTTTTCTGGTTTACACATCACAATGTCATAATTGCGTAATTCTTCGATAAGTTCGTTATAGCGTTCATATTGCATATTGACATAATTTTTAGCTTTTTCTTGAATAGCATCTACTTGTTCTTGTGGTGTCATTTGTGTTTTATTTTCAGGTTTATCGAATCCCATTTTTACTTGGTCTTTTAAACCAGCCACACGCACCATAAAGAATTCATCTAAGTTCGAACTAAAGATAGATACGAAATTTAATTTTTCTAATAGTGGATTGTTGTTATCATAAGCTTCTTGTAATACACGATAGTTGAAATCTAACCAACTAAGTTCGCGATTATTATAGTATTTCGGCAAGCTAATATCATAGTCTCCCAATTGAGTTTGCATATTCAAAATACACCTCGTCATTTCTTCGATTATCAATCTTTCTATTTGTAAAACTATATAGTCTATGACAGAACTATCTACCTATAATATAGCATACAAATTTTAAGATTTTGTAAAGACAATGGATACTGATCCTTTAAGAATCTTTTCAATATGCTTTTTCTGTCTTAATGCTTGATATTTCTCAGCAATCGGTTCGCCTTCAGTATAATGTACGGTCAGTTCATAATCGTCATTGCTTTTTTTCGTTTCTTTTAAACTCACGTCTTGAACAAAGCTAGTTTGTGAAATATTTAAAGCATTCACAAATTTAATAATGCCACCTAATGCTTGAATGGTTTCAATTTCCTTATTACTAAACCAATCTGTTTCTTTACAATAGAACTTAAGTAAAGATTTATTTTTAAAACTTGCTAAAAGGGCGAGTTTAACGCGATCTTTATGTGTATACCCATTAATCATTGAGTTCGCGATAATATAATACGTATGTGGAGAACTTGAATCTGAATCAATAAATCTACCTAAATAATAAATATAGGTTGCTTCTTCAAATAGACGTTGCTCTGTGTCATTAATCTTTAAATCACCTAAATCCATTAATTGTTTTAATAAAGATTGTGCTAATTTTAAACGACCTTGTGAGCTATGTTCTTCGATATGATAGTCATGTGCTAAGAAATAAATCGCTTCTTTACGCACATTATGTTTGTCAAATACATCTGGATAGCGTGAGCGGATTTGTTTAATAATATAGCCTTCACGTAAGCCATTTCTTGAAAATGTGAATTGCTTCGCATCTATTTTTTTATAAAGTGTCTTAAATACTGATACTGCTGGAAGAATAATATCTGCACGATCGCGACTTAATCCATCTAGGTTATTTAACTCATCACGTGAACTTTTACGTATCATGTTGTACACTTCATCAATATCTTTATCTGACATTGTATAATTGTGTACGCCACTTATAGGATAAGCGTGTTCAGATTGATGAATACGTGCTACGTTACGTGCAGAACCACCAACGCCGACTAAGGCAATCTCTTGATCTTTAAGCCAATCCAATGTACTAAATTGTTGAGATAAAAATTTCTCCATATCTTTGATCGCACCTTTATCATTGTGGTCTTTGCCATCAAAGAATTTATGTTTTAACGTGACTACCCCGAAAGGAAAACTATGTGATTCAAATAGTTCTTTATCCTTAAATAAAGTAACTTCCGTTGAACCGCCACCGATGTCTACAGATACGCCATTTTCAATTTCAGTGGTATGAGTAATAGCATAGTAACCATAATATGCTTCTTCTTTTTCAGGAATAATTGAGATTTCAATATCAAGTTCATCTTTCACTCTTTTAACAATGTCATCCTTATTCTCAGATTGACGAATCGCTGCTGTTGCGATAGGATGTAATGCTTTTACTTTAAATTTTTCAGATACAGATTTAAAACTGCGTAATGCTTCAATGAGTACGTTAATGCCTTCTTGGCTCATTTTATTTTCTTTTGTCAAGTATTGACTCAAGCGAGCAGGCGTTTTAATGTTGAGCAATTCATTTAATCCTGCATCTTTGCTAAATCTAAAGATAACTAATCTAATCGTATTTGAGCCAATATCTATTAATCCTATACGTTCTTCCATCATGGCCTCCTAAGTCTTTCAATACTTCCTATTATAGTTTTATTTTACATGAATTTTATAAATAGAAAAAGATACGAATCCTATTTGCATTTCTTTGAATATAAAAAAGAATTCAATTGTAAAACGATTTCATTTTTAGTATAACGTTTAATCTAAACTGTTTAGTGGAACAATAAGGTTGTATTAGAAAACAAGTTCACTAGGAGTGTGACAAGATGAAACGTTTAGAAGATAAAATTGCAGTCATCACAGGTGCAAGTACAGGTATTGGACAAGCATCAGCAAAAGTGTTAGCTAAAGAAGGGGCACATGTCTTAGCACTTGATATTTCAGATGAATTAGAAAAAACTGTAGATGATATTAATCAAGAAGGCGGTAAAGCGACAGCTTATAAAGTTGATATCTCTCAAGATCAACAAGTGAAAGATTTTGCTGAGAAAGTTAAACAAGACTATGGTCATATTGACATTATCTTCAACAATGCAGGTGTAGATAATGGGGCAGGACGTATTCATGAATATCCAGTTGAAGTATTTGATAAAATTATGTCTGTTGATATGAGAGGGACGTTCTTAGTAACGAAATTCTTATTACCATTAATGTTGGATAATGGTGGTTCAATCATTAATACAGCTTCATTCTCAGGACAAGCAGCAGACTTGTATCGTTCTGGTTATAATGCCGCTAAAGGTGGCGTCATCAATTTCACTAAATCGATTGCGATTGAATATGGACGTGAAAATATTCGTGCGAATGCGATTGCACCAGGTACCATTGAAACACCGCTTGTAGATCATTTAGCTGGTACATCTGAAGATGAAGCGGGTAAAACGTTCCGTGATAATCAGAAATGGGTCACTCCACTTGGTCGTTTAGGACAACCTGAAGAAGTAGGTAAATTGGTTGCTTTCCTAGCATCAGATGATAGTTCATTTATTACAGGTGAAACGATTCGTATTGATGGCGGTGTGATGGCATACACTTGGCCTGGTGAAATGTTAAGTGAAGATAAATGGAAACATTCTGTAGAATAAATCATAATAGATATATTAGCGTTTAAATGTGAGAGATGGCTTCAATGTGAAGCTGTCTCTTGCTTTTTATGTATTTATATAAATTACCATATTTTATAAAAATGTTATAATGTTGTTGTCGTCTTTCCCTTAGACGGTCGTACGTTTAAAGGGGGTGAAGTTATGACGTTAATATTTGTACTCGTTATCGCACCTATATTAAATAGGTGGCTCAATATATTGTTTGATTATTGGTTTGAACAATATAAGAATAAAAAAGACGGCAGATAATCCAATACACAAAGAACCCCTAGTCTAGGGCAATAGACTAGGGGTTCTTATCGTTATGACGTTAATACTCGTTAATATGATATTAACATAAGTAGATGTAATATTTCAATATTCAAATTACCATTTGATTTGATGATATGTTTGGTCATTTAAAGAACGTACAATTTCAGTGATTAATCGTACTGAATTTTCATAATCATCTGTATGGAGAACAGATACATTTGAGTGCATATAGCGTAATGCTACACCAATGGCAATTGTTGGAATACCATCGTTAGCAACATGGATACTACCAGCATCTGTACCACCGCGTGGTGTGGTATCCCATTGAACCGTAATATAATGTTTTTTTGCTACTTCTTTAATATGTTGACGTAAGCCTTGATGTGCCACATTTGAAGCATCCATTAAAATAATGACTGGACCGTCACCAATGGCTGTATCACTACCATATTGTGCCATTCCAGGTGTATCGTATGCGACTGCAACGTCAACTGCGATAGCTAAATCAGGGTTGATTTTATTTGCTGCGACTTTAGCGCCACGTAAACCTACTTCTTCTTGTACAGTGCCACCTGCATATAAATTAATACCAATCGATTCATCTTTAAGATTGTTAAGTACATCAATAGCAAGTGCACAACCGTATCGATTATCAAATGCTTTGGCAGTTAAATATTTACCATTTGCAAGTTGTTCAAACTCACTATAAGGCGTAATCATATTTCCGATTTCAATACCGTATTGTTCAGCATCTGCTTTACTTCTAACACCAATATCAATAAACATGTCTTTAATATCGATAGACTTTTTACGTGCTTCTGGTTCAAGTACATGTGGAGGTTTAGAACCAATAATACCTCGTATTTCTTTACCATCGTCAGTAGTGATGGTTACTTTTTGAGATAACATCACTTGGCTCCACCAACTGCCAATAGGTTGGAATTTAATAAACCCATTATTGTCAATTTTAGTGACGATGAATCCAATTTCATCTAAATGACCAGCTAACATTAATGATTTAGATCCCGTTTTACTTTCCTTTTTACCAAAGATACCACCCAAACCATCTTCGATAATCTCATCACTAATCGGTGTTAAATAGTCTCGCATTTTTTCTTTAACTTGGTATTCATAACCAGCGATACCATTAACATCTGTTAATGTTTTTAGTAATTCGATAGATTCTTTCATACAATGAGTCCTCCTAAAATGTTGTTAAGTGTATTGTAGCATGGATAAAATGAATTTTATGAAAAATAGTTTATCATATCTATGTAAATTAAATGTATCCTATTCATAGTTAGTAAGTGATATAATTTGTGTAAAATTAAATATGGGGAAGTAGATGAGTATGATGAAAAAAGTCTTAACATTATTTGCGTTGTTAGTGTTAAGTGTGAGTATATTAGGAGCTTGTACTCAATCACGTTCAAAAACATACGAAGGTGATATTGATGGTAAGCATGTTCTTACAACATTAACTTATAAAAATAATAAAGTGATTAAACAATCAACTGTCAGTACGTTAAAATATGATGACCTCGGAATGTCTAAACAAGAAGGTAAAACATCTTTTAAAGACCATCGTCCATTAAAAGGGAAAAAGGGTGTAACATATACGCTAAGTAGTAAGCATCAAAAAATAGTTGAAAATATAGATATTGATTATAACAAAGCAAATTTAAAAGACGTTAGTCGTTACTTTGCATTAGCACATTATTCTAAAAACTATAAAAAAGTAACAATGGACGGTACGGTCAAAGAACTTAAAAAAATTGGATTCCAGAAAAAAAGCAATATGAATGAAGAATAATATAAAAGTGAGACAACCATTGGCTTAGATGGATTGTCTCACTTTTTTGTTGACTATTGAATAAGTTTTAATTTATAACTTGCGATATCTTCAATATGTCCATTTTTTCTTTTAATCACAATATGATCTTCTGTAATTTCGTTTGGGCTTTTAACACCTACTGCAGCTGCAACATTAAATAATCCTTCATGTAAACTCGTCACATAGTTTGTGACACGATATTGCTTTTCTTCAACAATTAAAGCTTTTTCTTTTTTAGGATCAGTTGTTGCGACACCAACGGGACAAGTATTTAAATGACATTGTTGACTCATAATGCAACCAATACTAATCATCATACCTCTTGCAATATTACATAAATCAGCACCAAGTCCAAGTGCAATAGCTACTTTATCAGGTGTAATAAGTTTTCCAGATGCGAATATCTTCACATATTTGCGTGCATCATAGCGTTCTAAAACACCAGTAACGATTGGAAGGGCAGTAAAAAGTGGGAGACCAACACCATCTTGTAATTCTTGGAATGTTGCGCCAGTTCCACCTTCACCACCATCAACAGTAATAAAGTTTGGATAAATAGCTAGGTTAATCATTTCTTGAACAAGGGCTTCAACTTCATCAACTCTGCTTACAACAATTTTAAAGCCTACAGGTTTCTGACCGAGCTTTTGCAACTTAGCTACAAATTCTAATAATTCTTTCGGATTATTAATGAAATCGAAACGGTTAGGCGAGTTGACGGTCTGATAGGGTTCAATATGACGAATTTTAGCAATTTCTTCTGTAACTTTATTGCCCTCCATATGACCACCACGTGTCTTAGCACCTTGTGCAAGCTTAATTTCAAATGCTTTAACTTCTTTATAGTTTGCCACATTTAAGAAAGCTTCTTCACTAAAACCACCGTCTTTATCTCTCACGCCGAATAAACCTGGTCCAATTTGATAAATAATATCGCAGCCACCTTTAAGATGATATTCAGATAATCCACCTTCCCCTGTATTCATCCATGTGCCAGCACGTGCAAGTCCTTGAGATAATGCAGTGATCGCGCGACCACCTAATGAGCCATAACTCATACCAGATTGGCCTACTAAACGTTTAATTTTAAAGGGATGTGCTAATTCTTCGCCTATAATAACTGCATGATCATCTGATAAATAATAAGGATCGATGTGTTTGTTCTCACGATGCTCTTCACGCTTAAACAATCGTTCATTATCGATTGAATAAATAAATGTTGAAATCATTGAATGGTTATCAATTTGAAGTTCTGATTTTTGTAATGGAAACATAGCGTTTCGAATATAAAAGCCTTCTTCATAGATTTTTTCTGTACCAAAACTAGTCATTCTTGAATGATATTTACTTGCTAAAACGATATCAGTATATTGATTTCTTGAAAATGGTTTTCCTTCGGTATCATTTGCAAATAAATATTGACGTAATTCTGGTCCTATTTTCTCTGAAAAGTAACGTACTCTGCCTAATACAGGAAAGTTACGTAACACACTATGTTGTTCTTGTCTTTTATCTTTGAATAAAAGAAATAATCCAACCATTAATATAGAAAGTAACACCATCATAATAAGAATATTAACTATAAATTGCATGACAGTAAGTAATGTTGTCATGCCCATCCCCCCTCAATTCCCTTTATACTGTAAATCTTACATCAAAAAATTTTATTTACAAATAAAAATAAATAGATTTAATATTTATCTTTAAATATCAAATAAGGGAAAATTTAGAATCCCTTATGACAATAATGTGTTTAAATGATAAAGTACTATATGCGTAGATAGTTGAGGTGATATATGAAAAAAGAAAAAGATGTGATTACACAAGTGGTATCAAAAAATCGATGGAGTAGTCCTAAAATAATAAAAAAGGATTTTCTACTCATTCCTTTATTTATCTTTTTCCAAATTTTAACGCCTATTATTATTGTTTTTGGCGTATTAGGTGTAACGGCTATGGTTACCCAACAACCACCGCCATCTTATTTATATAATGTGATGCTAAGTTTAAGTTTTGTGATTGCTCAATTTATTGTGTTAGGATTATTTTTCACATTACATAAGTTTTATATTGCGAATGTTGTACGACGACAATATCGTATTGCGATTCATCAGTATTTGAAATTTATGATCATCATCGTAATGGTTAGTGTGATGTTATATTATGGTTTTAATGCATTGGCACACATATTACCGCATCCTTTTGGCTATGTAGACACACAAGCACAACGTCGTTTAGAAGGATTGTTTATTCATCCAAGTGCGCTGATATTCACTTTTATTTCAGTAGTATTATTACGCCCCTTAATTGATGAGTTACTATTTCGTCATCTGTTGATTCATGAATTAGGTAAAAAATTTAATCTTTTAGTAATGATGATTGTTAGTGTGTTAATAGAAACTATTGTTCAAGTATATGATTTAATTTCAATATTGGAAGCCATCCCTTACATGATTATTTCAATAGGTGCAGTGATGGTATATATGAAAAGTGGGGAAAATTTAGTAGCCTCCTATCTTTATCATAGTACTGTACAATTCATCATATTTATTATTACAATGATTGATAAGCTTGTTTAAATAGAAAGAATAGGAGAGTTATATGACTTCGGAACATAATGATACATATTACCAAACCTCAGAACAGCGACCGATAAGAAATGAATTTGATTCAAAACGTATTGTTAAACGTGATTTTTGGCTCATACCTACATACTTAGTCATGAATATTGTTTTTCCATTGATTCTTACATTTATTGTGATGGCAATGATTTCAGGCATCACAGGTGGTCATATATCGGAAAGTAAATTTACAAAATATTATTTAGGATACGCGCAAGTCTTTACGTTAATTGGTCAATGTCTTGTATTATTAGTCTTTTATTTAATGCATCGCAAAACCATTATTCCTATTGCCATCTCACGTTTTAAAGCTTTAAAAAAATATATTCCACTCATTATTATTGTGATGGTGGCCCTTTATGTATTACAAGGTGTATATGGTTATTTAGTAGAATTTTTACCGAAACAATATCAGTTTGATGATACAGAAAATAACAAAATGATTATTAAAATGTTTGAAATCAATTGGCTTTGGCCTGTTTTATTTTTAGATATTGTGATTATTACACCTGTTGTAGAAGAATTATTATTCAGACATTTGTTAATTCATGAGTTAGGTAAAAAATTAACGTATGGTGTGATGTATGTCGTGTCAGTACTCGGATTTGCAGGATTACATATGACAAGTGCATCATCACCATTTGAAGTTGGTCCTTATATAATTATGGCTACAGGATTTGTTGTGGCATATCACTTAAGTGGTCGAAATTTAGCGATGACAATTACCCTTCATATGATAAATAACTTTGTTTCTTTTATAGCGATTATGATGAGTATCATTTGGGGTTAAGGGTAAGAGGTAGAGTCATTGAAATTCAAAAAATAGTAACATTGAATTTCATTACTTTGCCTCTTTTTTTGTTATGATAAAAAAGAATATGTCATCCCATTAAAGAGTAAAGATAAGGAGGAAGTGCTTGTGTTATTAGAAGTAAAACATCTGACCTACAAAGCCGATCAACGAACGATACTCAATAATATTAATTTTAAATTAGATCAAGGTGAAACCGTTGCAGTGGTTGGTCCTTCTGGAAGCGGAAAAAGTACATTCTTAAAGCAACTCAACAATTTAATTAGTCCGACTGAAGGAGAATTATTATTTAAAGGAAAACCATATGATGAGTACAGTCCTGAAGAATTACGTTCTAAAATTAGTTACATGATGCAACAAAGTGAATTATTTGGAACGACAGTAGAAGATAATATGGCTTTCCCAGCATTAACGCATCATGATCAATTTGATGAAGATAAAGCGAATGATTTACTTAATAAAGTCGGCTTGTCAAACTATAGTCTAGATTCAAAAGTAGAACATATGTCTGGTGGAGAACGTCAACGTATTGCTATTGCACGCCAGTTAATGTATCAACCAGAGATATTACTCCTAGATGAATCAACGAGTGCACTTGATACGCAAAATAAAGAAAAAATTGAAGATATTATCTTTAAATTAGCAGATGAAGGTGTCGCTATATTATGGATTACGCATAGTAATGATCAAAGTATGAGAAACTTCCAAAGAAGAATTACTATTAAAGATGGTCAGATTACAAATGAGGAGGTGTTAAGTCATAATGAGTAATACAGCGCTTTGTTTAACAGCATTATTATTATTAATTCCTATTATTATTTCATATAAAGAAGGCTTACATATTATCAAAGATTTAGTCGTCGCTTCGATTAGAGCGGTGGTTCAATTATTAATTTTAGGATTGATATTAGAATATATTTTTAAAATTGATCAAGTATGGATATTATTGATTGCAGTATTAGTCATTATTATTAACGCTTCTTGGAATACAATTCATCGTGCATCGCCTGTTATGCATCATGTGTTTTGGATTTCTTTTGTTTCTATATTTATATCAACAGCAATTCCATTAGCATGTACAGTGCTTGCTGGTGCCATCGATTTTAAAGCAAATGATGTCATTCCTATCGGTGGTATGCTTGCAAATAATGGTTTAATTGCCATTAATTTGGCATATCAAAATTTAGATCGTGCGTTCGTTCGAGATGTAGATGATATTGAATCTAAGTTAACATTAGCAGCAACGCCAAAGCTTGCATCTAAAGGGGCGATTCGTGAAAGTATTCGTTTGGCGATTGTTCCAACAATCGATTCTGTAAAAACATATGGGTTAGTGTCTATTCCGGGTATGATGACAGGATTAATTATTGGAGGTATGGCACCATTACAAGCCATCAAATTCCAATTACTTGTTGTATTTATTCATACTGCTGCAACGATTATGTCTGCATTGATTGCAACGTATTTAAGTTATGGTCAATTCTTTAATGCACGTCATCAACTCGTAGCACGTACAACGAATATAAAAGACAATAACTAAATCTCAATGACACATTTTTTCGCACAAAAGTTTAAGAAATTATTATATAATGAAACAGTTACGAATGATAAAGGTTACCATTGCGTAACTGTTTTTTTATACCAAAATATAGAAAGAAAGGAGTTCTATGCATGTCTGTCATGCGAGTGGCAACCTTCATTATTAGTGTGTTTATCGTCGGTATGGTTGAGATGATGGTTGCAGGAATTATGAATTTAATGAGTGGAGATCTCGGTGTCTCTGAAGCGATTATTGGTCAGCTTGTGACTTTATATGCATTAACATTTGCTATTTGTGGCCCCATACTTGTTAAGCTTACAAATCGCTTTGCAGCACGACCGGTCTTATTATGGACACTCGTTGCATTTATTATTGGAAATGCCATGATTGCGATGGCGCCTAACTTTACTATTTTAGTGATTGGACGTATCTTATCTTCAGCAGCAGCGTCACTCATTATCGTTAAAGTCTTAGCTTTAACAGCGATGTTAACGATACCTAAAAACAGAGGAAAAATGATTGGTGTCGTTTATACTGGATTTAGTGGGGCTAACGTATTTGGCGTCCCGATCGGTACGATGATTGGAGATGCAATAGGTTGGAGATTTACGTTCTTATTTATTATTATTGTGAGTGTGATAGTCGGTGTACTGATGATGGTGTATTTACCATCAACATCAGAATTAAATCAAGTTCAACGTCAATGGGGTTCAACTTCAAATAAACAGCTAAATACATCTAAAATTTTAAGACCGGTGGAGGTAGTCAAATATTTAGCAATTACTTTTTTAATTTTAGTAGCAAATTCTGTGACATTTGTTTATATTAATCCTCTTATTTTGAATCATGGTCATCAAATGGGATTTGTATCATTGGCGTTATTAGTGAATGGGATTGCAGGAGTGATTGGTACGTCGTTAGGTGGCATATTAGCAGATAAACTTAGCAGTAAACGTTGGCTAATCATTGCCTTTTCTATTTTTATAGTTATGATGTTGATAATGAATCTTATTTTGCATACTGTTACCCTATTATTAATTGGATTGTTTATATGGAATATTGTACAGTGGAGTACCAATCCAGCAATTCAAAGTGGTATGATTGAACATGTTGAAGGTGATACGAGTCAAGTGATGAGTTGGAATATGTCGAGTCTGAATGCGGGAATAGGATTTGGAGGCATTATTGGAGGACTCGTTGTTTCAAATATCTCTGTTCAAGCAGTCACGATTGTGAGCGCGATGGTTGGAGCTATGGGTCTTATTATTGTCTTAAGTTTAAAAAATATGTCTTATATGAGAAATTAAGGAGGAAGTGGAACAGAATTCATTTTGAGTTCATTGTTCCGCTTCTTTTTATTTATATATATAACAATAAGGTGTTTGAGGAGAATAAGATGGCCACGGCATAGTGTGGTATGTCGCAAAATAGATTAAATCATCTATCATGTGTTTACTGAGATGACGTTCATGTTCTAATGAGTTCACACCATGCGCTTTTAAAATCTCTAATTTTCCAAACCAAAACACTAAATCTAAAATATGATAAGCAGATTGAAACGGTGATGCATTAGAAAGGCACCAATCAAAACGTAATTTCCAACAATGGGGATTGTTGTCAAGTTGATTTAAAAATGAAATTGCAGGTGTTTCGAAATAATGAGTTGTCACCATACGGGCTTGGTCTTTACCAGTTTGAGCTTGGGAAATGTGAAGGTGTATATCATTTAATTTCATGACTTCCACAAAGCGCTCAGATGATAGTTTTCTAGATTCATTACGAATATAGATATTGCCTTCTTCTTTCGTAGTACCTATAACAACCGGTTTAGTAAATTGAGAAAGAGGACGAGACATGTTTGACTCTTGAATAGGTGCATAAATCAATTCAAGACCTTTTGATTTTCCGCGTGATGCTTCATCATAAGCCATTAATGATAATATATCTAAAGTTGTTAAGTGAGTCATTCTTTTTTTAGGAAAATAAGCATCTTTCAGATAGGCAAAATGGGCTGCTTTCTTTTGTCCTAATAAATGAGAATCAAGACGTAGCGTTCCACTTAATAACATCACTTGATGATAGTATTTATCTAATTCTGGTCGTTGCATTAATGCCATAATACTCATACTGCCAGCAGACTGTCCCATTAATGTTATATTGTTTGAATCTCCACCGAAATAGTTAATAAACGTATGTACCCATTTGAGTGCATTAATTTGATCAGACAAACCATTGTTTTTATTATAATCGCTATTGAAGTAAGACCAGTCTAAAAACCCTAAAGCACCTAAACGATAATTAAACGTAATGACAATGACATCATGTTGTGCAACTATATGTTCTGGTGTATAAAGTTCCTGAGAACCATGTCCGTTCACAAAGCCACCACCATAAAAATAGATAATGACAGGCTTATTTTTATATTGATTATTTTGACACCAAATATTTAAATATAAACAGTCTTCACTTTGATTAAATAATTGAGCATGTGATGAGAAGAAGGTTTCGAGTTTGTTATGTGGTTGTGGTGGTATAGATTTAAATGATGTTGCTTCAATGATCTTTTCCCAAGTTTTTAAGCATTTCGAGTGTTTAAATCGATGTTCATTGATGGGTTGATTAGCATAAGGAATCCCGAGAAAGTAATTAATTTTCCCTTTAGTATAGCCTTTAATATCTCCGCCATGTGTTTTAATTAAAGTCAACAGTATCATCTCCATACTTATCTTATATCTAATATAACATTAAAAAAAACGTCTGAAGCAAGATGAGACTATTCTCTAACTTGTTTCAGACGTTTGAATGATTATTCGTTACCTTTAGCAGCTGCTTCAGCTTCTTCTGGTGAGCCATCTTTCATTTTTTTATTGATTTTCTTAGCACGTTTGAAGTAAATACTATTGAAGTGACTTGAAGAACCAATTTTATAAAAAATGAGGGACAACACAATAATAGCAATAAAGTCATATGGGTAGTGAATCCAGTTCATACCTTTAAATTCTTTACTACCTATAAATGACATAGCAGCTAATAAAATAAGATAGACAATAATCCATAAGCTACCGCCAATTTGCTTTTTAGTATTTTTCCAATTCATTTTATATTCATAGAAGAAGTAAATTGGTAAACCTAAAATAATAATTAAAATAACTTCTGCTGTAGTAGGCCACATTGCCCAATAAATGGCCAGTGATGCTAATACGAATGATAAAGGTGCCATGATTTTTAATAATTTACCACGGAAGGGACGATGCAATTTAGGTCCCATTTTACGTAACGCAATAACGGTAGTAGGACCTGTAAGATAGGCTACTAATGTTGCAGTTGAAATAACAGCTGCAAGTACCCCCCAATCGCGGAATAACGTTACCATGATAATACTCATGACAGCATTAAATGCAATCGCAACACGTGGAATATTATATTTTGAATTAATTTTTCCTAAGAATTTAGGAATATGACCATTTTTTTCCATAGCGCTTAATACGCGACCAGTAATGGCTACAAATGATACACCAGTACCAAATGGAGATACTACGGCTTCAATATAAAGTAAAATGGCTAACCAATTAATACTTAATAAAATTGCCATGTCTGCAAATGGTGAATTAAAGTTAATACCGTGCCAACCATGTGAATGAATCATTGATTGTGGCATTGAAGTGATAAATGTACTTTGTAAGATAATATATAAAATTGCACTTAATGTTAGTGAAATGCCGATACCACGTGCAATGTTTTTCTCAGGATTTTTAATTTCTGAGCCCATATTAATGATCGTTTGGAATGCATTAAATGAGAAGATAATACCTGATGTTGTTGTTGCTGCAAAGATAGGTGCACTACCATATGGCATAAATGTATTCAAGGAATGACCATAGTTTCCTGCATCAAACCCTGAGATCGTTAACATAATAATTGTTAGGAGTGGCACACCTAATTTAAATACAGAAATTAAACTTGTAAATGATGTTAATAATTTTACAGACCAATAATTTAATAATGAAAAGACAATGATGATAATGTAAACAACAAATAAACCAATTGTACTTACAGAACCATTATGCATCAATGCCTGAGTTGGCTTAGCCCAGTCCCAAGGCCAAGAGCTTATATATTGGACTGCAGATACTGCTTCAATTGGAATAATCGTTACGAGTGATACCCAATTTGCCCATGCAGCAATGAAGCCAAGTAATGACCCATGTGTATATTGAGCATAGTTACTCATTCCACCGGATTGTGGAAACATTGTTCCTATTTCAATATAGTTATAAGAAATCGTTCCAATAACTATGAAGCCTATGACCCATGAGATAATGGCTGCTGGTCCAGCTACTGAAGATGCTTCCCATGCTCCAAAGAGCCAACCAGAACCAATTAACGAACCTAAACCGAGTAACACAAGTTGCGTTAGGCTAATTTTATTATCGCTTTTATTCTTTCCCATAAATACTCCTTTTAATTTATTTTATTTTTTATAAAAAAACACGATATAATTATACGCTTATCATTTAATTAGTCAAACTAAATATTTAAGAGATTTCAAAATATTATTAAAAGGAGTTTATTAAATTTTTTCTATAATATAATGATGATAATGTTATGAAAAAGTATGTAGTGAAACCGATGTAGAAAGGGAATGAGAGATAAATAAAAAGATAGATGATAGGCACAGAATCGTATGACTTGAAATAATACAAAAAAACCCTATAAAGAAGGAAAACTTCTTTACAGGGTTAAAACATTTAATTAATATTTTTGGTCACCATTTAATTTAACTAGGATTTTAGCTTGTGATTTATCATTCACTAATTGATTGAATCCTGATTCAACGATGTCAGCTAATTCAATTTTATCTGTTACAACGCTCTTAACATCTAAGCTGCCATTTGCGATTAAATCAATTGTTTGTTGGAATGTAGTTGGTGTATAAGCAATAGTAGACGTTAATTTAACACCAGAGTTTGTCAATAACATTGGATCAAAGTTAACTTCGTGTGCAAAGATTGAAACAATGACAACACTACCTCTTGGGCGTGTTACTTTTACAGATTGTGCTAATGTTACGCCAACACCAGCTACTTCAAAGGTTACATCTACACCGTTTTCAGTATGTTCGTTTACGAATTCTAGTGGATCAGTATGACCAGAGTTTACAACGTGAGTTGCGCCCACTTCTTTAGCTTTAGCTAAACGTTCTTCTGATAAATCAAATACAAAGATTTTACTAGCACCAGCTGCTTTAGCTGCAACGACTGTTAATAAACCAATTGGACCTGCACCAAAGATAGCCACTGTATCACCAAATAATAGGTTACCTTCTTTAACAGCTTGCACTGCTACTGCTGTTGGTTCAACTAATGCACCTTCTTGAGCAGACACATTTTCAGGTAAGTGATACACATTGTCTTCAGGTGCATTAGTAAATTCAGCGAAACCACCATCTGAACCCAATCCGATGAATGTATACCCATCATATAAATCTAAATTTTCTTCTTTTTCACGTGCAGAAACAGTTGGGTTTACAACGACACGGTCGCCTTTTTTATATTTTGTAACGTCTTTCCCCACTTCTTCAACGATACCTGAGAATTCATGTCCTAAAGTTACAGGTGCTTTTTGACCTAAGAATGGATCAGGTTTGTCAGTTGAAATAAATACTGGACCTTCTAAATATTCGTGTAAGTCAGTACCACAAATACCAGCCCAAGATACTTTAACTTTTACCTCGTTATCTTTTAATTCTTTTGGTTCACGATCTTCAACGCGAACATCTTTTTGACCATACCATACTGCTGCTTTCATGATATATAACATCCCTTTCATAATAAAAACACTTTACAATTATAGATTAATACGAGTAACTCAGAAATTCAAATATATATAAACGAATTGTTACACACTTTAGAATAATTTGACAATTTTGCGAATTTTAATTGTAGACAATATAAAAAGGTTAGAATGTACTTTCTACAATGAATAGTTGTATATAAGGAATATTAAAATTAAAAATTTAAAAAAATAATTAGGTAAAAAAATTAATTATTACGTATAAATAATGTTTCAAAAAATTATAAAGGGTATATAAGTATAGGTGGTGGAATTTTAACGATTTCTATTAAAATTCAATTTTTTAAAACTTTATTACGCAATGGCCATATGGTTCTTGATTGAGACAATCAAAAATAGAATACTTTGGCTTTTTTGTATTTAAAATTTTCCATCATTAATACGATAGAAGGGGACATCCTATGACGCTTAGTATAAAGAACCTTACTAAAATTTATTCTGGAAATAAGAAAGCAGTCGATAATATTTCTTTAAATATTGAAGCTGGAGAATTTGTTGCATTTATTGGAACAAGTGGTAGTGGTAAAACAACAGCATTAAGAATGATTAATCGCATGATTGAACCTACAGAGGGTTCAATTGAAATGAATGGTAAAGATGTACGTAGCATGAATCCAGTAGAATTACGTCGTAGTATTGGATACGTGATTCAACAAATTGGATTAATGCCACATATGACTATCAGAGAAAATATTGTGCTCGTTCCAAAACTTTTAAAATGGTCTAAAGAAAAGAAAGATGCTAAAGCAAAAGAGTTGATTAAATTAGTCGATTTACCTGAGGATTATTTAGATCGTTATCCGTCTGAACTGTCGGGTGGACAAC
The DNA here is from genome assembly GCF_004365845.1 of Staphylococcus sp. AtDRG32. Classification (NCBI taxonomy): domain Bacteria; kingdom Bacillati; phylum Bacillota; class Bacilli; order Caryophanales; family Staphylococcaceae; genus Staphylococcus; species Staphylococcus sp. AtDRG32. The sequence goes on from NZ_SODE01000002.1 coordinate 294,884, forward strand.
AACAACGTATTGGTGTAGTTAGAGCGCTTGCAGCAGAACAAGACATTATTTTGATGGACGAACCGTTCGGTGCATTAGATCCTATAACTAGAGATACGTTACAAGATTTAGTTAAAGATTTACAAAAAAAGTTAGGAAAAACGTTTATTTTTGTAACTCATGATATGGATGAAGCGATTAAGCTAGCAGACAAAATTTGTATTATGTCGAAAGGCCAGATCGTTCAATATGATACACCGGACAATGTTTTAAGATATCCAGCAAATGATTTTGTTAGAGAATTTATTGGACAAAATAGACTGATTCAAGATCGACCAAACATGAGAACGGTTGAAGATGCAATGATCAAACCAATTACTATTCAAGCTGACGATTCTCTTAATGATGCAGTCAATATTATGAGAAACCATCGTATAGATACTATTTTTGTAGTGAATAATAAAAATCGTCTTTTAGGTTTTTTAGATATTGAAGATATAAATCAAGGATTACGTCAAGGTAAAGAATTAATTGATACGATGCAGCGTGATGTTTATAAAGTACATATCGATTCAAAACTACAAGATTCAGTACGAACTATTTTAAAGCGTAATGTACGTAATGTGCCTGTAGTAGATGATCATCATACATTAATTGGACTGATTACACGAGCAAACTTAGTAGATATTGTGTATGACTCCATTTGGGGTGAAGAGAATGAAACGAGTCACTCTTCTAAAACCTATTCAAATGAAATTGAGCGAGAGAATGAACGTCAAAATGAAACGCAACAACGTTTAACATCGCAAGGTACACAACGTTATCATGAAGATATTATGAACGGAACAGATAGAGAACATACCCATCATACGGATGATACGGGAGTGGATCGTTAATGAGAGACTTTTTTGCACAATACGGAGAAGAACTCGTATCGAAAACGATAGAACATTTCTATATTTCTATTATTTCGTTACTTATTGCTATTGTCGTAGCTGTACCACTTGGTATTTTATTATCAAAAACAAAACGTACGGCGAATGTTGTATTGACTATTGCAGGTGTACTTCAAACGGTACCAACACTTGCCATTTTAGCGCTTATGATTCCAATTTTTGGTGTAGGCAAGACACCAGCAATTGTAGCTTTATTTATCTATGTATTATTACCTATCTTAAATAATACAGTATTAGGCGTTCAAAATATTGATAAAAACATTATTGAAGCTGGAACAAGTATGGGGATGACAAAACTTCAATTAATGAAAGATGTGGAATTACCCCTTGCCTTGCCATTAATTATTAGTGGTATACGTTTATCAAGTGTGTATGTCATTAGTTGGGCTACACTTGCGAGTTACATTGGTGCAGGTGGTTTAGGTGATTTAGTATTTAATGGATTAAACTTATATGAACCGCCAATGATCATTAGTGCCGCTATTTTAGTAACGTGTCTAGCACTACTTATTGATTTCTTATTATCTTTAGTTGAAAAATGGGCTGTGCCTAAAGGACTTAAAGTATCTAGATAGTTTAAAAGGGAGGAATGAACAGCTATGAAAAATATTAAATATATATTTATCGTTCTTGCATTGTCTCTCGTAGTATTATCTGGATGCGGGTTACCCGGTTTAGGTGACAGTAATTCGAAAGACAGTGTGAAAATCACATCAACTGAAACTAGTGAAACCAAGATTATGGCAAATATTGAAAAATTAATGATTGAGCATTATACAAATGGAGAAGTTAAGCCTTCAATTATTGGCAATTTAGGTTCAAGTATTATTCAACATAATGCACTTATGCGTGGAGATGCTAATATGTCAGCAGTTCGTTACACAGGTACAGAATTGACTAGTGTACTCGATGCACCACCCACAAAGGATACTAAAAAAGCAATGGATGAGTCGCAGCGATTATTTAAAGAGAAATATGACCAAAAATATTATAATTCTTTTGGATTTGAAAACACATATGCATTTATGGTCACACAAGAAGTTGCTGATAAATATCATTTAGAAAAAGTATCAGATTTAAAAAAATATAAAGATGAATTAAGTTTAGGTATGGATACGCAATGGATGAACCGTGCTGGAGATGGATATCCAGCTTTCCAAAAAGACTATGGTTTTAAGTTCAAAAGTGCACGTCCAATGCAAATTGGTTTAGTGTATGATGCACTTAAAAACAAAAAATTAGATGTTGCTGTTGGTTACTCCACAGACGGCCGTATTGCGGCATATAATTTGAAAATTTTAAAAGATGACCGTAGCTTTTTCCCTCCATATGATGGCAGTCCATTAGTTACAGAAGAATTAATTAAAGAGCATCCTGAAATTGATAAAGCATTGACAAAATTAGAAGATACAGTAAGTACAAAAGAAATGCAAAAACTGAATTATGAAGCAGATGGAAAGGGAAAAGAACCAGCCGTCATTGCAGAAGAATTTGTTAAAAAACATAACTATTTTGAAGATAAGAAAGGTGGTCAATAACAGTGAAAGGGAATGTGTTAAGTTCGCTTTATGAATATTACACTTTGAATTTTGGCTATCTGATGGAACTCTTTTTTAAACATTTATTAATGTCTATATATGGAGTATTGTTTGCCTGTATTATTGGCATTCCAATTGGTATTTTAATTGCGCGTTATTCAAAAATAGCATGGCCAGTGATTACTATTGCTAATATTATTCAAACTGTGCCAGCTATTGCAATGCTTGCCATACTTATGTTGGCGTTAGGACTCGGTCCATCAACAGTTGTATTTGCAGTATTTTTATATGCCTTGCTACCGATCATAAAAAACACCTACACAGGTATTACAGAAGTTGACTACAATATTAAAGACGCAGGTAAAGGTATGGGAATGACTAATAACCAAGTTATGCGTATGATTGAGCTTCCACTATCGCTATCTGTAATCATCGGTGGTATTCGTATTGCACTTGTTGTAGCAATAGGAATTGTTGCTATTGGTTCATTTATTGGTGCACCGACGCTAGGGGACATTATTATTCGTGGAACGAATTCTACTGATGGTACAGTCTTTATTCTTGCAGGTGCGATTCCAATTGCATTAATTGCGATTTTAATTGATATTGGTCTACGTTTATTAGAGAAAAAATTAGATCCCACACATCGTTCTAGTAAACAAGTACAAAGTTTAAGATAAATTAAAAGCGTTGCTTAGACGATGACTAAGTTGTTACTTAGTTCGTCAGCAACGCTTTTTTTATTAGAATAATAGTGAAGCAAGTGGTGGTACGATTACAACAATAATCACACCTACAATTACTACTGCAATACTTCCCATTGATTCTTCTGTTTCTCCTAGTTCTTTAGCAGCGGCAACACCAAGTGTGTGTCCACTTGTACCAAGAGCTAAACCACGTGCAATTGGATTTGAAATTTTAAACATTTTTACAATTTTTCCACCTAATGCTGAAATAACGACAGCGTTAAGGATAACTGCTAATGATGTTAATTCTTTTACACCACCGATACCGTCAGATACTGGTAAGGCAATCGCAGTTGTTGCAGCTTGAGGTAACATAGACGCACTAATTTGATCACCTAAGTGGAATAATGTTGCAACTAAATAGATTAAGATTAAAGCTACTAGTGTACCCACAGCAATACCACCAAAAATTTGTAACCAATACTTTCTAAGTACTTGACGTTTTTTATAAAGTGGAATCGCGAAACTAATTGTTGCAGCTTCTAAGAAGAAGTTGATAATATCTCCACCAATTTTATAGTTATCATAACTAATACCTGTTACTTTTAAAAAGACAATTCCTGCCACCATCGCTACAAATAAAGGTGCCAGTAGGAAAAAGCCATTTGTTTTTTTATAGAAATATTGTGCAATAATATATGGAATTAATGAGACTAAAATACCAAAATAAGGTGTTGTAATACCTAAGTGATCAGCCATTAGTTTTCCTCCTTAAGTCGTGTTTTTTCATTTTGTTCTTCAGTAGGGAATAATGTTTTTGTTACAAATAATTGTGATACATAGCCCACACTGACTAATAATAATAATGTTGAAATAATAATTAATAGAATAATTAAAATTGGATGTTGACTTAAAAGTGGTAACGAATTAATAACTGATACACCGGCTGGTACGAATAAGAAGCCGATATTATTTGTTAGAGCGGTCCCCACACCCTCTACTTGACGTAATTTTACGACTCCTGCACTTAATAAAATAAATAATAATACGAGTCCGATTACCGATGCAGGCATTGGAAACGGAATAAATGATTCAATAATTTTTGAAACAAATAATACAGCAACAATAGTTAATACTTGGATAAAGAAATTGTAAGTTTTACCTGCTTTCTTATCTCTCTGAGTATTAGCGGTAGTTGAATTGTTTTTCGCCATATTGATACTCTCCCTCTTTTTCTTTTCTCTTGATGGTAGTATAAAATGAAAACGCTTTCTTGAGTTGAATTTAGAAGTGAGTTACGAAAATTAATAGGTGAGTTGCAGTATTTCCCAGTTGAAAATCAGAAAGTGTTTATAGAACAACAAATAAGCTATGAGGTCATTAAAAAAGCTTTTAATCTAACACTTGATCATATGAAGCGTTAGGTTAAAAGCTAACTTAGAATAGATATTAAACAAGACCAATTTCTTGTTTGAATGATTTCATAAATGAACGACTAACTTGAAATTTAACATTCGTTGTCATTGTCACTTGATACGTATAATTAAACCAGTGTTCGACACTTTCGATATACTGCTTATTAATAATTGTAGCTCTATGAATTTTTATAAACAATTGCTTAGGTAATTTCTTCTCATAATAATTGAGTGGTTCTGTCGTTTCATATGTTTTTTTAAAAGTCGTAATAGTCGAAATTCCGTTGTTCACAGAAATCGCAACAATATCGTCTAAATTAATGACATAAATACGTTCATCCACTTCGATAGGAAGTACACTTTGATTATTATTATAAGAAGAAGTACTCGTTTGTGATTGTGGAGAGTGAATAGGGTCAGACAATGTTTGAACCTGTTGTTTAGCGTTTAATAATCGTTTTACTTTTTGAACTGCTTGTTCAATCCGTTCTAATTCAAAAGGTTTTAATATATAATCAACTGCATCTAATTCAAATGCCTTTACTGCAAACGTATCATGTGCCGTAGCAAAAATGATATAAGGGGGGTGTTTCATTTTTCGAATTTTATGAGCTAAATCAATCCCATTTTCATCCATTAAATTAATATCTAAAAACACTAAATCATAGGTATGACAGAGTAGTTTTTCTAGAGTTTCTTCAATATTTTCAGCTTCATCGATTATTTCGAAACTAGATATTTCATTTAATAAGTAATGTAATTCATTACGTGCTAATGGCTCATCGTCAACAATAAGTGTCCTCATTTAACGTTCCTCCTTTATTAAATGGTATGGAATCATACAGGATACTGTTGTTCCATGATTAGATGTATCAAAGTGTAACTTTGCATTAGAACCATATAAACCAGTGAGACGGCGATTTAAGTTTTCTAATGCACTGCCAGTTCCAGTTTCTGAAGCCACACTGATTTGTCCAAGTGAGGGTAATTTTTCAGGCGCTATACCATGTCCATTATCACTAACTGATATTTTTAATGAGGCTTCTTTGTATTGAACGTCTACACAAACGATGTTATCTTTTCGACGATGTTTGAATGCGTGTTTAATTGCATTTTCCACCAAAATTTGAATGATAAATGGTGGAATTAACACTTGTTTATAGGCATCATCAATATGATATTTAATTGTAAATCGATCTGGAAAACGTGCTTGTTCTAATGATAAATATGCTTTGACTTGTTGTAATTCTTTTTCTAAAGTAATCGTACTATTGCGCGCACCTTGTAAGTTTGATCTGAAAAATTGGCTCAATTGTAAAAGTAACTTGCGTGCTTTTTCACTGTCAATACGTACAAGTGCTGAAATGGTATTAATCGCATTAAAGAAAAAGTGTGGATTAACTTGAGCTTGTAGAGACTTAATTTCAGCATCCCGTAATAATTTACTTTGCGTTTCGGCAAGTCCCAGTTCTAATTGGCTTGAAAAAATATCTGCTAAACCTCGAGCAAGTTGTTTAGTTGATGTTGTAATATGACTATAGTCTGTAAAATAAAATTTTAAGGTACCTGCGACATTTCCATGCGTCATTAAGGGTACAACGATAGCTTCTCGAAGCGGACAATTCGGATTATTACATCCAATGTCCTCTTTTGAATTGGCTTCTTTTAATTGACCTGTGCGTATGACTTCTTTAGATAAATTAGTAATAATTTCTTTTTTAGCGACATGATGATCGCTACCCGCACCTACGTGTGTTAAAATATCGGTTTTATTAGTAATTGCCACAGCAGATACTTTCATTAGCCTCAGTATAATTTCAGCTACAGGACGAGCAGATTTTTCATTTAATCCTGAACGAAAATAAGGTAGTGTTTTGTTTGCTAATTCAAGGACGTCATGAGTTTGAATTGCACGTGTTTGTTCTTCTTGTTTTAAAGTAGACAGAATAATAGATAAAAATAACGCAGTTCCAATACTATTAATTAATATCATCGGTAAAGCAATAAATTTTACCAATGACCAAGCATTAGAAACATCATCAGCAAAAATTAAAATACAAGCCATCTGAATACTTTCGTTTATTAATCCAATCATTGCACCTATTAAAACAGTTGGATAACGATTATGTCTCATGGTGCGATATCCATAAAATCCAGAAATTAAGGCAATGATGACTGATGAAAATAGGTAAGTATAAGCATTTGCTCCACCAATGATGATTCGTGATAAGCCCGAAATAATACCAACGATAATCGCCACAAAAGGACCACCAATTAAACCAGACATTCCAATCGTTAATACTCGTGTATTCGCAAGTGACGTTTCGTTATTTAGATGATAGTAAATATTACTAGAAATAATTTTGCCATGCTCAATTTCAATTCCAGTAAAGTTAGAAATAATTGCGAATAATGAAAATAAAATGGTGAGTTCTATTTGAGCACGTAATTTTTCACGTGCACTCATAATCGTCTTGAAGTGATTAATATTCATTAAAATGTAAGCAATAATAATAATTAAGCCTACACGTTCAAGTAATAAAATAAATAAATTAAACATTTTTGCACCTATTAAGTATATTAATAAAATTCAAAAGTTTTACTACACTTTTTATTATAGTATGGAAAATTTAAAGTTGATAGTTTAAAATGTTTAATTATAAATACTTAGCACTTAATTTATAATAAATGATAATTTATTTTGGAAAATAATATTTAAAAAGAAAAAAAGATTTTTATATCCCATTATAGTAAGCTATGATAAAATTTTAATGTAGTTTAAAATTATATAGTTTTTGGGCAAAGTAGGAGGAATTTTTTTATAATGGAGTCTTCAAAAGAATTTAAGGGAGATAATCGGTTACTCGTTGGAATTATTATTAGTGTATTAACATTTTGGTTGTTTGCGCAATCGTTACTTAATATTGTGCCCACACTACAATCATCATTTAATACCGATTTGGGTACCATTAATATTGCAGTGAGCTTATCTGCCTTATTTTCTGGTTTGTTTATTGTAGGTGCTGGAGATGTTGCTGATAAATTTGGTCGCGTCAAAATGACTTATTTGGGACTAGGCTTAAATATCATTGGTTCATTATTATTGATTATTACACCAGTTCCATGGTTATTACTGATTGGACGTGCTTTGCAAGGTTTATCAGGTGCATTCATTATGCCATCAACTCTTGCGATAATTAATGAATATTACATAGGAAAAGAAAGACAACGTGCATTAAGTTTTTGGTCTATTGGTTCATGGGGCGGAAGTGGAATATGTTCATTGTTCGGTGGATTGATCGCTTCAACAATAGGATGGCAATGGATTTTTATTATTTCTATTGCTTTGTCGATACTTTCATTTTTCTTAATTAAACACACACCAGAAACAAAAAATGAACCAGATACTGATACAGACAATAGCGGTTCAAAATTTGATGTTATAGGTTTGATTTTATTAGTTATTACATTATTAAGTGTCAATGTGATGGTAACACAAGCATCTGATCGTGGATTATTATCACCTGTCATTCTATCATTATTTGGAATATTTTTAATTGCTGGTATATTCTTTGTTCTTCGTGAATTTAAAACTAAGAACCCACTTGTTGATTTTAGTTTATTTAAGAATAAAGGATATAGTGGTGCTACACTTTCAAATTTCATGTTAAATGGAGTAGCAGGTGGTACGCTCATCGTAGTAAATACATACTACCAAAGTCATTTAGGTTTCACTTCATTACAAGCAGGATTAATCTCTATCACTTATTTAGTAGCAGTTCTTGTAATGATTCGTGTAGGTGAAAAACTATTACAAAAATTAGGTGCTAAAAAGCCATTGCTCATAGGTAGTGGATCTACATTTTTAGGGTTACTACTTTTATCACTAACCTTCTTACCTAATTTGTTTTATATTATTTCAAGTATTATTGGTTACCTACTATTTGGTATTGGGCTCGGTATGTATGCAACACCATCTACAGATACAGCAGTTGATCAAGCGCCAGATGATAAAGTGGGGGTTGCCTCTGGATTGTATAAAATGGCTTCATCATTAGGAAATGCATTTGGTGTAGCTTTATCAAGTACGATTTATGGTGTTTGTGCAGCGAAAATGAATTTAGAACTTGGAGGTTTGGCGGGCGTACTCTTTAATGCCATCATCGTTTTAACTGCTTTCTTTGTCATTTTCTTCTTAATTCCAAGTAAAACTAAACGTGCTTAATTAAAACTGGATATTCATACCATTTAAATCTGAGGTGCGCTAGAGTGCCTCAGATTTTTTTATTGATAAAAGAATAAATGTAAACATAATAATGAGTCCTTATACAGAGTGATAATGACTTCTACATCAATTATTGAAAAATAAAAATAGTTCTAATTTTATCAAATTATTTAGAATATTCTGTTTATATTATTGACGATACTTTATTAAAGTAGTATTTTAAAAATAATATTAAAAGAAGGAGTCGAATGTTATGAAAATAGCAATTGCTGGTTCAGGAGCGTTGGGAAGTGGTTTCGGTGCAATGTTATATCGCCAAGGTAATGATGTTACACTCATTGATGGTTGGGAGCCACAAGCAACAGCTGTAAAACATGAAGGTTTACATATTGATATAAATGGAGAAGACTATCATTTAAACATTCCTATGTATCAAGATACAGAAATACCAAGTGATCTTCAATTTGATATTGTATTTTTATTTACAAAAGCTATGCAACTTGAGAGCATGTTAACACATATCCAGCCACATATTCATGATACAACAATTATGGTGTGTACAATGAATGGTTTAAAACATGAAGACCGTATTGTAAATTATGTAGATAAATCACGTATTGTTCGTGGTGTAACTACATGGACGGCCGGATTAGAATCACCTGGACATACTCATTTAATGGGTAGTGGTCCAGTAGAGATAGGTTCTCTTTTGCCAGAGGGACAGAATAATGTTGAAGTGATATATAATCTATTAGAACAAGCAAAGCTTAATCCACATAAAAGTGAGGACTTGCAACAATCTATTTGGAAGAAGATTTGTGTAAATGGTACAGCAAATGCGCTATGTACCATTTTAGAATGTCGTTTATCAACATTAAATGAAAGTGAATACGCAAGAAAACTTGTATATGACATTACTAAAGAGATAGTAGAAGTTGCTACTGTTGATGATGTACATTTAAATGCAGATGAAGTCTATCACTATCTTATCGATTTAAATGATAAAGTAGGTCCACATTTCCCATCAATGTATCAAGATTTGATTAATAATAATCGACGTACTGAAATTGATTACATTAACGGAGCAGTGGCTCGCTTAGGTTCAGAACATCATATCGATGCGCCAATTAATCAATTTGTAGCGAACATGGTACATGCCAAAGAAGAGCAACGTCAAGCTAAGTAAATAGAGTGCAAAAGTGAGTTAAAAGTGATTAACTCACTTTTTAATTTGTAATCATTAAGGGTAAATATAATATATAGTGAGATAAGGAGTTGTGAAATTAATGAAACAATCAACGAAAAGAGTTATCATGACGGGCGTTATTGGCGGATTATTAAGCGGTGCAGTTAAAATGGGATGGGAAGCACTCATCCCTCCTAGAACACCACAACGTGAAGAAGAACCACCACCAATGACATTACTGCATAAATTGAATTTACCTAACAATGTTAAACATGCTACGTACCGTTATAACGAGAACGATATACCTATAACTGTCATGGGCATTCATTATGGCTTTTCAATTGCAAATGCTATCGTATATGGATTACTTGCTGAAAAGTGTCCAAAAGTGACGACATTAAGAGGCACATTCTTCGGTATTTTGATTCATATTGCTTTTCATGAATATATACTACCTAAATTAAATCTAACACCACAAGTTAAAGATTTACCTAAAGAAGAACGCATTTCAGAATTATTAGGTCATATTGTTTGGATGAATACGATTGATTTAATACGAAATAGTCATCGATAAATAAAAAAGGAAGAGCGTGAGCGTTTCGCTCTTCCTTTTTATATAATTAATCTTATCAATGGTTAGAAGTGTCTGAGGATGTTTCTGAAGTAGTTTGACGCTTTATTTCTATGCGTTGTCTTAATTTTTCTCCCTCAATTTTACCGACTTTTGCATAATGACTATGAGCAAAATGCATTTGAATAATTAAAAACGTTGCACTTATAGCCCAATATAAACTTAACGCTGATGCTGAATGTAATGATGCATAAGTAATAAATAAAGGGGATAAGACCATCATGACATAATAAGATCGACGTTCATTTTTAGGATAATGGATTGAGTTGACAAGAGGTTGTATAAAATACATCACAGCTGCAATGATGGTCATGATGATATCAGTATGCATTAAATTAAACCATAAAAAATGAGGATGCTGAGTAATACCACCACTTGTTGGATATTTAATTGACGTATATAATCCGAGAAGAATTGGAATTTGAATTAAAATTGGAAATGTGCCAATTAAATTTTTAAAAGGATTGATTCCATACTCATTATATTTTTTCATTAATAATTTATTTGCTGCACGTCGTTCTTCAGGCGATTGAGCTTCTTTAATTTTTTCTTGGATTTTATTAATTTCTGGTTTTACGACATCTGTTTTGCCACGAATAACATGAATATTTTTTACTTGAATACACATGAGTGGCATCAGTATTAAACGCAATATAAATACAATGACGATAATAGCTAAACCATAGTTTTCATTGAATGCATGTCCTAAGACATGGAGTAAAGCATCCATTGGTTTTACAAATACAGTATAAAACAGGCCGTGTTGTTGTTCTTTATGAGAATAGTCACAACCTGCAAGCATTATTAAGGACATCGGTAATAAGAACCATTTCTTTTTCATATTTAAACTCCTATACACTGGTCTTTAATAATCTTAGTCTTAGTGATATAAGCTTAACATAATAATGAAGAAAAGAAGAAATACATGTTTTAATAGACTATATTGGTCGTTTGGATAGCGTTGTGATTTTAAGGATAAAATAACTCCATAGACTTGTCAGTAATAAGACGAAGCTAAATAATGTTATTTTCGCTTGTAATGGTAACCATGACATCATAAAACGCCAATCAGAATTTGATAATAAGAGTATTGGAAGTAAGTGAAGTATCGCTAAAATAAGTATGAAAGTTAACATTATCATACTTATTTTGATGAGTAATCCACCAGACATCGTTTTAAAATAAATAGACTTAAATTTAAAAATTAAGCGATAGATTATTAGAAAAACACTTGCTACAGCTATCAGTAAAATAATAGTGATGATGATAAATACGATATTCCACTGATTAATAAGATATTGTAACGTTTTAATATGTTGACCATTACTCATTTGTGTATTGAGATGCTGTGCAAGTTCGGCTACATTTTTTGAATAGCTATTAGCAAGAACTACAATGCCATAGTCTTTTTTGGGATTTAAAATAATATATGAAGAATAGTTTTCAAGTGTACCAGGATGATATACAATTGTTTCTGAATGATTATCATCAATAAACCAACCTGTTGCATAGTGAACGTCTTGAGAATTATCTATTGCTTTAACTTTAGGCTGATGCGTTAGTTGAACTAATGATGCTACTTTTTTTGGCGGATTAAGTTGAAACTTCAACCAAGAGGCTAAATCTTTCGTGTTAGTCATCATATAAGCAGCTGGATTATCTCCTAAATTAAATTCAGGACTATCAGCATAAGCTTTTCCTTTTTTTATTACATACCCTTGAGCGTCATTGTTCTTTTTCATATTACTTTCTTTTACTGTTGATTGCGTCATATGTAATGGAGTGAAAAGATGTGTGCTTAAATAATTCGCATATGATTGATGAGAAGCCTTTTGAACAATCAAACCTAAAATATCATAATTCATGTTGGAATACTCAAATTGCTTGCCTGGTTTAGCATCTAAGTTACGTCCTTTGATACTATGAACAAGGCCTTCTAGACTGTTTGTGTCTTTTGTGATGTTGTCATCATTTGTGATGTCTCCTGAAATACCACTTGTTTGAGCAATCAATTGATCTACTGTGATATCTACTTTTTTATGATTGTATTTCATATAGAAACCTGGAATATACTGACTGACTTTATCATTGAGATTGATTTTATGTGCCTCAACAAGTTGCATCATTGCATAACCAGTAAATGCTTTGGTATTTGAAGCGATTTCAAAACGCGTATGTGGTGTGACTTTGGATTTCTTTTTAATATTTGAAAAACCATAGCCTTTATTAAGAATCGTCTTATTATTTTTTACAATAAGAACGGACATTCCTGGAATATGATCGTCTTTCATTTTATTAACAATCATGTTATCGATATCACTTTGTGACGATGGACTAAACATTGAATAACTAGATTTTAATTTAATAGCTATGGAAAGAATAATGATTCCTACTAATAAAATCATCCCAATCATGATCAATTTCTTTCTCATTTTCCCTTACTTCCTTACTTAATACTTCTTAAAATTAAACCTCTAAAAATAGTATAGCAAGTTTAAACTTAAACGGCTCTATACAAATATTAAATACTGTTGACACCTCTTTAAAACTGGTAAAAAAAATATTTCAAAAATATAATTGTAAAAAGTTACTTAAAATGTAATTTATACTATATTATTTCCGTGGAAATGTATACTTTTTCACTAAATGGGAGTATATTTTATCCATTAAAAATGAATATAAAAAGAGGTAAGGATGGATTATGTTCACTCAATTTAAAAGACTTATTATTGGTAAGCCCAAAAAAAATAGAGACTTAAAAAATGAAAAAATAAGTAACTTTAAGGCTTTAGCAATTTTATCTTCTGACGCATTATCTTCAGTAGCATATGGTCCAGAACAGATTTTAATTACTTTATCTGTGGTTGGAGCTATTGCATCTTGGTATACATTGCCCATTGCGGCCGCTGTTTTAGTGCTACTTGCGGCATTGATTCTATCATATCGTCAAATTATATATGCTTATCCTAAAGGCGGAGGAGCGTATATGGTTTCTAAAACAAATTTAGGAGAAAAATGGGGATTGCTTGCAGGTGGCTCTTTATTAGTAGACTATATTTTAACCGTCGCAGTAAGTATTTCATCAGGTGCGGATGCTTTTGTCGCAGCGTTTCCAGGATTATATCACCATAAAGTATTCATTGCATGTTTATTAGTACTATTTATTCTAATAATGAATTTACGTGGTTTAACAGAGTCAGCAACTGTGCTCTCTTATCCAGTTTATTTATTTATACTTGGATTAATAGTCATGATTGTTATTGGAACATGGAAAGTGGCAACAGGACAAGCTGAACCTCATATGCATGCGACAGTAGGAACCGCAGTGCCAGGTGTCACATTATTTTTATTACTTAAAGCATTTTCTTCAGGTGCATCATCTCTAACAGGTGTAGAAGCTATTTCGAATGCAGTAACAAACTTTAAAGATCCTGGTTCTAAAAATGCAGTTAAAACGTTAATTACTATGGGAATGATATTAGCTTTCTTACTTGTAGGTATTGTGGGATTAGCATATTGGTATGGTATTATGCCACAGACTGAAACAACTGTATTATCTCAACTTGCAATGAATATTTTAGGGCATAATGTAGGATATTATTTTGTACAAGTAACGACTGTTATGATTCTTGTCCTTGCTGCTAATACTGGATTCACAGCCTTTCCAATGTTAGCTGCAAGTATGTCAAAAGATAAATATATGCCACGTATGTTTAACGTAAGAGGAGACCGTTTAGGTTATTCAAATTCAATTATTACATTAGGCATTTGTGCAATGTTGCTTATTATCTTTTTCCATGGTAAAACTGAAAATCTTATTCCTTTATATGCAGTAGGTGTATTTATTCCTTTTACACTAGCTCAATATGGAATGGTTTTAAAATGGATTCGTGGTCGTGAAAAAGGATGGTCTACTAAACTTATTGCAAATTCTATAGGGGGGACTATTACTTTTATCGTATTTATGATTTTCTTAATTACGAAATTTAGCCAAGTATGGCCAATCTTAATCTTTTTACCGATTGTTGTATATATATTTACGCGTATTAATAGACACTACAAGGATATTGCTGAGCAACTTAGCACAACTAAAATTGTTCAAGATATGCCAGTAGTTGATAAAAATCTAGCGATTGTACCCGTTAATACGATCACTACAGCATTAAATAAATCTATTTATTATGCACATATGATTGCAGATGATGTGATTGCTGTACATGTATCTTTCGGAGACCAAACTGATAATTTATTTATTGAAAAATGGAACAAACAATATCCAGATATTAGACTAGTGACGTTACACTCAGAATATCGCAGTGTCATTCGTCCGATTTCTCGATTTATCGATAAAATTAATAAAAAAGCGAATGCTCAAAACTATGTCATCACAGTGGTTGTCACTGAATTTATTCCTAAAAAACCATGGCATAACTTTTTACACAATCAAACGAGTTTGCGATTAAAAATGCATTTATTCTATCAAAAAAATGTTATTTTAGCGACGGTTCCTTATAAATTACAAAAGTAGAAGAAAATAAAAAGAACTCGAGAGATACAGGTCTCTTGAGTTCTTTCTATATATTAATGATTTAATTCATTGGCAAGTACAATTTCATTATAGTTAATATTTTCACGTAATTGCGTGGCAATTTCATTGGTAACTTTATTTTTAGAAATCAATTCGTCTAAAATTTGACGCTGAGTATACAATGCATCTAATTTAGCATCATATTGTTGTTGAGTGTTTAATTCATGCATAAATTTATTTTCTTCACGTTGATGTTTTCGATTATGATGTTGTCTTAACGTACGTGATAGTGCGTAATATTGGTTGATAATTAAACTGACTTCGAGAACATTTGTGCTATTTTGTTCTTCTTGAAGTCTCAAAGTCACCTGACGGTTAACAATACGTATAATGTGTTGTACTTTTTTAAAGTTATTTCTTAATTCTTTTCTGTCAGTATAGCGCTGTTGTTCAAATGAGGATTGATTCACACTATGATGTGAATCTTTTCGCGCTTTAAATCTAAGTATGATTAACTTACTAAAACGATTTAATTTCTCAATAAAAGACATTTCTCTAAATGATTGTGTAAATTCCATTACTTTGCGATAATCACTTAAATCTTTTTTAGTAATACGCTCCTGTTTAATTAACTGTTGAAGCGTCTCAGTTTCAACTTCTTCTGCAATGTCTCTTAATCGATGTAATTCTTTCGTATTTTTATCATCGCTTTCCATGTCGATTAAAAATGATAATTCATTAAAATATTGATTCAGAATAGGTCGATAATCGATATCTTTGTGCGTAGCTGCTTTTTCTTTTAATGTGTGAATAACATGTTGAATCATGAAAATTTTAGCGGATTGATAACTCATACCTTTGAAGTGTGATTGTTGTTTGGATGGCGTAATGAACGGAAGAATCATTTGTGCAAAAATTAAACTGATGAGTACCATCATTGAAGCAATAAATAGTAAATCGTTTCTATGATCAAAGTTCTGATTGCCGTTAATAATGAATGGTAATGTTAATGCCATTGACAATGAAATCGTTCCATGAATGCCACACAAAGTCATAATAAATGCATAACGACTCCGTTTTGGTGGTTGTGTTTCTTCTTCGTCATCGAGATATGCTTCAACATTTTTCGGATAGTAAAAATCTTTGAACAAAACATAGACCCAAATAAATCTAAAGATATAGATGGCAAATGCTATAAGGAATGCTACCACAATTAGAAAAACTAAATTTTGTGGTTCATTACGTACAATTTCTAAAATAACTTCTGGCACAATATATCCTAAAACGACGAAGACAAAGCCATTTAATGCATAACTTAATGTATTCCAAATTTGATTGTAGTTCATTTGTAATTCAGTTTGAGCGCGAATGAGACGATCTCGTTCTAAACCATGAATCAACCCAGCTACCACAACTGCAATAATCCCAGAAGCATGAACTTCTTCAGCAATAAAATAAATGACAAAAGGAGTAAGTAATTGGATGAAAGTCAATGTATTACTATCTTTTAAACCTTTATTAGAAGTGAGGTAAACACGTAAACTGACGACTAAAGCGCCAATTATTGCACCTACTAAAATACCAAGAAATGTTGAGAGTAGAAACTGACCAATTGCATTCATAGCTGAAAAACTACCTGTCACCAGGGCAGTGACTGCAATTTTAAAAGAAATAATACCTGCAGCATCATTTAATAGAGACTCTCCTTCTAAAATTGCCATAGACCCTTTGGGTAATACTTTACCTTTAGTAATGGCTGATACAGCAACTGCATCTGTCGGACATAAAATAGCTGCAATAGCAAAAGCAGCTGGCATCGGTAAATTAGGCCAAATCCAATGGATGAAAAAGCCGACTCCAATCACAGTTGTAAATACTAATCCCATGGCCATAAGAACGACAGGTTTTCGATATTCTAGAAGTTTTTCTCGAGAAACATGTGTCCCTTCCACAAATAAGAGTGGGGCAATGACAGCCATCATAAAGACTTCTGGTTCAAATTTAAAATGTAGTGGAATGGGTAAGATGAATAAAGCGACACCTAAGGCAATTTGAATGAAAGCTGTTGGAATGTTGGGGAAGCGATGATAAATAATAGAACTAATGATAACAGCAAGTATAAATAATAAAAAAGCTTCTAACAATTCCATATGTATTGTGACTCCTTTTTTTAAATAATTAATATTTTATCATGATTAAAAAGATAATGAGATATTTTAGTATATTTCATTATTAAGACATAGAAAAGCGAAACTGAATTCAGTTCCGCTTAAATAAAATGTCTAATGATTGATTGATTCTCGAGGTTGCTGACGTGTTTTTTCAGCTAAATATTCAGCGTTTTTCTTATACTTTTTATAAAACAAGAATAAGAATATAAACCAAACTGGTGAAATACATATGGCTACTCTCGTATCAGCACTAAAGAATAATAACACAAATACAAATAAGAAAAATGCAAGAATAACATAGGCTATTGCTTTACCGCCTAGAAGTTTAAATTTATTGTGTTTATGTTCTTTAGGATTTTTCCGTACATATATAATGTAAGAAATAATGATCATTGCCCAAACGACTATAAATAATACAGTTGAGAGTGTAGTGACATAAATAAATAATTGAATTGCATCTGGGAAGATAAAGTTTAATAATGCAGCTAAAAGTAATGTTCCAGAAGATACAAGCATTGATAAGTAAGGCACACTATGATGATTTGTCTTACTTAACATTTTAGGTCCTAATCCTTGTTTAGATAAACCAAATAAAATACGACTATTAGAATAAATACCACTATTCGTTGCAGAAGCGGCTGCTGTTAATACGACAAAGTTAACAAGTCCTGCTGCAAAAGGTAAGCCAATCATACTAAATAACATCACAAATGGACTTGCATCAGGGTTGATCTTATTCCAAGGAATCACTGACATGATCACAAGTAAGCCTCCCACATAGAATAATAAAATTCTAACAGGTACATTATTAATTGCTTTTGGAATAACTGTGCGGGGATCTTTAGTTTCTCCGGCTGTAACACCTATTAGTTCAATACCAATAAATGAGTAGACAGCAATTTGGAATGACATTAAAAATCCAGCTGGTCCATTTGGAAAAATACCGCCATGATTTACAAGATTACTAAAAGACGCATGTCCATACGATGTTTTAAATGAAAAGAAAATCATAACTAAGCCAACGATAATCATAGCAATAATAGTAATAATTTTTATAATAGAGAACCAAAATTCTAACTCTCCAAATAATTTTGCACCAAGCATATTGAATGAAATAAGTAAGAGTACGATAAATAATACGGTTAGCCAGTGAGGAACGTTTGGAAACCAAAAACTAAAATATTGTCCCATTGCTGTTAAATCAGACATACTTGAAACAATCCAAGATAACCAATATGTCCAACCAATGACAAAACCACCGAACGGCCCTAAATATTCGTTGGCAATATCTACAAATGAATTGAAACGTGTATTACTAAGTAACAATTCTCCAAGTGCTCTCATAAAAGCAAATAACACTATACCAATAATTAGATAGGTGATGAGTAGTGATGGTCCTGTTAACGAAATCGTTTGTCCAGAACCTAAAAATAATCCTGTGCCAATAGCGCCACCAATTGCAATTAATTGAATGTGTCTATTACTTAATTCTCTTTCTAACTGTCTTGCCATAGACTTCCCCCTAAGAAAGCAATATGATACTCGAGTAAGCACTTTCTTTGAATTTTGAAAACTTTTTTAACAAAGTAGAAAAGAGTGAAGATCAATTTGTAATTAATTAGAATATTCAGATTTTTAAAAGTTTACCTTTTTTAAATTTTTTTAAATATGTAACTTTGTTAAAAGTTAATTTTATTATACTCTTAATTTTCAAAAAAACAAATATGTGTATACAACTATGAAAAACAGAATAATTTATATTTATAATAATCTATGGCATAATAGATAAAATTTAAAAATGTATTAGAGGAGTAGAGGAATGAGAATCGGAGCGATTTCTGATCTACATATAGATAGACATCCTAAATTAAAATCAAATGTATATCTAGAAACATTGATTAAAGTAGTACAACATAGAGAGATTGACTTACTATTAATTGCAGGAGATATTTCGAACTATTTTAGAGATAGCTATCAATTTATTAAAGATTTAAAAACTGCTTTACATATTCCCGTATTATTTGTTCCAGGAAATCATGATTATTGGAAAGTAGAGGATGAAACGACATCTCAAGATATTTATGATTTTTATAGAACAAAGCCAGAGTGTTTGTTGGATCATCCATATGTAATTAATGATAATTGGGCTATTGTAGGCCATACTGCTTGGTATGATTACAGTTACGCTGATAAAAAGTTTGAAGAAACTCGATTAAAAAAAGGGAAATATTATGGGGCCACTTGGCAAGATAAAGTGAAAATCGATTGGGATGAAGATGATACGATTTTATCCAAAAAGGCGGCTAAGCATGTTAAACAAGCATTGGAGCAACTTAAAGATAAACAAATTATTTTAATGACCCATATTGTAACACATTCTAAATTTGTAGTACCTACCCCTCATCGTATTTTTGATTTTTTCAATGCATTTATAGGTACATCAGATTTCGATCAATTATATCAGCAGTTTCCGATTAAATACAGTATTATGGGACATGTTCATTTTCGTAAATCTTTAGTTGAAAATAATATAACCTTTTTATGTCCTTGTTTAGGTTATAAAAGAGAATGGCGAACAGCAGATATATATTCAGAAATGAATCATGCATTAATGGACTTTGTAATAGAATAAAAAAAGAGCAAGAAACGACGTTTAGAAGGAAGTCGCTTCTTGCTCTTTTAATTTATGGTTTTACATAGATACATTTTTTACCAGGGGCGTTAAAGCTACGCTCCATGAATTCTTTTTTAATTTTTATAATCTGGAAGCGATTAGGTACTAATGCAGGCACAATTACTTTTCTTAAAAAGTGACTCCATAAAGGATCAATATAATAGTAATGTGTGTCGTCATATCCAATAAGTAATGTAACGTGAATGTTAGACACAAGTTGACGCGTATGGTTATCAAATTTAAACGTTTTACGTGAAGGTTTTTGACCTAAACTTGTATGATACATAAGAACCGGTTGTCCTTGATCAATCACAGTTTCCAATTCCTCTAAATTCGTACCAGTGCCATCTACGATACGTGAATCAAATGTTTGTAAATATGGAACATAAGCAGAAGGGAAAATCGTTTGGTGATGACCAAACTTAACAAGTAAATGATGACCAACATAGCCTTTATAGGGATTATTTGGATGAGTGGGCCAATGTTTCATAATATCAGTAGCTTTAATATTATGATGATTATATTGTAATAACATAGCTGCAGAAACGCCTTCACAACCCATAATCATAGGGATTGGAAAAAGTTGACTTTTAGGCGTAACAGATAATAATTTTTTATTCATTAACGTTCTCCTTTATGACAGTAAAACATTGTTTTAAAGTAAATTTATTATATACCTTGATTAGAGTAGCGTATAATCATTTGAATTCTTTGTTTGAATATTATTTACTAAGAAACATTATTACTAAAATATGGATATCGTTTTAAGTATATATTCATTTTTAGTTTGTGGTCAAAGCGTATTAATATCTAACTGTAATAATTCGATTATATATTGAAAAGAAATCCCTTTTTCATATTCTTGGAAAACGTATCGTAATATATTGGCTTTCATTTTATATTTACTAGACATAAAAAACGCCCTTCAAAGTTTTAATATCTACTTTGAAGGGAGCATATCAACAATTGTCTTAACATATTGGCAGTCGATGATTATATTAAAAATGGATGCTAGATTACATTTATTAATATAAGAATACATTAGATACGTTGATATTTTTTAAAATATAAAAATTGAAGTAAAACTATGAGAATTGTTGTGATAACAATTACTGTGATATAAGGCATTACATTGTATTGTCCTTTAAGACCAACTAAAGGAGACACTAAACCACCAAGGATAAATTGAAACAAACCTAGTAAACTAGAAGCATTTCCACTTCCACCAGTACGTTCTTCCATAGCCATTGAAAATCCTAAGGGGCCGATTGAAGTGACAGGACAAACATTTAAAAAGAAAGCGACTAATAAAAGCCACAATGGACCTTGTAATATCAAAGTAAATACAATGAGAAGTACACCAATAAGTTGAATGAAAGTCAAATAAATTAAGATTTTAAAGCGATGTATACGTTCAACAAGCAAAGCAACGATTTGACTCACAACAATTAAACCAATGCCATTGATTGCAATCATTACACTAAATTGTTGAGGTGTCATATGGTATATTTTCTGAGTGATAAACGGAGAAGCAGATGAAAAACTAAATAACATAACATAAGTTAATCCTTGCAAAAACATTGGAATAATAAATTTTGGTCGTTTAAGTAAACGTCCAAAGTCAGAAAATATATGTTTAAAATTGGAAGTAACGTGCTCAAAGTGATGTGTGGTCGGCATATTGAAAGTAACGCCACCTAACATAATCATACTAATAGCTGTTAAAATAACAAAGATAATTCTCCATGAGCCAAGAGAAAGCGATAAACCTCCAAGTAACGGCATTAAAATAGTCACTATACCATTTACAACCATAAGAGAAGCAAGAAATTTAGCTAGAGTATTTCCTTGGTAATAATCTCCTGCGAAAGCTTTAGCGATAACAATAATACCTCCGGCAGTTAATCCTTGTACCAAACGTATCAATAAAAATATTGGAAATGTTGTAATAAATATCGCACTACATGAAGCTAAAACGAATACACTAAGAATTATTAGTGCAATTCTTTTTCGACCCAATACATCTGATAAAGGTCCGAATACAAACTGTCCAAGTGCTAGACCAATCATTGCAAAGGATAGGGTAAGTTGTATGCTTGACGTTGATGTATTAAATTGTTGCTGAATTGCTGGTAAAGCAGGTAAATACATATCTATAATCATTGGACCAAATGCTGTCATTGTTCCTAGAACGATAAGTAATAGCATCGGCAATTTAGTATGTGTTGAGTTATGCATAATTGTACTCCTTGAAAAGATTTGCAATGTACATTATATAGGTTTTTGAGAAAATATGTAATTTCAAATATAAAAAGCTCTAAAAAGATTGATTTAATCAATTTTTTTAGAGCTGAAATTTATCACAATACATAAGAATATTAATTATTATTACCAAGAATACTGTTTAGTTTTTTCTTGATATCATCTACTTTATTATTGACATCATCTAATAGCGCATTCACTTTGTTTTCATTTGCGTTGTTTTGTTGTGCATTATTTGCTTCTTTTAATTTATTAACTTGGTCTTGATAAAATTGAGTTAATTTAGAGTCTTCTTTAGTAATCTCATTATTTTTTAATTTATCAATTTGAGATTGAATTTGTCTAAGACGTGATTCAGTGTCTATTTTATCTTTAATATCATTTTTTGCATCTTCAACTTGTTTCTTGATATTATCGCTTTGATTTTGAACTTCTTGTTGATAATTTTTAGATACATCATTTGTTGCATTATAAGTATGTTGTTTATTGTCCGATTCATTTTTATGATCAATATAAGATTTAGTCGCAAAAATGCCAATAATTAAAAGAAGAATTGCAATAATAGCGATTAACCAACGTTTTGATTTTTTATTTTTTTCATTCTCTTCTTCCAGTAATTGTTCACGTCTAAAGTCACGATCGTTATAGTAACGATTACCCTTTTCATCATAATCGCCCTGATTTTGATGATGATACTCTTGACGAGGTTCATTTCTTCTGTAATTTTCTTCACTTTGACGTCCTTGTTGACGTTGTTGATACTCCCGACTTTTTTGATTACGTTGTTGATATTGATCATCGTATTGATATGAATCTTTGTATTTTTCAGTACGTTTCATAGATTTCACCTCTTTTTAATTATTTAACTTAATTAATCGAGCAATATTTTCAACAGTTTGTGTTAAGAATCGTTCTCCATGTGCTAATAAATAGGGTAGTTCTGAGGGCGTTTCTATAATGCTAAACACACTATCAATTCCATGTTGATATACGGCTTGATAATTTTTTCCCAAACTACCGCATATCGCAATCACAGGTAAGTCGAATTGTTTGGATGCTTTTGCCACTCCAATAGGTGTTTTACCATAAATTGTTTGTACATCTATTTTTCCTTCTCCTGTAATAACTAAATCGGCATCTTTAATTCTTTCAAGAAACTGCGTTTCTTTTAAGACAATATCGATGCCATTAGATAATGACGCATTGAAGAAAGTGAGAATACCGGCGCCTAATCCACCGGCAGCTCCAGCACCGGGTATATCTTTAACACTGATATGATATGCTTTCTCTATCATATCATGATAATTTGCGAGTGCGGAATCCAACTTTGGTATCATCTTTTCAGTTGCTCCTTTTTGTGGTCCATAAATATATGTGGCACCATTAGGGCCTAATAAAGGATTTGTAACATCACATGCCACTTCAAAGGTAACGTCGTTTAATCTATAATCTAAATTTGACGCATCTATATGGGTCAAATGAGCAAGAGCACCACCACCAAGTTCAATTTCTTCATTATCAGAGTTTAGAAACTTTACGCCAAGAGCGGTCAGCATACCACTACCACCATCATTTGTTGCACTTCCTCCTATGCCTAATATAATTTTAGTCACATGATGGTTTAGAGCGTCTTTAATTAATTCGCCAACACCAAATGTTGTAGTAATTAAAGGATTACGTTCATTTGTACGAATTAAATCTAATCCTGAAGCTGCTGCCATTTCAATAATAGCTACACGATTATCTCTAGAACGAGCATAAGATGCAGTCACTTCTCTAAATAGTGGATCATGTACTTTAATGCTATGAATTGTCGCATCTAATGCTTCTATTAAAGCCTCGGTTGTACCTTCACCACCATCTGCCATAGGGATAACCTCTGTTTTAAACGCATCACCGAATATATTTTTAAAACCCCGTTCTATAGCTAATCCAGCTTGTTTAGCAGTCATACTCTCTTTAAATGAATCTGTCGCAATAACAATTTTGTTTATGTTCAACGAGATCACTTCCGATTAAAATTATAAATAAAAATCTAAATTAAAATGATTTAATGCTTAAAATATAAAAAAAGTATATAATGGTATTTAATTAAATAGAATTGATTAAACACTATAATTTAACATTATTGTAGTGGAGGAGTAGTGTAAATGTCTAACTTTAAACAACACGAATTTTACCTCTGGGTCATAGGGTTATTATTATTTTACGGTTACTTAGGTTTAATCATTCCTTTACATGGAATCGATTGGTTTTTTGGAAGTCCTCAAGGCATAAGTGCCTTTTACCAACATTTTGATAATTTGAATGGACGTTATATTAGTAATTTAATTGAGCTTGTAGCAGTACGTTCGGTAATATTACGTATGATTATGTATTCAATAATATCAGTAAGTATTATTTTATTAATACTCAAATTGATACGCCAAACATTTTCAATTCGTCATCTCATGCTTGCAACTATTTTATTACTTATTATACCTAATTCAGTTTTTTCAGAGAGTTATGGAAGCTTTGGTTATTTTTTTAGTTATGCTTTTGGAATGATATGTGTTCTCTATCATTTTTATTTTATAAGTCAAATTTTATTTATAAAAGATGAACTAAAAATGTACAATGTCATTTTATTTTGGATCAGTTGTTTCAGTGGGCAATTATATACTGAATCATTAACTTTTTTCGTTAATTTAGCTTTATTCACGACATTAATTGCTTATTTTATTTTAAAACGTAAAATTAACTTTAATTTATTAATAGGGTTTCTATTATCATTATGTGGTACATTAATCATGTTGATTAACCAGACGTACATTAATTATCTGAGTGACATTCAAGCAATGAGAGCACACATTGATGGCTTAGGTTATGTTCATAAATTAAGAGTTACAATATTAAATGATCTTCCACGTTATATGTTTTTTAATCATATTATTATAGTGTCTATGATTGCGATTGTTATAATTGGGTTACTTATAAAAAATACTCGCTTTCAAACGTTTTCTAAAATTAGACAAATTCTGTTAATGATTGGCATACTTGCATTGCCTATATACAAGATATTTATTTTTGAACCCTTTAATTTTAATCAAACAACGTTGATTACAAGTTATGGTCTAATTAATTTCTTATTGTGTTTTAACTTTTTCGTCAGTATAAGTATGGCTAGTTTTATTATAGTTACAGATAGCTACTATCGTATCATTTTAATAGCTGCTTTTATTTCTATTATTTTAAGTGCTATACCTATCTTTTTCATCTCAGAGGTAACGTCTCAACAGTTCTTTATTGTATATATAATGTGGTGTGTGATATTGATTACTTTAGTTACTGAATTACATACTTTAAAACAAAGCTATGATAATATTCTTAAAATTTGTGTAGGATGTTTATTATTCGTATTTATTGCTATTTTTACGATTGTGCATTTTAAATATGAAACTAGATTAAATAATATTCAAACTCAAATTCAACAACATAGAAATGAAATTATTGTAAAACATTTGCCATTTGAGACATATTTCTATGAAATGACTCCAACTGAAGAAACCGCAAAGGAAAATTTCAAAGAGTACTATCAAATTTCAAATAATAAACAACTTAAAATACTGCCGTTTGATATTAATGTAATAGAAGACAGAGGAGATTAACTATGAAGTTAAAACAAACGCACTATGAAATAATCAAATTCGTCATAGTGGGTGGGATTAATACACTTGATTATTATTTAGTGTATCTCATTTTATTAAAATTATTACACGTTCACTATATGGTGAGTCATATTATTGGATTTATAGTAAGTTTTATTATTTCTTATTATTTAAATTGTTATTTCGTTTATAGAGTTAAACCAACCCTTAAGAAATTTTTAAGTTTTCCATTAACACAAGTAGTAAATATGGGAATGCAATCTTTGTTTTTATATATCTTTGTAAGATGGTTTAATTTTCCATCTGAAATTGCACCCTTTGTAGGACTTATCGTTACAATTCCAATTACTTTTATATTATCTAAATGGATTTTAAAAGACTAAAATTTAAGAAAGAGCTAGAAATATGTATTTCTAGCTCTTTTTTTATAAATAGTAAATTAGGCTTGGCTAAAAAATTAATTAGTTTATTTTTATAAAAATAATAGAAATAAAAAAATATTGTAATTCAAATTTCGATGATACATACTATTAATACTAAGTGTTTAAGGTGGTTAACTAGATATGACCCAAAGCGAAAATCTTAAATTGGCGCAAAGAGGCGCTTATTTAAGTTTAGTTGTTTATATCGTTTTATCTGTTGCAAAATATATTACTGGGTATGTGTACGATTCAGCAGCTGTAAGAGCAGATGCATTGAACAACATGACTGATATTGTTGTCTCTATCGCTGTTATTGTGGGATTAAAGATTTCAATTAAGCCAGCTGATAAAAATCACCCTTATGGTCATTTGAAATCTGAAAATATTTCAACGCTTCTCGTATCATTTATTATTATGTTTGTAGGTATACAAGTAGTGATTGAAAATGCACCTCGAATGTTGACAAATGAACAACATATTCCAAATTTTATTACAATTATTATTAGTATGATGAGTGGTGTCATTATGATTGGTGTTTATGCTATTAATCATAGGCTTGCAAAACAAACTAAAAGTAGCTCATTAGACTCGGCCTCAAAAGATAATTTATCTGACGGTTTAGTCAGTATTGGTACTGCTATTGGATTATTATTTACACAATTTGGTCTACCTATCATTGATGTAATACTTGCTACTGTATTAGGGTGTTTAATTATTTATACTGGGTTTGGGATATTTAAAGATTCAATTTTTGCATTGAGTGATGGATTTAAGGAACAAGATTTAGAAGAATATCGAAGTCTTGTTCAAGAAGTTACAGATGTAAGAGAAGTAAAAAATGTAAAAGGACGTTATCACGGCAGTAGCATTTTTTTAGATGTAACGATTGTAGTTGATGCAAATTTATCATTACAAGAAGCGCATGATATTTGCGATAGAGTAGAAACACATTTAGAAAATAATGGTATATCGTCTGTATATGTTCATCCAGAACCAAATACATTAAATGAGAAATAAAAAAGAGCGGGAGTATACTCCTACTCTTTTTTGATTCAATTTACCACCAACCATTTGATTCTCTAAAACGTATCGCTGCTCCAATTGATCCATAACGTTCTTTTGCATATTGAATCATGCCTTTAGTTTGGGTTTCCACTGATCCATACCCCCATGATTGGTTAGTTTGGCCTAATCCATGGTATTGACCATTTGATGCATTAGGGTTACCGCCGGATTCAGGAAGTACAATTTTCTCCCACATTTCTTCTGTGCCTCCAGCAGCTAAGAAACGTTGATATACTGATTGTGTACTACTTGAAGTACTAGAAGTGGTCGTGTTTGAACTTGATATATTTAAATTAGATGTATGACTTTGATGATATTGATGTTGTTGAGAAGGGGATGTTGATACCTCTTCTGCGTGTGCCTGGCCACTTTCTAATCCAGCGGCACCTAATGAGAGCATTGTCATTAATGCAAAAATTGATTTTTTCATGATAAAAAACTCCTTTGTGATTTGGATATTAATGTTCGAATTAAAACATTGCATCCCAATAAATCTAGATGTTGACTACGGTAAGTTCACTATAACAGTTCATTTAATGACATAGGTTACTGTCATATCAAAAATAATTATCAAATATGAACACGAAGTAACAAATATCTCAACCATTTATCATATATTCCGAATTAAATTAGAAGTAGTCCTATTATGAAAAAAAGTGAAATCGTTCTATAATAATGATGTAAAGATAAATAGATATTAAATTAAATAATGAGGAAAGTATTTATAATTCAATCGTTATACTCATTAACTTTCTATTAATCTAAGGAGTGTTATATTATGCCAAAATTAATTTTATGTCGACATGGACAAAGTGAATGGAATGCGAAAAATTTATTTACCGGTTGGGAAGATGTTCAACTGTCAGAACAAGGGAGAAATGAAGCCATCACTTCAGGTAAAAAATTAAAAGAAAACAAAATTGAAATTGATGTTGCTTATACTTCTTTATTAACAAGAGCATTAGAAACAACTCAATATTTATTAGCTGAGTCTGATCAAGAATGGATTCCTGTTCATAAAAGTTGGCGTCTGAACGAACGACACTATGGAAAATTACAAGGATTAAATAAAGATGATGCCCGTAAGGAATTTGGTGAAGAACAAGTTCATCAATGGAGACGTTCTTATGATGTATTACCGCCAGCACAAACTGAAGAACAACGTCAATCTTATTTAAATGATCGTCGCTATCGTCATTTAGATCATCGTATGATGCCTTACTCTGAAAGTTTAAAAACAACATTAGAGCGTGTAATCCCAATTTGGACTGATCATATTTCACAACATTTATTAGATGGGGATACTGTACTTGTAGCAGCACATGGTAACTCTATTCGAGCATTAATTAAATATTTAGAAGACGTATCAGATGAAGACATTATAGGCTATGAAATTAAAACAGGCGCACCGTTAATTTATGAATTAGATGACGATTTAAAAGTAACTAATCATTATTATTTATAAAAGTGTGAGCAAGAATTTTTATTTATTGTAATATAGTAGATAGAATAAAAGGCTAAAGCATTAAAGAAGTGCTTTAGTCTTTTATTAATGTAGTGGAGTAAGATTGCTTATAAAAATAGTTAAACGGTTTTAACTAACGTCGATATTGCTTAATCATCTTTAATGCACGTTTACGTGTTTTAATATTAGAACTTTTTAAGTTGCGACGTGCAGTTTGTAAATCTGGTTTCATAAATATTCCTCCTTTTTATAAAGAATAAAGGAAAAGATGGCTTATGTAAATAGTAATTATTACGATTTAAAAATAAAAATAAGGAGATGATACCATGTCGCATAGTAAAAAGTTAATTATGATTTTCACTATGCTATTAGGTGGTTTTTTTGGTTTATTAAATGAAACCTTGTTGACCACAGCATTACCGAGAATAATGAAAGATTTTCATATTGAATATTCTCAAGTACAATGGCTCACAACAGCCTTCTTACTAACAAATGGAGTAGTTATTCCATTATCTGCATTTATTATTCAACGTTATACAACAAGACAGGTCTTCTTAACTGGAATTATTATATTCTTTCTAGGCACTTTACTAGGAGGATTTAGCCCTAATTTCATTACTTTATTAATTGCAAGAATTATCCAAGCATTAGGTTCTGGTATTATGATGCCACTAATGATGACGACTATATTAGATATATTTGAACCGCACGAACGTGGAAAATATATGGGGATGTTTGGATTAGTGATTGGTTTAGCACCAGCGATTGGACCTACATTATCTGGATATTTGGTTGAATACATTAATTGGAGAGCATTGTTTTATGTTGTAGCGCCAATTTCAGCAGTGACCTTTATACTTGCTTTAATTTTTATTAAAAACGTTGGAGTAAAAGTAAAAGCACCCATTGATATGCTCTCCATTATTTTATCTATTATCGGATTTGGTGGTATGTTGTACGGGGTAAGTTCTATTTCTCAGAAAGGTTGGAATGACCCAGTCGTTCTGAGCACTATTATTTTAGGCATTATTTTTGTAGTTTTATTTATTTGGAGACAAGAACGACTTGAAACCCCTTTATTAAGTTTTAAAGTATTTAAAAATAGTCAATTCACAGTAGGTATTGCTATTATGGCTGTAACGATGATTTCGATGATTGGATCTGAAACGGTATTACCTATGTTTGTACAAAATGTGTTGCAACGTACGCCTGTTGATTCTGGTTTGATATTGTTACCCGGAGCAATTGTAATGGCAATCATGTCTATCATATCTGGGCGTTTATACGAAACGTTTGGAGCACGAGTACTTTCAATGATAGGTATGCTTATTGTAACGATTACGACGTCCTACTTTGTAGTAATGGATGAGCATACGTCAACAATTGTTTTAGCAACTATTTATGCGATTCGTATGATTGGTATTGCTTTAGGATTAATGCCTGTAATGACACATACAATGAACCAACTCACTCCAGAATTAAATGCCCATGGATCTTCAATGACAAATACAATTCAACAAGTAGCGGGTTCTATTGGTACAGCTGGTTTAGTAACAATTTTAAGTGTAGCAAGTCAGCATTTTAAACCGACACTCAGTGATTATCAAGGAATGGCTAAAACAGAGATGATGAAACACATTCAAACAGACGCAATGATACATGGTTATCATTCTGGCTTTTTATTTGCAGTCATTATCACAGTCGTTAGTTTATTATTAACTTTTTTACTTAAACGAAAAAAGGATTTAAATGAAGAAAGGCATTAACCTCATATCTAAACATTCTATTTTATTTAATAGTTTAAATAGTTATTGACTATTCATAGTGATGAGATTAGAATTAATTTATTCTGACTAATTTAATAGGAATATGGAGGAGTTATTAATGAAAAGACTTTTATTTGTAGCTTTGACACTTATTTTTGTATTAGCCGCATGTGGTAATAGTGGTTCATCTGACAAAAATAGTGATTCAAAATCAAGTAGCAGTAATAGTGATAAAAAAACATTACGTGTAGGAACTGAAGGGACTTATGCACCGTTTACTTTCCACAACAAAAAAGATCAGTTAACTGGTTATGATATTGATGTAATTAAAGCTGTTGCGAAAGAAGAAGGATATAAACTTAAATTTAATGAAACATCTTGGGATTCAATGTTTGCTGGTTTAGATGCAAAACGTTTTGATGTCATTGCAAACCAAGTGGGTATCAATAAAGAAAGAAAAGAAAAATATAAATTCTCTAACCCTTACACTTATTCAAGTGGTGTCTTAGTTGTTCGTGATGATGAGAAGAATATTAAATCATTTGATGATGTGAAAGGTAAAAAATTAGCGCAAACATTTACTTCTAACTATGGAAAACTTGCTAAAGATAAAGGTGCTAACATCACTAAAGTAGATGGTTTCAACCAGTCTATCGATTTATTATTATCTAAACGTGTGGATGGTACTTTTAATGATAGCTTATCTTATTTAGATTATAAAAAACAAAAACCTAATGCTAAAATTAAAGCAATCAAAGGCGATGCAGAACAAAATAAATCAGCATTTGCATTCTCTAAAAGTGTCGATGATAAAGTTGTTTCTGATTTCAACGATGGTCTGAAAAAACTTAAAGAGAACGGTGAACTAGCAAAAATTGGTGAGAAATGGTTCGGTGAAAATGTTTCTGAGCCTAAATAGTCAACAACAACACGCATTAGATGCAGCAACTCAAGCATTTGGACCCATGTTGGAAGGTTTAGTAAAATACTCTATTCCAATTACAATTGTGACATTTATTTTAGGTTTGATTATCGCTTTGTTTACGGCGTTAATGCGTATTTCGTCTAGTAAAGTATTAAGAGGAATTGCACGTGTATATGTATCTATTATTCGTGGGACACCAATGATTGTACAACTCTTTATTATCTTTTATGGTATTCCAGAACTTGGACGTCTAATTACTGGAAATGCAGACGAACAATGGACATTGTCTTCTGTTGTTTCAGCGATTATTGGATTGTCTTTAAATGTGGGTGCATATGCATCTGAAATTATCCGTGGTGGTATTATTTCTATTCCAAAAGGCCAGACAGAAGCGGCATACTCTATTGGAATGAATTATCGTCAAACGATTCAACGTATTATTTTACCTCAAGCGATTCGTGTTTCAGTTCCAGCTTTAGGTAACACATTCTTAGGATTAATTAAAGACACATCATTACTAGGATTTATCTTAGTAGCTGAAATGTTCCGTAAAGCGCAAGAAGTTGCTTCTACAACATACGAGTACTTTACAATTTATATTCTCGTAGCCGTGATGTATTGGGTTGTTTGTTTTATTATTTCAGTCATCCAAGGCTTCTATGAATCATATATTGAAAGAGGGTATAAGGCATGATTGAGTTATCCAATATTCATAAATCTTTTAATGATAAAGAAGTAATTAAAGGTATTGATTTGAATGTAAAGAAAGGTGAAGTTGTCACATTAATTGGTCGTTCCGGTTCGGGTAAGACTACATTATTGCGTATGATTAATGCGTTAGAGATTCCAACTGAAGGCAACGTTACTGTGAATGATAAAACTTATACTGCTAAAGATAAGAAATCTCAAATTGAAGTACGTAAACAATCAGGGATGGTATTCCAAAGTTATAATCTTTTTCCACATAAAACGGCTTTAGAAAATGTGATGGAAGGTTTAGTAACTGTAAAGAAAATGAGTAAATCAGAAGCTAAAAATAGAGCATTAGACTTACTTGAAAAAGTAGGTTTGACACATGTTAAAGATCAACGTCCTCATGCACTCTCTGGTGGTCAACAACAACGTGTGGCGATTGCGAGAGCTTTAGCGATGAATCCTAAAGTGATGTTATTTGATGAACCTACATCTGCACTTGATCCTGAACTTGTAAATGATGTGTTGAAAGTTATTAAAGAATTAGCAAATGAAGGCATGACGATGGTGATAGTTACTCATGCAATGCGTTTTGCAAAAGAAGTATCTAATAAAGTTGTATTTATTCATGACGGTGAAATTGGTGAAGAAGGTTCTCCTGAAGAATTATTTGATCACCCTAAAACTGATGAATTAAAACGTTTTTTAAATGTGATTAATGAAAATTAAAAAAGAATCGTCGTTTGAGATATTTCATCTTGAACGACGATTCTTTTTATTGAATAATGCTTTCTTTCTTCAGATAAATAGATTTTAGAAATATTTATATTTTAAACTGATAGTAAAACAGTAAGCTCAAATTGAAGTACTTTATTCTCATATTGATTAAATGTCATAATTTCAACGGTTAAACTACCAAATTGTTTTTTCAATTTTTTATCTAAAACTTTAACTTTTACATATAAGTTGTCATTTGGATAGACAGGTTTAATAAAGGTTACATTATTTAAATGAGTCCCTGCTATAATGTCTTCTTCATATTTGTTTTCTTCAATCCAAAGTTTAAAGGAAAGAGAAAGGGTATGCATACCTGATGCTATAATCCCTTTATACATTCCTTGACCTGCTTTTTTCTTATCTAGATGCATATATTGAGGGTCAAATTGATGAGCAAACTCTAATATTTCTTTCTCAGTTATTTTGTAATGTTTACTAATGAATGTATCTCCTATAGAAAACATACTGTATTTCATAGTTATATGCCTACCTTAAAGTATACTTATAATGCAATGATTATCTTCTGTTTTTGATCCATTGTTGAGTATGATAAAGAACAGGTTTAATTGGTTTAATGAAGTCACCAATATATTCATAAACACCAGCATTAAAGCCTTTTTTGAACTGTTGGACACCATAATCTTCAGCATTTTCACTAAAGTCTCCAGTAATACCATAGAAGTTGTAACGGTCAATGTTATGCTCTTTAGCAAATTTAATCATTTCCCACTGTAAACGATAGGCTCCCATATATTCATTATATTTTGGGTTAGAACCACTAGATAAATAATATACTTCATGTTCATTGTAGATATATAATGCAGCTGCTAGATTTAATACTTCACCTTCTGCTGCAATTTTATCTTTTGTTTGGTTTATTTTACGTTCATTGCTATCAAATTGTTGTTGAAGTTGATTACGTTTATTTTTGTTCTTTTTAGAGTTAGGGCTTTCTTTTAAAGCTTCTTCAATTTCAGTAAGTTGTTTTGTTAAATCCTCATGTTTATGTTGTAGAGTAGACAAATAATCTTTTAAATCGATATAAGCTAATTTTAGCATGGCATGATCTTTATATGTTTTTTGCATTTCATAGAAATAAGGCTCATCTCTAAATTTAAAGCCATGTTTTTCTTCAGCCATTTGGAACAGTTCGAAGAAAGTATGTGTGTCTTCCATAGGTAATGTTTTAACTTTTACGCCCATTTCATACGTCTTTTTAATATTACGACGTGTTTGATAGTCCATTTCTTTTAGTAATTGGTCTTCAGTTTTATCTTTAAGATCAAGTACAGACAACCAACGAATTTGACTCATTGTACTATAACCTACAGACCAGCCTTGATGTTTATATCCTAAGTCTTCAAGTGTTTTAATCACCGCACGATTATCGTAGCTTTTTAAGATTTCTCCGTCTGCATTACGTAGGTTTTCTAAAATATATGGATCTACTAAAACAAATAGACAATTTTGTTTTTTCAAATATTCTGTTAATGATTTGAAAAAGAAATGTACCAGTTTGATATTGCTATAATCCATTACTGGACCACGATGTGTGTAAAAATATTTATAAAATTTTAATGCGCGTGCTTCAGTCATTAATGTTGCAGCAATGACATCTCCGCTATCATCTTTAACACCTACAACATGTACATCATGTTTCATCTCATTTCTATTATCAAAGTGTATTCGAGATTGTGTATAGTGAGAAAAATGTTCGGATGTGAATTTTTCAAATTCTTCAGGTGTTAAACTTACGAATTTCATGATTATCTACTCCTCTGTATTTTTAAGAATTCTAAACTATTTTATCAAATTAGTTCTATTATTACACACATTTAGTAAATTAATTTACTCATACTTTAGTATTAGATAATAATTATTTTTTAAAATATATAACTATAAAACTTAAAATATAATATTTTTTAATAGTCTAGTTTATATTGCAAAACCACTGTATGATAATCAATATATGCATAGTATAATAGTAAGAGTTATATTAAGTTAGATTAGAAAAAGTAGGAGTGAACATATTTGAAAAGATTGATTTTATCATTAAGTGTATGTGTCATATTGCTAGCGGGCTGCGGTAATGATGAATATGCTAATAAAATAGATAAAGCTGTAAAACTACAAGATAAAAAACAAAAACGACTTGCTAAGAATGAACAAGGCGATGTAGTAAAACATTTTGATAAAAAAGACGCTAATATATATGTGTATGAAAAAGGTAAGTATGTTGTATTAGCATATAGACCGTTAAACAATAACGATGAAATGCATTATTATACATATCAATTTAAAGACAAGAAGGCAACCTATTTAGAGCACTTTGATACGAAACAATATATTAGTACACATGATTCGGATTATAAAGAAGAAAATCTTAATTAACTGAAACAGTCTCAAGGAGTATATATGAAAAAATTGATTTTTATTGGAGCTGCGATCATATGTTTAATCATTATCGTTGTCGCTTGCTCTCAAAAGAAAAAAGAAACAACCCCAGCTCATACGAGAAATGGAAAAATTTTAATTGTAGAATATGGAGACTATAAATGTCCTTATTGCAAAAAAATTGAAGATAACGTCATGCCTATCATAAAAAAAGATTATATTGATACAAATAAAGTGGAATATCAATTTATTAATGCAAGTTTTCTTGGAAAAGATTCATTAATGGGCTCTAGAGCAGGGAATGCTATTCAAGCTATTGCACCCAAAGAATATCTTACATTCCAAAAAAATATATATGCTCATCAACAAGATGAAAAAAAACATTGGATTACTGAAACATTACTTGACAAAGAAATTGATCAATTAGATATTTCTCAAAAACAAAAAGATCGCATTAAAAAAGAGTATAAAACTAAAAACAGCGATGCTTGGAAGGAAGCAGAAAAACAGAAAAAGTTAACAAAAGAAAATCATATTCAATCCGTTCCAACAGTTTTTATCAATGGTAAAAAAGTAAAAGATCCTTATAAAATCAAAGAATGGAAAAAATATTTATAGCA
This sequence comes from Staphylococcus sp. AtDRG32, assembly GCF_004365845.1. Taxonomy (NCBI): domain Bacteria; kingdom Bacillati; phylum Bacillota; class Bacilli; order Caryophanales; family Staphylococcaceae; genus Staphylococcus; species Staphylococcus sp. AtDRG32. The sequence goes on from NZ_SODE01000002.1 coordinate 330,909, forward strand.
TAATACAAAAGATCTAACTTAATGTTGTTTAAATATTAAATTAGGTCTTTTAATTATGTTTTTATATCGTTTAAGACATATTTAAAAATTTTACATTCAAAATCATTATTTTTATAAAAAAAGGGAATACAAATAAAAGAAACAAAATCAGCACAATTAATATATTTTAATTAAGTCGCTTAGTTTGTAATTTTTGTTAGATTTATTTAATATACTAAGTATAATAATTATATCAAAATAAAAGATAAATAAATTGAATAATATTATTTTATCATTTCACTATTGGAGGGAAAATAAATGGCTAACTTTAATTTAGATCCAGTTCATTCAGGTGTGAATTTCTCAATACAACACCTTGTAATTAGTAATGTAAAAGGACGTTTTAACGATTTTGATGCAGATATTACAGGTGACTTTCATGATTTAAGTTCTTTAAAAGGAACTTTTACTGTTCAAGCTAATTCTATTGATACTAAAGTAGAAGATCGTGATAATCATCTTAAAAGTGAAGATTTCTTAAACGTTGAACAATATCCTGAAATTAAATTTGAAATTATTAGTGTTGATGATCATTCAGTTACTGGTAATGTAACAATTAAAGATCAAACACAAAAAGAAACATTTGATTTAGATTATAAAGGTATTAGCTTAAACCCACTTAATAATAAGAATACAGCAGGTTTAGTTATTACTGGTGAACTTGATCGTGAAAAATATGGTGTTACATTTAACCAACCATTAGAAACTGGCGGTTTTTTATTAGGTAAAATATTAAATGTGGAATTCGATTTAGAATTTCCTATTGAAGAATAATAAAGTTAAAAAACAGGCAAGGTTCTAACTTTGCCTGTTTTTTTATTGTCTTAAAATATAATAGTTGCTAAACTATAGGAATTATCATTTTAAAAATCAGGAGAGATAACGATGTCAATTGAAGTAAAAGAAAATAAAATTATTTTTAAAAGAACATTTAAAGCTCCTATCAATGATGTATTTGATGCCTATACAAATCCATCGTTATTTGAGCGATGGTTTCATCCTCAAGGCGCTAAGACAAAAGTATATCGTTTTAATACTGAAGAAGGCGGGGAATCCTTCTTTGCTATAGAAACCTCAGAACAGACAAGCTATACATTAACTGAATATCGAAAAGTGGATCGTCCGAAGTATCTTGAATACTTTGATTACTTTGCTACACCTGAGGGAGAAAAAGATACGCGTTTACCTGGTATGCATATTTCAATCAATTTTAATTCAGATAATAAACAAATGACTACTGTTACATCTACGTCAATGTTTCCAACTAAAGAAGCAGCTCAACAAGCAGTAGGTATGGGAATAGAAGCAGGTATGAATTCAACATTAGATCAACTAGAAGTCTTACTTAATGAATAAATCGTCACGAGGATGTCAAAATTAAATTGAACTTTTAAGTTATAATAATATTGAAAAGAGGATGATATAGTATGAAAGAAAGATATTTAAAAGTGCTGGGATTATTTTCAATTAGTACTTTAATTCCAACATTATTAATTAATTCAAAGTGTTTAAATAATGGCGTCATAAAATATATTTTAAGAACGGCATTAGGCTATGGTATTTTTGCTTCAGGATTACGTTATTTTTCAAAATTAAAAAAAGCACATTAATATCATGACAAGAGCAAGATATGGAAAATAAACCTCCATATGTTGCTCTTTTTTAATCTCCTCTATTCAAAATGCACGTTACTATATATAATATAAAATTATAAATGAATTAAGGAGAGGGAATATGACAAGTAACCATACAACAATTGAAGATACATATACTACAAAAGATCTTATTAAAGCGGCTGTAAGACAGGTACAAATGAAAGAAGTTATGGCAACTCAAACACCTGGACGATATTTACTAAAGTCAATGATGTCAGGATTTTTACTAGCTATTGTTACAGTATTTATGTTAGCAATCAAAACACAGTTTGCAGGAACAAATGATGGACTTGTTAATTTATTAGGAGCAATCTCATTTAGTTTAGCTTTAGTTCTTATTGTTCTAACTAATTCAGAATTACTTACTAGTAATTTTATGTATTTAACTGTCGGATGGTACTACAAAGTCATTGCAGTTAAAAAAATGTTATACATATTCTTATTTTGTTTTATTGGAAATATTATAGGTGGGTTTATTTTATTCTTATTAATGAAGGGTACACATGTGATGACACCTGAAATGGTTGCAAGTCTAAGTAAAACAGTACATTTAAAAACGGTAGAATCAACTTGGTTAAATATTCTTATCAAAGGGATATTCTGTAACTTCTTTATTAATATTGGTATTTATGTTTCAATGCTTTTTAAAGAAGGTTTAGCTCGCGCATTTTTCATTGCTGTTGGTGTTATAGTATTTGTGTTTATGGGATATGAACACGTTGTATTTAATGCTGGATTATATGCAGGAATGATTTTTTATAATAGTGATGCATTATCATGGATAGATGTGCTAAAAAATATAGTATTTGCTTTTGTAGGTAACTATATTGGTGGAGGTATTTTTGTAGGGCTTGTTTATGCCTATTTAAACGGAAAAAGAGACAGTATAAAAGCATAGTAAGACGATCAAAGAGCGGAAATATCGAGAGACATTTCCGCTCTTTTAATCCCCAACATATTGACTTAATATTCAGAAAATCTTATTATTTTAATCAACATTAAAATAATAAGGGGGAAACCATTTGGTTGCGAATATTCTAGTAGCTCATGGCATGAGAAAAGGAGATCAAAATAAAGCACTCGGTGAATTTATAGATAGTTTATTACAAGATGAAACTTACGCTTATGAGCTTGCTTTTATTGAAAGTGAAGAAAAAAGTGTTGAAAATACGATTATTAATTTAATAGAAAAAGGAGAAACGCAATTTAAAGTTGTACCTTTACTTATATTTTCAGCTATGCATTATATTGTAGACATTCCAGAGATGTTAAGAAACATTAAACAAGCACATCCAAATATAACCTATGAAATTAGTGCACCTCTTGGTACGCATCCATATATGGTAGATTTAGTAGAACAACGTATTAATGATGTGGATATAAAAGAAGAGTCAGATGTGGCAGTTGTATTGATTGCACATGGTAGCTTTTCTTATACTAAAGCACATGATGAACTAAAAGAATTGAGTACTAAGTTTAAGCAAGACAAACCTATATATTGCCGTACGTTATATGGAGATATTACGTTTAAAAATGATTTAGATCAACTTTCAAGACAATATCATCATCTTATTGTGGTTCCAATGTTTTTATATGATGGACGTTTAGTTAATAAAGTAAAAGGTCTTATATCAGAGATGGATATTGCTAATGAATTGCACATGACTCCGTCTATTAATTTCGACCCTATTTTAAAATCGATTATTCGAGAGCGATTAAAAGAATTAACAGTATAGTAACTACATACATCTTTCATTATATGAGTGCTAAATCCTCACTTATGTAATGAAAGGTGTTTTTTATTAGGGAAATCCCCGATTTTACATTTAAATGTGAAAATAATCACAAATTTAAAAGAATATGGTATAAAATAGCCTTGTAAAGAATAGTGAGTTCAAAACTATTTGAAGTTAATAATAATTAAATATAATAAAAGGGGCATTGATATGGCTAAACAAAAACTCGTAATGATTGGTAATGGTATGGCTGGTTTAAGAACAATTGAAGAAATTTTAGAGCGTTCAGATTCTCAATTTGACATTACAATTATTGGTAAAGAACCTTATCCTAATTATAATCGAATCATGTTATCCAATATTTTACAAAAGAAAATGACAGTTGAAGAAACGATTATGAACACTTATGACTGGTATAAAGAACATCATATTGAACTAATTGTAGATGATCCAGTTGAAAAAGTAGATAGACAATCCAAAACGGTCACTACGTCTAAAGGTATCACTGTAGCTTATGATATCTGTATCTTTGCGACGGGTTCAAAGGCATTTGTTTTACCTATACCTGGATCAGAATTACCAAGTGTCATCGGTTGGCGCACAATTGAAGATACTGAGCGTATGATTGAAATTGCTAAAACAAAACAACGTGCCATTGTTATTGGTGGAGGTCTTCTTGGATTAGAATGTGCAAGAGGATTAATGGATCAAGGTATGGATGTAACAGTTCTTCACTTAGCAGAATGGCTGATGGAAATGCAATTAGACCGTAAAGCTGGAGATATGTTAAAAGCTGATTTAGAACGTCAAGGCATGCATATTGAACTACAAGCAAATTCTAAAGAAATTATAGGAACAGATGATGTAGAAGCTATTAAGCTAGCTGATGGTAGAGTAATAGAAACAGATTTAGTCGTTATGGCTGTTGGTATACGTCCATTTACCGAAGTAGCTCGTGAAGCGGGATTAGAAGTGAATCGAGGTATCGTCGTTAATGATTACTTGCAAACATCTGATGAACATATCTATGCCGTGGGTGAATGCGCAGAACACAATGGTAAAGTATATGGTTTAGTTGCACCTCTTTATGAACAAGGTAAAGTGCTTGCTGATTATTTAACAGGTAATGAGACTGAAGGATATAAAGGTTCTACGACATTTACGTCTTTAAAAGTATCAGGTTGTGATTTATATAGTGCAGGACAAATCGTTGAAGATGACACTGTACATGGCATCGAAATCTTTAACAGTGTAGATAATATTTACAAAAAAGTCTATCTAAGTGATGGTCGAGTAGTAGGTGCCGTTTTATATGGCGATACAGATGATGGTTCAAGATTTTATAGTATGATGAAAAAACATGAATCACTAGAGGACTATACACTAGTGTCACTTCTTCATAAAGGCGGAGAAGAAAGTGGAACTTCAATAGCAGATATGCCTGATGATGAAACAATTTGTGGTTGTAATGGTGTAGATAAAGGTACGATTGTCAACGCAATTACAACAAAAGGATTAACTACTGTAGATGAGGTTACAAAAACAACCAAAGCAGGAAATTCTTGTGGTAAATGTAAAGGACAAATTGGAGAAATACTAAAATGTACATTAGGTGATGAATTTGTAGCTGCTAAACCAACAGGTATTTGTGCATGTACTGATTTGACACGTGATGAAATTGTTACCCAAATTAGAGCTAAAGGTTTAAAAACGTCAAAAGAAGTTCGTCACGTACTTGATTTTAAAGATAAAAATGGTTGTCCAAAATGTCGCCCAGCTATTAACTATTATCTAAATATGGTATATCCTCATGAACACCAAGATGAAAAAGCATCAAGATTTGCGAACGAACGTTATCATGCAAATATTCAAAATGATGGTACTTTCTCAGTGATTCCACAAATGCGTGGTGGTGTCACAGATGCTGACCAATTAATTCGTTTAGGTGAAGTAGCGAAAAAATATAACGTGCCTCTTGTTAAAGTAACAGGGTCTCAGCGTGTAGGATTATATGGTCTTAAAAAAGATGAGTTACCAAAGGTTTGGAAAGATTTAGGTATGCGCTCTGCCTCTGCATATGGTAAGAAAACGCGTTCTGTGAAAAGTTGTGTTGGTAAGGAATTCTGTCGATTTGGTACACAATATACTACACGTTTAGGTATTCGATTAGAAAAAACATTTGAATACATAGACACACCTCATAAATTTAAAATGGGTGTCTCTGGTTGTCCAAGAAGCTGTGTAGAATCAGGTGTTAAAGACTTTGGTGTCATTTCAGTAGAAAATGGCTATCAAATTTATATTGGTGGTAACGGTGGCACAGAGGTCACTGTAGGTCAATTACTCACTACTGTTGAAACAGAAGATCAAGTGGTACAACTGTGTGGTGCGCTTATGCAATATTACAGAGAGACTGGAATATATGCTGAACGAACAGCACCATGGCTTAAACGACTAGGATTTGATCATGTTAAAGAAGTGCTTTTAGATGAACAACGTCAAAAAGAACTTTTTGATAGAATTATGGATGCTAAACAAGCACTTGAAGAAGAACCTTGGGAAGCTATTGTTGAAAATAAAGAATCACAAAAAATATTTGAAGTCGAGAAAGTGTGAGGATGAGTGTAATGGAAAAAGTTAAAGTAACAACTATGGATGAATTAACACCATTAATTGGTAAAAAAGTTATTGTTAAAGATAAACAAATCGGTATATTTTTAACAGAAAATGGACAAGTGCATGCTATTAATAATGTGTGTCCACATAAAGAAGGACCGCTATCTGAAGGTACTGTAAGTGGAGAATACGTTTATTGTCCACTCCACGATCAAAAAATTGATTTGAATACGGGTAAAGTGCAAGAACCTGATACAGGTTGTGTTGAAACATATCAAGTTGAAATTCAAGATGGAGACGTATTTATATGTCTCTAGTCACTAATAGTAAATTTGGAAAAGTATATTTAATTGGGGCTGGCCCTGGCAATCCTAATTTGCTAACTAAACAAGCAGAACGATTAATTCGTCAAGCAGATGTTATTTTATATGATCGTCTTGTCAATCCATTGATATTACAATATGCAAAACCAACTACTGAAATCATAGATGTTGGAAAAAAACCTTATACTAAACATATTCAACAAGAAGATATTAATTTAAAAATAGTAGCAGCAGCGAAAAAGTATAAAGTTGTTGTACGTTTAAAAGGTGGAGACCCAGCAGTATTTGGACGAGTAACTGAAGAAATAGACATTTTAAAAGAACATCAGATTGCCTACGATATTGTACCTGGGGTAACTTCTGCGAGTGCAGCGGTAGCTTCATTAGACTTAGGTTTAACGATGCGTTCAGTAGCACCAAGTGTTACATTTTCTACAGGTCATTTTAAAGATGATATTGATCAAGACATGGATATACGTAATTTAGCTAATGGTGGGACTTTAGCAATTTATATGGGAATTAAACGATTAAATTATATTATTAGTCAAATTAGAAGATATACTAAAGAAGATTATGATATTGCTATCATTTTTAATGCTACATGTTATAACGAAACCATAGTGGTTGGTAAACTAAGCACTATTGAATATCAATTATCTAAGCTTAATATTAAACATGATCCAGGAATTTGTATATTAGGCCATATCATTAACTATATGGATGACGAAAAGATTATACACTCAAAACAAACAATAGATGAAACATTGTACGTTATTAAAGGGAATAAAGAATTAGCACTTTCAAAAGCAGAAGATTTATCTCAACAGTATTTAAAATGCTTAATTCAATATGATGAAACCTATCATTCTTCTCAAAAATATTTATATGAATCGATCATAACGCAGCATCAAAATATTAAATATATTGAAGTGTAGTTCTTTACACTTCGAATGTCATAAGTGAGATAACACGGTATTTAAAAAGTGTGTTATCTCACTTTTTTAGGGATTCTTTTATATGAAATAGGTAATTCCCTAATATAAAAGCCATGTGAAAAAATGTACAATTTAAATGAAATTTCTTTAAATAACATTGAACATAAGTAACGTATGACCTTTGCAGGTAGGAGGATTTATATAAATGGGAAAATTCGGATTAAACTTTTTCAAACCAACTGAAACGTTTAATGGAAATTGGTCAGTCTTAGAAAGTAAAAGTAGAGAATGGGAAAAAATGTATCGTGAAAGATGGAGTCACGATAAAGTAGTAAGAACTACACATGGCGTAAACTGTACTGGATCGTGTTCGTGGAAAGTTTTCGTTAAAAATGGTGTGATTACGTGGGAAAATCAACAAATTGACTATCCAAGTTGCGGTCCAGATATGCCTGAATTTGAACCTCGTGGATGTCCACGTGGCGCGTCATTTTCATGGTATGAATACAGCCCACTTCGTGTGAAATATCCTTACATTAGAGGTAAACTATTAGATCTATGGACAGAAGCACTTGAAGACAATAATGGAAATCGTATCGCTGCATGGGCATCTATCGTCGAAGATGAAAAGAAAGCTAAATTATATAAGGAAGCACGTGGTAAAGGTGGACATGTACGTGCAAGTTGGAAAGATGTAACAGATATTATCGCAGCACAAATTCTTTATACCATTAAAAAAGATGGTCCGGATAGAATCGCTGGTTTTACACCTATTCCAGCAATGTCGATGATTAGTTATGCATCTGGTGCGCGTTTTATTAATTTATTAGGCGGAGAAATGTTAAGTTTTTATGATTGGTATGCTGATTTACCACCTGCATCTCCTCAAATTTGGGGTGAACAAACTGATGTACCTGAATCAAGTGATTGGTACAATGCCTCTTACATCATTATGTGGGGATCTAACGTTCCACTTACTCGTACGCCTGATGCCCATTTTATGACTGAAGTACGTTATAAAGGTGCAAAAGTGGTGTCTGTAGCACCAGATTATGCAGAAAATGTTAAATTTGCTGATAATTGGTTAGCACCTCATCCAGGAACAGATGCTGCAGTTGCTCAAGCTATGACACATGTCATCTTACAAGAATTTTATGAAGATGAACCAAGTGATATGTTTGTTAATTATGCCAAGCAATATACAGATATGCCATTTGTATTGATGTTGGATGAAGATGAGAATGGTTATAAGGCAGGACGATTTTTACGTGCAAGCGATTTAGGCATAAAAAGTAAAAATGGTGAGTGGAAACCAGTGATTCACGATGCGATTAGCCATCGACTTGTCGTTCCAAACGGTACAATGGGTCAACGTTGGGAAGAAGGCAAACAATGGAATTTAAAACTCGAAACAGAAGATGGAAGTAAAATTGATCCAGCTTTATCTGTTGCAGAAGAAGATTATGAGTTACAAACCATTCAATTTCCTTACTTTGATAGTCAAGGAGATGGTATTTTCGAACGACCTATCCCAACTAAAAAAGTTAAATTGGCAGATGGTAAAGAAGTACGTATTGCTACAGTATATGATTTAATGGCTAGTCAATATGGTATTAAACGATTTGGTCATGAGTTAGAAGCTAAATCTTATGAAGATAGTGAGTCTAAATATACACCTGCATGGCAAGAAAACGTTACAGGTATTAAACAAGAATTAGTGACACAAGTCGCAAGAGAATTTGCACAAAATGCTATTGATACTAAAGGACGTTCGATGATAATTATGGGTGCGGGGATTAACCACTGGTTCAATTCTGACACCATTTACCGTGCTGTATTGAATTTAGTTCTCTTATGTGGATGCCAAGGTGTTAATGGTGGAGGTTGGGCTCACTATGTTGGGCAAGAAAAATGTCGTCCAATCGAAGGATGGAATACTGTAGCTTTCGCTAAAGATTGGCAAGGTCCACCACGTTTACAAAATGGTACAAGTTGGTTCTATTTTGCAACTGATCAATGGAAATATGAAGAATCTAATGTAGATAAATTGAAATCACCACTTGCTAACAACATTAAACATCAGCATCCAGCAGATTATAATGTGACAGCAGCACGTTTAGGTTGGTTGCCTTCATATCCACAATTTAATAAAAACAGTTTGTTATTTGGTGAAGAAGCAAGAGATGCGGGCGATGATTCAAATGAAGCTATTTTAAAACGTGCGATTGAATCAGTGAAAAATAAAGAAACAGAATTTGCTATTGAAGACCCAGACTTAAGAAAAAATCACCCTAAAACATTATTTGTTTGGAGATCTAACTTAATTTCAAGTTCAGCTAAAGGTCAAGAGTACTTTATGAAACATTTACTTGGTACACGTTCAGGATTAATGGCTGAACCAAATGAAAATGATAAACCAGAGGAAATTAAATGGAGAGAAGATACAGTAGGCAAATTAGATTTACTTGTATCATTAGATTTTAGAATGACTGCAACGCCTTTGTATTCTGATATTGTGTTGCCAGCAGCAACTTGGTATGAAAAACATGACTTATCTTCAACCGATATGCATCCATTTATTCATCCATTTAATCCAGCAATTGATCCATTATGGGAATCACGTTCTGACTGGGACATTTACAAAACATTGAGTAAAGCAATTTCAGAAATGGCTAAAGATTATTTACCAGGCACATTTAAAGATGTGGTAACTACACCACTTGCTCATGATTCTAAACAAGAATTAGGTTCTGAATACGGTATTGTTAAAGATTGGTCTAAAGGTGAAGTAGAAGGCATGCCAGGTAAAACTATGCCTAACTTCTCTATTGTAGAACGTGACTATACTAAAATTTATGATAAATACGTTACATTAGGACCTTTACTTGAGAAAGGTAAAGTAGGGGCACATGGCGTAAGTTTTAGTGTTAAAGAAGAATACGAAGAACTAAAAAGCATGATTGGTACATGGAATGATGACGATGAACATTCTGTTAGAAATGATAGACCACGTATTGATACTGCACGTAAAGTAGCTGATGCAATTTTAAATATCTCTTCGGCAACGAATGGTAAATTATCTCAAAAATCATATGAAGATTTAGAAAATCAAACTGGAATGGAATTGAAGGATATTTCAAAAGAACGTGCATCTGAAAAAATTTCATTCTTAAATATTACAGCTCAACCAAGAGAAGTTATCCCAACAGCAGTATTCCCAGGTTCTAATAAAAATAATCGTCGTTATTCTCCATTTACAACAAATATTGAGAGACTTGTACCTTTTAGAACGCTAACAGGAAGACAAAGTTACTATATCGATCACGAAGTATTCCAGCAATTTGGTGAAAGTTTACCAGTATATAAACCAACACTTCCACCAATGGTATTTGGCGCAAGAGATAAAAAGGTAAAAGGTGGACAAGATGCACTTGTTCTACGTTATTTAACACCTCATGGAAAATGGAATATTCATTCAACATATCAAGATAATGAACGTATGTTGACTTTATTCAGAGGAGGTCCAGTTGTTTGGCTATCTAATGAAGATGCTGAGCAACATGGTATTAATGATAATGATTGGCTTGAAGTTTATAACAGAAATGGTGTTGTGACTGCAAGAGCGGTAACGTCACACCGCATGCCTAAAGGTACGATGTTTATGTATCACGCACAAGATAAGCACATTGAAACACCAGGTTCTGAGATTACTGATACTCGTGGGGGATCACATAATGCACCTACAAGAATTCACCTAAAACCTACGCAATTAGTTGGAGGATATGCACAAATTAGTTATCACTTCAATTACTATGGACCAATTGGAAACCAACGTGATGTGTACGTCGCAGTTAGAAAAATGAAGGAGGTAAATTGGCTTGAAGATTAAAGCGCAAGTTGCAATGGTATTGAATTTAGATAAATGTATTGGGTGTCATACATGTAGTGTGACATGTAAAAATACTTGGACAAATAGACCGGGTGCAGAATACATGTGGTTTAATAATGTAGAAACCAAACCAGGTGTAGGTTATCCAAAACGTTGGGAAGATCAAGAGCACTATAAAGGTGGTTGGGTATTAAATAAAAAAGGTAAACTTGAGCTTAAATCAGGTAGTAAGTGGTCTAAAATTGCCTTAGGTAAAATCTTCTATAATCCAGATATGCCGTTAATCAAAGATTATTATGAACCATGGACTTATAATTATGAACATTTAACAACAGCTAAAGAAGGTAAACATTCACCAGTTGCAAAAGCACACTCATTGATTTCAGGAGATAGACTAAATCTTGAATGGGGACCAAACTGGGAAGATGATTTAGCTGGTGGACATGTAACAGGACCAGAAGATCCAAATATTCAAAGAATTGAAGAAGACATCAAATTCCAATTTGATGAAACATTTATGATGTATTTACCTCGTCTATGCGAGCATTGCTTAAATCCTAGTTGTGTTGCTTCATGTCCTTCAGGGGCTATGTATAAAAGAGATGAAGATGGTATTGTTTTAGTCGATCAGGATGCATGTCGTGGGTGGCGCTACTGTATGACAGGTTGTCCTTACAAAAAAGTATATTTCAACTGGAAAACAAATAAAGCTGAAAAATGTACATTCTGCTTCCCAAGAATTGAAGCAGGAATGCCAACTGTATGTTCAGAAACGTGTACAGGAAGAATGAGATATTTAGGCGTTTTACTATATGACGCTGATCGTGTACATGAAGCGGCTTCAGCTGAAAATGAACAAGACTTATATGAAAAACAACTTGATATCTTCTTAAATCCATTTGATGAAGAAGTGATTGAACAAGCAGAAAAAGATGGTATCAGTTATGAATGGATCCAAGCTGCTCAAAATTCACCTGTTTATAAATTAGCAATTGAATATAAATTGGCATTTCCATTACATCCTGAATTTAGAACAATGCCAATGGTATGGTACTGCCCGCCTTTAAGTCCAATTATGAGTTATTTTGAAGGTAAAAATTCAGGTCAAAATCCTGATATGATTTTCCCGGCCATCGAAGAAATGCGTTTACCTATTGAATATTTAGCAAACTTATTTACAGCAGGTAAAGTAGAGCCAGTGAAAGAAGCGTTACAAAAAATGGCAATGATGAGAAGTTATATGCGTGCTCAAGTCACAAACAAACCATTTGATACTTCTAGATTAGAACGTTTAGGTTTATCAGAAATTCAAACAAAAGAAATGTATCGTCTATTAGGTTTAGCTAAATATGAAGACCGATTTGTTGTACCATCTTCACATAAAGAAACCTATTTAGATACGTATCACGCTCAAGGTAGTCAAGGATATGGCGGTGAATATTTCGGAGACAATTGTGAAGGTTGTGGTGTTCCAGTAGGTTCAACGTCAGGAAAATCTAGTCAAGAAATTTATAATGAGAATTTCTATGGAGGTATTTTCCGTGATTAATCTAACGCAATTTAAATACTATCAAGAAAGTTTTGGATATCTTGCACAACAACTTAATTTTCCAGAAAAATTAACCTTTCATCCTAATACATTTGAAGAAACGATTCATCCTTCACATCCAGGATATGCAGATTTAATGAAATATCGTGAAATTATGTATCAATTTACTTTATCTGAAATTAAAGCAATTTATACGGATACATTTGATTTCAATAAAACATCACCACTTTATATGACTTACAATAAATTTGATACTCAAAAAGAAAGAGGTCAAATGCTCGCAAAACTTAAAGTACTTTATGAAATGTTTGGATTAAAAATGGTAGATAATGAATTATCTGATTATCTACCATTGATGTTGCAGTTTTTACACGTAGCAAGTTGGCATAATGATCCTCGTGCAGAAGGCAATATTGAGTTAGTGATTATGATTATTGAAGATGGTACATATGAAATGGCAAATCAATTAGCTAAGGAGAATAATCCTTACGCTTATGTGATTCGTGCATTACGAGAAACATTAAAAGCTTGTTTAGACATTCCAAAAGAGGTGACACATCATGCTTAATCAATTTCTTTGGATTATTTACCCATATTTATGTGTGGCAATTTTTATCGTCGGTCATATTGCCCGATATAAATATGATCAGTTTTCATGGACTGCAAAATCGAGTGAGTTTTTAGAAAAGAAACAACTTAAATGGGGCAGTCTGTTATTTCACTTAGGAATTATTCCAGTATTTTTTGGCCATGTGGTGGGATTAGCTATTCCAGCAGAATGGATAGATGGGCTTGGTATAAGCGAAAGTACATATCACTTTGGAGCTGTTTATATCGGTAGTATTTTTGGTATAATGACTCTAATTGGAATGTTACTTTTAACAGCAAGACGTTTAACTATTAGTAATGTGAGAAAGTTAAGTTCAGCTTCTGATATTTTCGTAAATTTCTTATTAATATTGATTATATTTATGGGATGTTTCTCAACATTAGTTACTAATGCAGTGATAACTGACTTTGATTACCGTCAAACGATTTCTATATGGTTTAGACACTTATTTACATTTTCACCTAATGCAGCACTAATGACAGGCGTTCCATTATCATTTAAAATTCATATCTTATTAGGATTTACAATATTAGCTTGTTGGCCATTTACACGTCTTGTACATGTATGGAGTATTCCATTAGCATATACAAATAGACGTTATATTGTATATAGAAAACATAAAGCACCTCGTGCACATTAAATATAAAAGGAGTACGATATATGATTCCGGAACCTTTGTTTGAACCGGTACATTTTCAGCAAGAGCTTGACACACTTAGAAAAAAAGAAAACTGTGATTTTGCTGGTGTTGCGCTATATGAAAACCATGAACCTTCTGGACCTATTAAATGGCAATATGTTTCAGGTAATCTAAACAATCGTTATAAATTGATTGTTTTGAGAAAAGGCAGAGGCTTAGCTGGAACAGTCATGAAAACAGGAAAGCGAATGGTTATAGAAAATGTTTCCAAAACAATAACGCCAGAAGAAAAAATTAAGTATCCTATTTTGATGAGTGAAAACTTAAACGCACTCGTTGCTATACCATTATGGCATGAACAGCATGTTGCAGGCGTGTTATTATTAGGACAAAGAGGTAGTAAAACATTGCCTAAAGTGATTAATCAATTAAATATTAAAGGCCGTTTGTGGGAATTTAATGAAGAAATCTAGGTGATATATGTGTTAGAGTTGTATAATCTGCAAATGGAAGACTTACTAAAAAAATATTATGAAACTACAAATGAAAAAATTGTTTTTGTAAACAAAGAAGGAAAAATCATTGCAATGAATGACGCCGCTGAAGAAATTATTTCAAAAGATAATAATTATAGTGCGATGACAAATGCGATTTGTGACCGTTGTGAAGGGTATTCAAATGAATTTGAACTTCAAAGTTGCAAAAATTGTTATTTAGACACATCTAAACCAAACGATATCAATTTTCAAGTGTTTATGAAAACAGTAGATCATAAAGTTCGACCATTTACAGCTTCTTATCAAGCAATTGATGAAGATAATGAGATATATGCATTTACACTTCAAGATATTTCGCCGCAAATTGAAAGACAAGAAAAAATGTATCAACGTCAGATGATGAGAAAAACAATTTCCGCGCAAGAAAATGAAAGAAAACGTATTTCTAGAGAACTACACGATAGTGTTGTACAAGAAATGCTAAATATTGATGTTGAACTCAGATTGCTGAAATATCAAAAAGAATCCTCAGAACTTGTCCAACAATCACAACGTATTGAGGGATTAATGTCTAAATTGATTGATGATATCAGACATCTATCAGTTGAATTAAGACCCTCATCTCTAGATGATTTAGGCTTGGAAGCGGCTTTTAAATCATATTTTAAACAATTTGAAAATAATTATGGTATGCAAATTGTATATCAGTCTAACATTAAAGATAAAAGATATGATAGTGAAGTAGAAACGGTGGTTTACCGTGTGGTACAGGAAGCGGTATTTAATGCATTAAAATACGCAGGCGTAAGTTCGGTAGATGTCTTTGTTCAGGAGGTTGGACGTTTATTAATGGCTGAAGTTATTGATCATGGTCAAGGTTTTGATCCGAATTCTCAACCACAAGGTACAGGACTAGGATTGTATGGTATGAATGAAAGAGCAGAGCTTGTAAACGGAAAAGTGAATGTAGAAACACATTTAGGAAAAGGAACGATTATCACTTTAGAAGTGCCACTCTAGAGAGTGTAAGGGGACTGACTTATAATTGAAAATAGTAATTGCAGATGATCATGCAGTAGTAAGAACAGGTTTTTCTATGATATTAAACTTTCAAGAAGATATGGAAGTTGTAGCTACGGCAGCTGATGGAGTAGAAGCGTATCAGAAAGTGATGGAATACAAGCCGGATGTATTAATTATGGATTTAAGTATGCCACCTGGTGAGTCTGGCTTAATTGCTACTAGCAAAATTTCTGAAAGTTTTCCTGAAACAAAAATATTAATTTTAACAATGTATGATGATGAAGAATATTTGTTTCACGTTTTAAGAAATGGTGCTAAAGGATACATTTTAAAAAATTCACCAGATGAACAACTCATTTTAGCAGTACGAACAGTGTATAAAGGTGAAACGTATATTGATATGAAACTAACGACGTCATTAGTAAATGAATTTGTAAATGTTTCTAATCAAGATGAAAAAGCCACTAATGATCCTTTCAAAATACTTTCTAAAAGAGAATTAGAAATATTACCATTAATTGCAAAGGGATATGGAAATAAAGAAATTGCTGAAAAATTGTTTGTATCCGTTAAAACAGTTGAGGCACATAAAACGCATATTATGACTAAATTAAATTTAAAATCTAAACCAGAGCTTGTAGAATATGCGCTTAAGAAGAAACTTTTAGACTTTTAAATATGTTGAAAGACTTAAATAATGACACTCATATTATAATTTTACCAGCACATAATATTCATGTGTTGGTTTTTCTTTGTCTTATTATTTAAATATAGGGGGATTATTAGAGAGTATAAGGGAAACTCCTTATGTTCATATTTTCACAAAGTGATTAAAATTTAAATGTAATCAGTAATTAATCACACAAATTGACTATATTGATATGTGGTTTAATTATCGATAATAGAAAATAAAAATTGATGAAGGTGAAAAAATGAATAAAACTAAGGGTGGTTTTCAACTTACGTTACAAACTTTAAGTCTTGTAGTTGGATTCATGGCTTGGAGCATTATTTCTCCATTGATGCCATACATTTCACAAGATATTAAAATTAATCCAGGACAGTTATCAATTATTTTAGCGATACCAGTTATCCTAGGATCGATTCTTCGTGTACCATTTGGTTATTTAACAAATATTATTGGCGCTAAATGGGTATTCTTTTGTAGTTTTATTATATTATTATTTCCTATTTTCTTCTTAGGACAAGCCCAATCGCCTGGTATGTTAATGGCGTCTGGATTTTTTTTAGGAGTAGGAGGAGCCATTTTCTCTGTAGGTGTCACTTCAGTTCCTAAATATTTTTCAAAAGATAAAGTAGGATTAGCAAATGGTATTTATGGAATGGGGAACATTGGTACAGCAATTTCATCATTCTTAGCACCTCCTATTGCGGGTATTGTAGGATGGCAAACAACAGTAAGAAGTTATCTTATTATTATCGCTATTTTTGCAATATTAATGTTTTTCCTTGGAGATGCTAAAGAACCTAAAGTTAAAGTACCTTTAGGCGCTCAAGTTAAAGATTTATCTTCAAACTACAAACTATATTATTTGAGTTTATGGTACTTTATTACATTTGGTGCTTTTGTAGCATTTGGTTTATTCTTACCTAACTATTTAGTTAATAATTTCGGAATAGATAAAGTAGATGCAGGTATTCGATCAGGAGTATTTATCGCATTAGCAACATTCTTAAGACCTGTGGGTGGGATTTTAGGAGATAAATTCAACGCGGTTAAAGTCTTGATGATAGATTTTGTTGTGATGATTATCGGTGCAGTTATTTTAGGTGTTTCAAGTCATATTGCCTTATTTACTATAGGTTGTTTAACAATTAGTATTTGTGCTGGATTAGGAAATGGACTCATCTTTAAACTTGTGCCATCTTATTTTGCTAAAGAATCTGGTACTGCAAACGGAATTGTTTCTATGATGGGAGGGTTAGGTGGTTTCTTCCCACCACTTGTTATCACGTATGTTACTTCATTGACAGGTTCAAGTCATTTAGCATTTATTTTACTAGCTGTATTTGGAATACTTGCTTTTATTACAATGGGTCATCTTTACAAAAAAGAATACGCAAAATAAATATACAACGTAGTGCACTAGCACTACGTTTGTTTATTAGCTTATGCTAAGCACCTATTTTTTCAATAATCTAATGTAAAATGAAAGATGAATACAACGTACTTTGATGAGAGGTTGAAATAATAGCACAAGCTGAAACTACCCTCTAAGAGAGTAAGGCAATAATACGAAGAATTATAAATAAGCCAGTAAATGAATGTCTAATCACTCATTTACTGGCTATTTTTCTGAAAGTTATATCTCAACTTCTTTTATTTATTCTACTGTAATTGTAGTACCTTCGTCTTCTTCAGTGACATTCTTAGGTAAAATCACCACTAAAACACCATCTTCATAACTTGCTTTGATTTGATTTTTATTAATATCTTCGAATTCAAAGCGTCTTACCAATTCTCCGCTTGAGCGTTCACTTAATTGAACACTACCTGTTTGCTCAGATACTTGTTTAATGACTTTAATCGTTAAAGTAGCATGTTCATATTTAAGATGAATGTCTTGTTTCTTTACGCCAGGTAATTCGGCTTCTAGAACATATTGATTTTTTTGACTGTAAACATTTGTTGGGAAGCTTTTAGTTGAAAATTGGTTAAATACTTGTTCACCTAGATCACGAAATACATCTCTTGGATTATTTTTAAAAATAGCTTGATCAAAAAATTCTCTATTATTCATATATGAAATCTCCTTTTCAGAGTAATATGTCATAAAATATATTGAAATTTTACAATATCATTATATAAATAGAGATACTACACGTAAAGTAAAAGCAATTTGAAAGTTTGAAGAATTAAAAAGTGAAAGATGTGGAATAAAGAAACATGACAAAAGACGTCGATATTATGTATTAGTTAGAAAATAAAAGAAAGAAGGAACAATAATTACTTAGCTTTTGTCATGTGTAATAACTATTCAGCATTAGAGCCGAAGTTCTCTGAAATAATATGTCTTAAGCTACTAGCAAGGCCATCCGCTTCATCGTCAGAAATATCAAAATCATTAAACACTTGATTAGAAATTTGCTCTAATACTGGTTTAATGTCTCTACCATTTTGAGTTAATGAAATTTGTAAATTACGTTCATCTTCTTTTTCTCGCATGCGTTGTACGTAACCTTTTTTCTCTAATTTTTTTAAGAGAGGCGTTAAAGTTCCAGAATCTAAGAAGACACGTTGACCAAGGGACTTAATGTTTATTTTTTCGTCGTTTTCAATAGCCATAAGAACCATAAAACTTGTGTATGTTAAATCATACTCTTTTAGATAGTGAGTATATTTTTTAATTACCTCTTTTGAAGTAACATAAAGTAAAAAACATAATTGTTTACTTAAATAACTGTCCTTTACATACATATTTTTCCCCCCTCAACTTATTTAAAGATAGTATGAACAATAGCTAATGTCAAGACTATTGTCAGAGTATTATATAAGTTTTTTAATAAATTTAAAAATAAATTTAACTAAGTCTACATATAAATTTAGAATGTTGATTTATTTCAAATTCTAAATTAAATTATTAGTATATTTTGTTACAAAAAAGAGGTATCACTTTAAAAAAGTTACTATTTCATTCATAATTATTTAAATGATAAAAGAAGCTATTTTATTGAGTAAGAGAATGAAGGAGTGCTCTGATGAGTAAGAAGCAAAAGATTATTAGAATTATTATTATATTAGCTATTTCTCTTGTATTAGCTATTGCGTTCTTCTTTGGAACGAAAGCGTATCAAGGGCATAAAAATGTACAACTTGTAGACAATTACATAGAACAAAAACATTTGAAAGATAAAATTAAATCAGAAAAAACATTATATAGTGCTAAAAGAGGCGTCTATTATAAACAAGTGGTTTTTAAAGACGAGCCTAATTTAACATATATCATTCAGCCAATTGGTACACGTAAAGGTATTTTAGTTGAAGGCTTTGATACGGAAACCAAGAAAAGCATTAAAAGTGCAAAACATAACTATTTCAACCAAAATTATAAGCCATGATATATAATTAATATGTAGAACTAGAGATATTAATGGTGATTACTACTCAAAAAAACAATGTCTATGGAAAAATAGATATTGTTTTTTTTAATGAAATTTTTGTTAAATGGTAAAGGTAAACGAGTTAGTTAAAAAAGGTTTTAGAGTAATGTCATTCATTTATCAACCGCTCTTACATTGAGAAGGTTAAAGATAGTGATTGAATTCCAACATCTATATTCTAAAAAATATTCTCATTTTTCTGTTTTTAATTAATTATTTTTTCCAAATTAAATATGTATATTATTTAATAGTTTTTAATTTGTTATATCCGAATTTTGAATAATTTGATATAATTAAGCGATGTCAGAAGAAGGGGGTTTCAACGTGACTCTGTTCAAGAGAAAAGTTAGCCTACCTATGCAAGTATTAATTGCATTAGTGCTAGGTGTAGTAATTGGTTTATTATTATTTGGACAAACAGGTGTTGCAAATTATATTAAACCTTTCGGTGACGTTTTCTTAAATTTAATCAAAATGATCATCATCCCAATTGTATTCTGTTCACTTGCTTTATCTATTTCGAATTTAGGGGATTCGAAAAAAATAGGAAGCTATGGATGGAAATCAATTCTTTATTTCGAAATTATTACAACCATCGCCATCGGTTTAGGTTTAATTATTGGTAATATTTTTAAACCAGGAATTGGATTAGATCCTGATAAGTTACCTAAAGGCGATATTACTAAATATCAATCAACTGCGTCTGCCGCAGAACAATCTACATACGGTAACCACTTTATTGATACAATCGTAAATATTATACCAACTAATATTTTTGAAGCTTTAACTAAGGGTGAGTTATTGCCAATTATTTTCTTCGCAGTATTTTTTGGTTTGGGATTAGCTGCAATTGGAGAAAAGGCTGAACCAGTTAAAGGTTTCTTAAACGGTACATTAGAAGCCGTATTTTGGATGATTAATAAAATCTTAAAATTAGCACCAATTGGTGTATTTGCATTTATTTGTACAACTGTTATGACATTCGGTGCTTCAGCTTTAATTCCATTAGCTAAACTTGTTTTAGTAGTTGTATTTGCGATGATTTTCTTCATTATTGTTGTTTTGGGTATTGTAGCAAGGATTTGTGGAATTAGTATTTTCTCAATCATTAAAATACTTAAAGATGAATTATTGCTTGCTTTCTCTACTTCAAGTTCTGAAGCAGTATTACCAGTAATGATGAGTAAAATGGAGAAATTTGGTTCTCCAAAAGAAGTGACTTCTTTTGTTATACCAATTGGATATTCGTTTAATTTAGACGGATCAGCCCTATATCAATCTATCGCTGCTTTATTTGTTGCTCAAATGTATGGTATTCACTTATCATTATCTGAACAAATCATTTTAATGGTGACATTAATGGTTGCATCTAAAGGTATGGCTGGTGTGCCAGGAGTATCTATTGTAGTGTTATTAACAACATTGGGGGCAATGGGCTTACCAGCTCAAGGTCTTGCGTTAATTATCGGTGTAGATCGTTTGTTAGACATGGTTCGTACATGTGTGAACGTTATTGGTAATGCATTATCTACAGTAGTTATCTCTAAATGGGAACATGTCTATGATAAAGAAAAAGGTAAGAAATATCTAGAATCAATTTAAAAAAGGACATCTGACATTTTTAGCGTCGCTTGGATAAGCGATGCTTTTTTATTCAAACAAAAAAGCGAGATAACTGATTTCAAATGAATGTTATCTCGCTCTTTACACTTTCTAATATATCAAAAACTACATGCCTTTCATATCATGCATTTCATGAATTTTCATCATGAGACCATGTGGCACATCATCATGATTTACTTTTGATACTCTAGAAAATGAATCAGAACCTTTTTCTTTTACTAAAAAGACAAAATCGCCTTTTTTCACTTTTACATTAGTGTTAGATGGTAATTTAACATTTTTCTCTACTTTTTCAGTTTGTTCATTTACCATTTTATCAATAGTGTGACTATCTTTCATATAGCCATAGTAGGATTCTTTTTGGTGACCATTTAGCATGACAATGGCTAAAATAATGCTAACAATTAACATAATTGCAATTAAAGCAATTCCTAACCCTAAACCTTTTTTGTTCTTCATTAAGACTCTCCTTAAATATATTAATTTATTTGTACAAAAAATAGAATTAAATTACAATAAAAGTTTCACAAAAATTCAATTGTACTTCAACTAATATAAATGAATCATTATAAATAAGCAAATAAGAGTAGATAGAATTCATGATACATTCTATCTACTCTTATTAAAAATAAAATTAAAGATCAATTGTGATTGGTGTATCAATATCATCATCATTCATTAAAGTAATCGTTTTTGGATTTATTTTTAACACACATAAATTAGGATCCTCTTTGGAATCGAAGAATGTTTTATCTTGTGTTTCCCACAACCAATCAATGACTTTCTGATCTTCTACAATGTCAATACTTGCTTCTATTTCAACAAAACTATTATTTGTTGTTTCATTATATCCTAGTAAAATATATGCTTCTGGATTACTTTGAATTTCTTTTACTTTAGAACTTTTATTGCTTGTTTTTGTATATAAATTAAGACCATCGTTATAGAACACCATATATCTGCTATTCGGTTTATTATTATATGCAGTTGATAATACGCCAATTTTAGAAGTATTTAAAACTTTCTCAATCGCTTGAGTCACTTTTTGTTTGTCCAAACTAATCATCTCCTTATTTTATTAATATCCCTTTAAAATTAATTTTAAACAGATTTGATATAAATATATTTCACTTCATCATGATGCAATGTCATATTAAATGGATGGTTGTTTTCTTCTTGTATAAATAATTCTGTTTTAGGTTGATTGCATCTATCTAATTGATGAATAATACTTTTTTCGATGTATACAGGTAAATTATCTTGAGACATTAATTGATGAATCGTCCCATGTTCTTTATTTAATGTATTTGCGATAATTAAGCTGTTTTCATTTAATTTATTTAGTATTTGATAATGTTGTTTACTGTCAGACAAGTAGCGATCATTAATTTTATTAAATAAGATAAAATGGTAATTTCCATCTTTTTGACTCATTAAATAATTATTTGAAATATGGATAGGCACATCGATAAATGCTGCAATAAATTGATACAGATGCATAATTGGGAGTAAACTCCCATGTCGATTAAATAATGCAATAAACATCGGATCATCTTCAAAAAGGTGATAGCAAATACCGCCTCCATATTTTAATAGTGCCGTTAAATGACAAACTAAATCTGCTAATTGAAGTGGATGTTTACCGTCATTTGTATACTTAAAGCAACGTAATGATAAGCTACTATAGACAAATTGAGTCGAAGGTATATTAGAATTCTTTATAAAATGAATGTAGTTTTCGAAGTGGGTATTTGCATGAGTAAATCCGCGTTGGTGTTCAATTAATATATTTTTCGTATCAATATTTTCAATGTCAACAAAATAGTAATCAAAATTAAGACGCTTCATTGTATCATAGACCTCTTGTAACTTTTCATACTGATGTAATAATCCTTCCACTAAAACACCATATTTAATCGAACGATTTTTGTTTCTAAGTTTTAAATATGATAGATGGATATCTTGAATAGTCATTGACTTGGTATCAAATACTAGCATAAATCGTACACTTTTTTTATTCCATTTATAATCTTGATTATTTTCTAAAAACGTCATAATTAAATCGTAAAAAGTAGTGAACTCAGATTTATTTTTGATAACGACGGCTAAACTGATATTTTTTTCAAATAATTTTTCGAAGCAGCGATTGAGTAAGGTTCCGTTAATTGAATGTTGATTCATATCACTCATATCATTAATCAAAATGGCTGGTTTAGGTAAATAAGATAAATCGATATCATAATAATCATTAAAAACAAACTGGAATAATTCGTTAATATTTTTAAAATGAATAAATGCCTTTGAAGAACGAGTATGTTGAAGGGCTTCTAATTGCTCAAGATCAATGATAGTCGTTTCGGTAGATAAGTGTTCAGTTGTTTCAAATTGAGAGATTAATTCAAAATACTTAGGTTCAATGTCACTCTTCAATCGTATCGCAGATATATGATCAGAATGATTCAGTTGAGAACGAAATCGTTTTGGACTTAAATTAAGATAATTTTTAAATTGATTAGTAAAATTGGTATGACTACTAAAACCAGATTGTTCAGAAATACTTGTAATAGAGTCATTCGTACAAATGAGTAACCTAATAGCATGATTGATTTTCAAACTTGTATAATAATCTTTAAAATTAATATTCAATATACGTACAAATAAATTTGAACAATATGACTCAGAAATAAGTGCATGTGCTGCAATATCTTGTAGAGAAATATTGGAAGTAATGTGATCATGAATGAATGTAAGTATATTTGTTAAGATATGCTGTTCAACAGGAATCTTTGGAATATATATATGAGGATGTCTAATAACTGCTTCTTTATAAAAAGTTTGTATGATCTTTGGAATCACTTTGTCATCATGATGAGACGTGTTGTACATATGTTCTATATTATTTAAAATGATTGATTTGATAAAATAACTTGATTGTAAGAGATGAGCATCAAAGTGGCAATTAAAAAAAGCAGCGTCTTCAAGATAAAAGTAAGCCATTGGTATTTTGAGCTCAATTAGATTTCTTCCTTTATTAATTTGATATAAATCGCCTTGATTAATGATTGCAATATGATTTGATAATTGATGATATTTTCCATTGATTGTCATTTCTAATTCATTAGTTAAAGAAAATAATATAAGAACATGATTGATGTTTCTCCTAGTCATAGAAGTAATATTTTCATGTAAAAAAAGAGTACTGCTCATAAATAAGTCTCCTCATCTTGTATAGTATTTGTGTGTGGGATTTGGGTCTGTTTGAATAATAAGAGTTATTATATATGAAAATAAATGAGATATTAATAGTTAAAAATAAAAAATTTTTGTTTATTTTTAACTGAAAACGATAACAATTTTATAGATGCACAATATTATTATTTTTTTTAGAATGTCGCATGAGACTATTGAAAATTTTTAGTAGGTTAATGAAACGAATTTAAATGCATAATAAATATAGATTTTGAGTGAAGAGATATAAGATATCAAATAATGATTCACTTGAAATTAACAATGACTAATTCTGTACATACATCACGATACAACATCATTTGAATATGTAGCATCAAGAATGAATTTACTTATATATTTGATGTAAGCCCCATATATTTAAAATCACTTTTAAAATGTATATCAAGAAACCACATCTTAGAGCATTAGCGACAGATATACAATAGTTTAATGAAACTAACGATTACGGTGATTTAAATAGAAAAAAAGAACATTACTCCTTAGAATAAGCAACTTAGAATAGAAGATGCATACAAATATAAAAAGGTATTAACAGTAGCTAACTATTATATTTAGAATCATTATAACTCCCCAAAAATTTCTATTTAATGTGTAACAGTTTTACATCATAACATCTAAATATACTTTTACTTAATTAAACATCACGAATTATATTCAAAGTTAAGAATGTCAGAATTAGTATTAAAAAAATCCTGGGATAATGAATTGTCCCAGGATTTTTGATGTATTAGTAAGTAGGAATTAATAGGTATGTTTATTGCGTTTATAATTGCCGTGATTGTCACTTTAGTTTTATCACGAAGAAAAGCTTACAAAGCGGCAGCAGAATAAAAAAGTAACTCTTGCGATATATTGCAAGGGTTACTTTTTTATTAAAGTTTTTGCTTACGCCATAAGAAAATACTTACAATAGTGACTAATATTAAAGAGATTCCTACAATAACCAGCCACGAAACGTAACTCTTATCATCAATAGGTAATGGAACGTTCATACCAAAGAAACTAAAGACAAGTGTAGGTAGTGTTAGTAATACCGTAAAAAGCGTTAATGTCTTCATAATATTGTTCATTTCATTTGAAAGTAATGAAGAATACGATGACGTGATACTTTCTAAAATACCTGTGTATAATTCAGTTGTTTCAATCGCTTGGTTATTTTCAATGACTAAGTCTTCTAATAAATCCTCATCTTCTTCAAAACGTTTAATTGCAGGCAAACGGAATAATTTTTTAATAATCGTATCATTCCCTTTTAAAGCTGCTAAAAAGTAAACCAAACTTTTTTCTACTTCCATTAAACGATAAAGTTGTTTATTCGTAATACTATTTTTCAAATCTCTTTCAATACGGATTCTTGATTTATTTAAAAGACGCAAATTTCTGTTATAGTGATTTGAAATCGTAAGTAAAATATCTAAAGCAAAGCGACTATGAAATTTTAAATTTACGTTATCTTGTCTTGAATAATTTTCAAGAAATTCATTTTCAGCATCACAAATTGTAAAAATCACACCATTTCCAATCACAATACCTAGAGGAATGGTAACAAATGAGAGAACATGACGATTCGTAGAACTTACAATAGGCAAGTCGACAATAATAAGAGAATAGCCAGTATCTTCATCATATTCAATACGTGCACTTTCATCTGCATCAAGAGGATCACGAATAAAATCTTCTGGCAGATTGTACTGTTCAATTAATTGCTCAATTTCTTCTCTATCAGGTTCGACAACATTTATCCATGATGCAGATTGGTTTATATTTGTTTCAACTATTTCATTAGTAGTTGAGTGTTTATATGCAGTCAACATAATCGATAGTTCCTTTCTTAGTCTTTATTTCGCTGTGTCAATATTTAAAGCTTTATATTGATGCTGAACCATGATTCTTAAAGGTCCATTATAAATAATTTTAAAAATATGATTGGTTAAATCTTCAACTGAAAGACGGTGGGGATCATTCACCCAAAATTTAACAGTAGATATTGTTGCACCAGCAACATAACTATGAAAATATTTTTCTGGTATACCTTCAATCTCATGATTTGTACTAATATATTTTTGCATATTTTCCCCGATTAAGGAATAAATTTTTTCTTCAAGTTTTGACTTCCTATTTAATTGTAAGATCGTTTGATAAAAAGTAATATTATCCGAAATATGTTGAAGCATATTTTTTAAAATAATATTAATAAAATTTTTAGCAGTATCTTCTGGATCTTTTCCCATAATATTATGAAGATGATTTAAGAATGTCATTTGAGAAATAAATTCATCTTCCATATCTGATAATAATAAATATTTATCTTCATAATGTAAATAAAAGGTACCTCTATTAATATCTGCACGATCTGCAATATCTTGAATTGTAATTTTTTCTAATTCCTTTTCATTTAATAATTCGATAAATGAAGACTTAATTGCTGACCTCGTCTTACGAACTCTCCGATCTTCTTTCATTCTGCATCAATCCTTTATAATTAATTAACAATATTAGGCATAATGTTCATTAATTAACGATATGATCATTATTGATTATTGTATTGAAGTGATAACCTCATTATAATTTACAACGTATTAAATATTCAACACATTGTTCAATAAATATAGGGAGGTAAGTAAAAATGAATATTTTTTAAAAGTAAATTACTATGGTTAGCACCAATTGCAGCTATTTTATTATTAGTGATATTCTCTTTAGTGTTTTATCTTGCATTCAATCCAAAACCAAAACAAATACAGATTGCAGTGGCAAATAATGACAAAGGTATAGATATTCAAGGTAATAAAGTAAATATTGGTAAAACAATTGAAGATAAATTAATGGATAGTGATTCTGATACTGTTAAATGGATTAAAGTAGATAAAGAATCAGATATTAAAAAAGGGATTAATGATCATAAATATTACGGCGCAACTATTTTTAATAAAAATTTTTCAAAAAATGCAATGAGTAAAACGCAGTTGATTATTTGAAAAAAGGTGTATTATATTATTTAGATATCTAACTAAATGAGATAGGCACAAATAGAATATAATTATTAATATTGAGTTAGTGTGTTAGCATATAAAATGAAACACTATTCTGATACTATTTATATTAAATGCGTTGTTTGGTTTAACAGGGGTTGTATGGTCATTATTAATCGCTGAAACACTTTGTTCACTGTTAGCAATGTTTATTGTATATGTTTAAAACACAAGTTAACTGTGGACACTCAAGTGTTAGTAGAAGAATAAAATAATTTGATATTAAAGCGAGCTATAAGGGAGGAGATCTCTTATTTAGCCCGCTTTAAATTTATATAAACGATGACATATGATAATAATTATTGTTAAATAAGTTATATTACTTTATTATTGTTAAATGAGTATTTTTTATAGGAGGACGTCAATGGTCATTTTAAAGCGAAGTTCTAAAGTAGCTATAGCGTTATTGATGATGTTCCTATTTTTATTCGTGCCGAGTATGACAAAAATAGCTTCTGCGCACGCTACTTTAGAAAAAACAACCCCAGCACAAAACGGTATCGTATCAAAACAACCAGATACAATCGAATTAACATTTAATGAGCCAGTAAATGCCGAATATTCAGGGATAACGATATATAATGATAAAGGAAAGAAAGTTGCTGATGTTAAACCGAGTACAATAGGACATTCAGATACTTTATCTTTCTCAGGCAAGCAATTAAAAGAAGGTACACAACAAATTAAATGGCATACTGTATCTGCTGATGGTCATGAAATTAGTGATCAATTTGAATTTTCAGTTGGTAAAAAAACAGCCAATGGTGTAGATACTACTCCTGTTGCATATGAAACGCCTGCATTTTGGTTTGGTGTGTTTAGATATATCGCTGAAGGCGCAACAATTATTTTAGTTGGTTTATATTGGTTAAACGGTATTGCACGTAGAAATAATTTATCAACATTTGATATTTTCCCTAGACATGTCGCTGTATCATTGATCATGATGATGGCATATATTATGTCACTTGTACTTTATCTGATGACTCTATCATCTGATATTTTGGATTCAGTTTTAACATTTAATCCAAGTGTCTTAATTCAATTTCCATATATACTGAGCGCTGTTGCTTTAATTATTTTAAGTGGATTATTTGTATTAAGAAATATGGAACGAACATGGTATTGGGCTATTTCGATAATTATGATTTTAGCTTTAAGTATGTCAGGACATGCTTGGTCTCAAAGTGCACCTGTTTGGTCAATTATACTTAGAACATTACACTTAGCTGGTATCAGTTTATGGCTAGGCGCATTAATTTATTTGTTTTCTTCAGTATTTACTAAAAAACGAGATGCAGTTGATTTATTGCGAGAAATCTTATTTAAAGTGAATGGAGCTGCTGTTGCAGTTATCATTATTACTGGTATATTAATGTCGATTGATGAAACTAAAATTTTATCAATATGGTCTAATATGAAAACGTGGACAATATTATTAATAATTAAAATCGTAGGAACATTAATGATGATGGCTTTAGGCTTTATGCAAACAACGCGCGCCTTAAACAAACGTTATAGAATTAATAAAGTCTCTTTAATCGTAGAAGTTTCTATTGGTATTATTTTAATACTTGTTGGTGTTATTATGAGTCAAATTAATATTCCATAAAAGGAGATTGTAAAATATGTTTAAAAAATTATTTGCTTCAGGTTTAGTGTTCTTCTTTTCACTAGGTTTATTTAAATATGCTGATGCACATGTGACGATAAATCCAAAAGCAGTTGAACCTGGATCTTATGAAAAAGTGGATGTTCGAGTACCTGTTGAACAAAAAGATCATACTGAAAAAATCGAATTAGATATTCCAAAAGAAGTACAAGTGTCAAATATTCAACCCGTAGAAGGGTATAAATATAGTTTAGATAAAGACAAAAAAGGTAATATCACAAAAATCACCTGGAAAGCGAAAGATAAAGGCATTGGTCCTAATGAATTTATCGAATTCCCACTTCTTGTAGAAAGTCCTAAAGAAGAAGGCACATATTCATTTAAAGCTGTGCAGACATACGATAATAAAGATAAGGTAAAATGGACGGGTAAAGCGAATAGTGAACATCCTGCTCCAACATTGGAAGTGGAAAAAAATGCAAATGCTGTAACTGTTAAAGAAGACAACGCTAAAAAAGATGAAAGAAGTCAATCATCTTCAGGTGGTTCTATCGCATTGTGGATTATTTCACTTGTTGCCATTATTTTATCTTTAGTTGCATTATTTAAACATGCAAGAAATAAATAAGATATATAATAAAGTGACTTCTAGTGCTTGCTAGAGGTCATTTTTCATAACATGATTTGATTACAAAATTTTGTCACTTTAAAGACGAAGATAATCGATTATAATAATTGAAGTAAGGGAGGATTTTTTATGCGCAGATTATTATACGCTTTTTTAGTCTATATGATTATTGGACTTGTAAGTGGATTTTACTACAGAGAGTTAACGAAAGCACATGATTTTACGGGCGATACGCAACTAGCACTTGTTCACACACATACATTAATATTAGGTATGTTTATGTTTTTACTTTTACTTCCGCTTGAAAAAGTATTTAAGTTAAGTAGTTTTTATTTATTTAATTGGTTCTTCATTGTATACAATGTTGGTGTCATTATTACTGTAGGAATGATGCTAACAAAAGGCACTTACCAAGTCACTGGAAAAAGTTTTTCACCAGAAGCATTTGCTGGATTTGCAGGTATCGGTCATACAGGAATGCTTGCTGGCTTATTATTACTTTTCTTTTTACTAAGACAAGCCATTTTAAAAGAACCGAGAGATTAAAATAATAATTTGAGACACAATAGATTCAAACCTATTGTGTCTTTTTTTATAATTAAGAATAAAGAGACTAAAAGAGGAGGACGTTTTAATGATTCATTATTCAAATCATCCACCAAATGTTAAAGATTATTGTGAATTAAGAGCAAAAGCAGGTATGAGTCCTAAATCAGAAACAGCAGCAAAAAAAGGATTACCCCATGCATGCTTTAATATTACTATTTATGAAGAATCAACATTGATTGGGATGGGTAGAGTGATTGGAGATGGAGGAACTGCATTTCAGATTATAGATATTGCTGTCCATCCATATTATCAAGGACAAGGTTTTGGGAAAGAAATCTTAAAACAAGTGATGTCATTTATTGAAAATCATGCAGAAAAAGGGACATATGTCAGTCTGATTGCAGATTATCCAGCTGATCAATTATATAAGAAGTTTGGATTTCAATCTACCGAACCAAAATCTGGTGGAATGTTTAAAAAATATTAAAGAAAAGAGATGAGATTAAATTAAATTTCTTTTAAGTTTGTTATTTTATGTCTAGATTACGCTTTACGTAGATATTCTAAATAAAAATCTTTAGGTGATGGCTTCTAGATTAAAAAATATAAGTGAATTTTTAATTTTTAATAAGCTAAATAAATTCTGAAACAATTATTTGAAGTGCATCTAGTATATAAGTTGAATATATTATTTAATAAAATATTCATAAAATAATATACACATATAAAATGAATGATGATAATATATAAATGAACAAATACACCTATTGTTCAGTACAATATAGTAAATGATTGTGAAACATTGAGTTATAATATAGTTTTTAAATAAAAATGTTTCATCATTTACACCTATACAGCTAAGAATAAACATCAAGAATAGGAGTGAATAATCACTGTGAATTATCGAGAAAAATTACAGAAGTTTAGTATCCGCAAATATACAGTCGGTGCTTTTTCAACTGTTATTGCGACATTAATTTTCTTAGGTTCACCTCAAGCACACGCCAGTGAACAACTACAAAAAGATGGACAAGTGATTCAAGCAAAAGCTAGAGACCAAGAACAAACTTCAAATGAGACAAGTAACAAGCAAGTTCAATCTAACACAGAACCTAAAGCTTCACCTGTATCTGAGAGTCAAAAAGGAAACAATGAAACTTTAAATAAAGTTCAGACTACTGATACATTAACAAATGATTTAACATCATTTTCATCTCAAAACGAAAACAAAGATACATCTCATACAACAACAGATTTAAAAGAAAACAATGAAGCTAAATCTCAACTAAATAAATTAGATGATATAAATGTAACCGAGGTGAATGAAGGACATAATCATGACAACCGTAATCGTACTCGTTACGAAGATAGAGAAGCATCAGATGATACTCTAGTATCTTCAACTTCAACAACAATTGATGGTGATAAACTTCAAGCAGCTTATGACCGTTCTTACGCTGAATATCAAAAAATTGATAGAGAACAATCTGATAATAAAAAAGTTGCTCAAATTAAATCGACGTTCAATAAAGTTAATCATTTCTTTAGTGAAAATAACAATTCAAATCAAACATTAATTAATGAATTATATAAGGAACTAGAGCAAGCTAATGCATTAATTGAATCACTGCCACAACGACAAGTAAGAACTATTAATACAAGAGCAAATAGAGAAGCACGTGCTGTAAGATCAAGTAGACGCCCTGTACGTGGACAAGGTGGAACGAGACCCCCTAGCAATACTGCTAACACTTATACACCACCAGTAGTTCATAACTCTAGACCAAAACCTGGCTCAAAAGTAAAAAAGAATTCAGATTTGTATAATAATGCTAAAAAAGAATGGTATGTAGAAAATGAAAATGAT
Organism: Staphylococcus sp. AtDRG32; assembly: GCF_004365845.1. Taxonomy (NCBI): domain Bacteria; kingdom Bacillati; phylum Bacillota; class Bacilli; order Caryophanales; family Staphylococcaceae; genus Staphylococcus; species Staphylococcus sp. AtDRG32. Next base: position 363,103 of record NZ_SODE01000002.1, read on the forward strand.
GGTTCCGGTTATTGGTCAGGAACGTTTTTACATGCGACAAATAAAAGTGCACCATATTACACTACACGCTCACATTATCGAAATATGAGTCCATCTAGTGTTAGAGGTATTGCAGAAATTTCATCAATTAGACAAAATGATGGATATTTATGGACGATTAATTTTAATAAGTATCATATTAAACGTAATGGCATGGTATTTTGGTTTGGTTTACCAAAAGGTCAAACGCCGACAGGACCAGTTCGTTTTACAGTTACAGATGTCAATGGCCGAGAAACAGCATCATCTGGTGCTGGAGATGGTAGAGACCAATCATTATCAAGAATGTGGGATTCTGCTGGTGGTATTACATCAAGTGCATATAATTTCAGACAAGGTAATCCTTTGAATAGAAGTGAGTTCTATAACGATTCAGTTAATCATATTTATAATTTAGGGGATTTTGCACGTGGTAATGAAAATCAACCACTTACATTCTTTGAAAGAGAAGGTGTTCCAAATAAAATTAAAGTAGCTGGAGACGATATTTATCGTTATTTAACTGCGCAAGTAGATCATAATCAAGGTATTGATCATATCTATGCATTTCAAGCTAGAGGAACAGATAGTTATACTATTCAATTTAAAACGTCTGGTAGCTCACAAGATAGATTATATTATGCAGCAGGTGGTAGAGGGATTGAATTTAATGAAATCAACAACTATAACCAATTATATTTAGAGCCACTAGAACAGTATAATGATCGTAAAACTAAAATTGTAGATGTTATTGATCGCGTACTGCATATTGACCATGTTGAATCGGCTTATGATGTGCCAGAGCGTAGAATAATGAAAAAACATTACTTAGATAGCGATTTCGCTACACACGAATATGCTGAAGATGTTGCAAGTTATCTAAGTAACCCTAGTGATCATGTAATGGGTTTATTTCCTAGAGTACCTACTGATCGTTATAGAGGTAATTTTGGTGTAAATCCGCTTAACTCTTATGAAATTCATGAAATGTTTTCTGAAGAAAAATTAAAAGAGGCTGCGAGAACGGGAAGACCAATTGAAATTTTTGTTGGGTTTAATGTAAGTGATGCATATCATAATGGTGAAACAATCAAAAAAGTAAATTTATTCGTCAAACCAAAGTTAGAACAATCCATTGGATTCTATTCAGATAATGCAACCGATAATAAAGAAAATTCACCTGAATCACAAGCTGCACATCATGCTGTCTTTTTACAACAAGAAGGTCAAATGCTTAATACAGTGACTAATGGTAATAATAAGGATTATCATCAAAATATTCGAATTCAATTTAAAAGTAACGAGTCTGCAAATGTATGGGAAATCTCTGGATATCCACCATCTCTACAAATTGAAGATGCAGTAGATAGACCCAATACAGAACTTGAGAAAAATAAAGTATTAGTTGGTCAATTACCGCCAGGACGCCATGTGATGACAGCGAGAATCGGTAATGAAACTAAAATTTTTGAAGTCATTGCCAAACCCAATCCACCAGTTATTTCAACACTTGCAGCGCAATTAGGACAAAAAGGAGGTAAGAAACCAACTATTACAGTGACACATGTGCCACAAGATGAGAGAGCAAAAGTACGTTTAGTTTCAGGTGGTATAGACGGTGCAGGTCCTGGCACAGCACCTTCAGGCTATACTGTACTCGCGGAAAAGATGGCAAACTTAGATGGCACGGTGACATTTGAAGAAAGTGATTATACTAATCCTTTACCTAATAATGGGGTTATTAGAGCAATTACATACTATGAAGATTCAGTACAATCCAACTTTAGTAATTCGATTAATGTAGGATTAGATACTACACCGCCAACATTTAGCAACGTAAGAGGTCTTCAAGATAAATACTATCGTGGAGATAACGTTAATATTTCAATTCCTGTTTCTGATAATGCATATGGCTCAGGTGTGGAAGATGCATCTATCACTGGAAATAGTGGTTTACAAGCGGTATTCAATAGAGATGCTTCTGGAGACGCAGGTACTTTAGTGATTACAGGAACAATTTCGAATGATGTAACGTGGAATAGTGACATACTTGTTCAACCCGTTGCTCATGATAGAGCAGGCAATACTACCAATGTAAGCCCATATCATCTTCATATTGGAAAGTTATCTGATGATAAACCAGTTCAGTTGTTTAGTCAGCAAGAATTGAAAACAGTGGTTAATCCTAATAGTATTTCGCAAAGTGAAAGAAATGATATCATTAACTCGCTTAAAGCTAAAAATAGTAGTTTGACATCATTTTTAAGTACATTTAATCCGTACATGGTTGATAATGATGGTAGAGTAGTCTTGACTTTTAAAGATGGTTCGACTCGTATAATTGATCCGGCTCAAGTGATTACATATAGACCTCAACGTAAATCAATATATACTGAACCAGGTAGTTCAAATACAAAAGAAGCATTTATCACAATTGCTAAAGGTCAAGAGTATACAATTGGACCTGATTTAAGAAAATATTTCTCATTAAGTAATGGACAAGATATTCCTAATAATGCGTTTACAACTATTAATGGTAGTTCAATACCATCACCTCAAGCAATAAGTCGTCTAAATGCTGGTATTTATACTTATAACGTAGATGCATTAAATGCTTACAACCATAGTTCAGAACGTTTGACAATTAAAGTTAACGTAGTTGATGTCAATACATTAGCAGAAAATCAACGTGTTTATCGTTCAACAACTAAAAATTTAAGTAATGATGAAATTACACAAGTTAGAAATGCCTTTAAAGATGCTAATCCGCAATTAAATTTAAATGATAGTGATATCAGAATTGAAAACGATGAACCTTTAAGTAATCATCCAAGTCGTGTAAGAGTAACGATTACTAAAGGTGAATTAACAAAACAATTCATTTCAACATTTGATCATATGGATTTCTTAAAATGGATAAATTTACGTAATGATTATACTGTGACTTGGACAAGTCAAAAACTTAATGGACGAGGCACAGATGGTGGATTTGAGTGGTCTCCAGATGGTAAAACAATAATTTATCGATATGATGCAACGACTGGAAGAAGAATAACAGGTAATGACGTATTATCACTTTTAAGAGCAACGCCTAAACATGCAGGGTTGAGAAACCATATAGAAGGTCAAGAGAAAATATTAGCAGAATCAGGCTCAGCTCGTGGATTTAAACCTGTAGGATATTCTAAAGGGAATAGTATATATTCGGATGGAGAACATCCATTTACATATGATGGTCAACCTATTCAAGTATTAGACATCGTTGACAGCAATACTGGATATAGCAACTCTGTCATTGCACGCAGTGACTATAGACATACAAGCAGCAATTCGACAGTGATGAGTGGTGATATTCCAGCCATGAATGGTGCTGCTGGTTTCCATTTAGATAAAGTACTTAAACAAAATGGTACGGGTAATGGAATTATGGGTGCGGTAGATAAACAACAATTGTATTTAACGCCTTATGGTGCAAAAAGCTATATTGAACGTCTTGGACAATCAATGTCATCAACAGACAATGTGATTAATATCGTATTTGTACCAACTGATAAAGTAACGCCAAATATTGTATTAGATAATTATAATGATCATGTTGTATTTTCAGGAGAAACTTTCAGAAATACACTTACATTAACTGATAACTTTGGTATTAAAAATGTTACTGTACCTAATGACAGTCAAATACCTATGAATGTATTAAAACATTCAATATTAAGTGGTGTTGCCCCTAATGTATCTACCCCAATGTCTAAACAAGTGAAAGTTAAAGTAACAGATGGTAGTGATAACGAAACAACGGCTGTATTTAATGTATTAATCAAACCATTAAAAGATAAATATAGTGTCATGACAACTGCTGATGAGTCACATCCAATACGTATAGCAAATATTAGTAACAATGCAAGTTTATCTGAGACAGATAGACAAGCTATTTTTAACAGTTTAGATATTTCGAAATCAATTACCAATAGAAATTACGTTACAGATGGCAGTAATGAAATAAGAAGTAGGGAAATTAGTAATGTTCATCGTTCAGGTAATAATGCAAATGTTGAAGTGACTATCACTTATGCAGATAATTCAAGAACATCCATTACTGTACCAGTAAAACATGTCATTCCTAATATCAGAGGAATAGAATTATTTACAGTACAAGGTCAGCCATTCCCAAGTGGTAAAGGAACAAATAATAATGACTTCTTTGTTATAAATAATGATCAACCATTGACAGATGCTACTGTGACTTGGATTGGTAATGGACCAGATATTAACTCTACAACAGTAGGTGTCCCACAAATTTTAAGAGCAAACATCTTATTTGATGGTGAAACAACACCCATTGAAAAAGAAGCACACTATAGAGTAGTTAAAGCGAAACCAAAAAGAGTATATCAAACAACAATAAATGGTAATTTCTTATCTTCAAATGAAGGTTTGTCATCTAATGTAGGATCGTTTGTAGAAGGTATTGCAAATTATTTACCATCGGGTACGAACTTCGATTGGGCACCTGGTTCTGGACAACCTTTATCAAATAGTCCAGGTATTTTTACAGAAACAATTAACGTGATATATCCTAACGGTCAAGTAGACCCAGTTAATGTATTGTTTAAAGTGAAACCAACTACGCCTTCAATCGACACTTTAAGTACAAAATATAAAGCTGATTTATCTGGACAATCTATTAAAGTAAATAATGTTCCAAATAATGCACAGGTTAAACTATATACTGAAGATGGTAGAGAAATGAGTAATACAACTATGACTAGAAATCGTGATGGTTCAGTGTCTATTACAATTCCAGGAGTATTACCACTTGGTAATATTAAAGCTAAATCAATTATCACGGTTGATCATGTAACGATTACTGAACAAAATAATAGTGGTTCTGTTGTGAACTCAACACGTTCAGAATCAATAGAATCAGATTTAAGTGCATCTTCACCTGTAACAAAACAACTTGAAGCGGTAGACGGCGGATTAAAATTTGTTAAAGGGGACAACATTGATTTAAATAATCCTAGAACTTACATTAACTCTAATTCAGATATCATACGAGTAGAATGGGAACAGAATGCTAATCAATGGAAAAACACAATTGGTACTACAACTAAACGTGCCATTGTCACATTGAAGAATGGAGAAACGAGAACAGTTTCTATTCCAGTAACCATTTATGCACCAGCCACTGCTAAAGCACCACAACGTGATGTGGCCGGTCACGCGTTAACTTATGGCGATGACGCAGCAAATTATGTGACATTTGAAGATAATTATATGAATGGGGCTACAGTGACTTGGAAAAATAATAATGCTCCAAATAATAATATTGCTGGGATTCAAAACTTAACTGCTGAAGTAAGATATAACGGTATTAATAACGTATATCAAGTGCCAGTAAAAGTGTATGAATATAAATATAAATTTAAAAAATCAGAGTATAGTACGATCGTAGGAACAAGTTTTGAAGGAAATGGAAATATTAATAATTATGTAGCATTAGAAAATGCGAATGGTTTACCTACAGATGGTTTCCATCTTGTTTGGAATCAAAATACAACAGCTTCTCATAACGAACAATGGTCAAATTTAGTACATCCAACTCAAGCTTTTAAAAAAGAAGCGAGATTTGAAGTATTAGATAACCAAAACCATGTATTCTTTACTTCTGATCCAGCAATATTTAAAGTGACAAATGCAGTTCCAAATCCAGCAACTGTTACACAAAATGATGTTGGTGATGTAGTCATTTCACCAGGGATAGGTAAAAACTTAGGCGTTAATGCTGGAAATATAATTGTAAATCCAGATAGAATTACTGTTAAAAAAGGAAATCAAGTTATTGGCACATTTATCAAAAATAACACAGGCAAATGGACAAAAGCGAGTGATTCTATAAACACGCCTGGTTTATCAGTTTCTCCAGATGGTAATGAAATTATTTATGACAAAATGTCAGTTCCAAATGATACGTTGATTAACACCGAATCAACGACCGGGAATGGAGAATTGACTAGTGAAGCTGCTATAAGTGCGACTTACAAAGTTAAGCCAGCAACACCATCTAACACAACATTTGCATTTAAACAAAATGGTGAGTTCGAAGTTATTCCAAACAATGCTAATGCATCAACAACAAAAAATCCTACAGATAAAGTTAAAATTAGCTATGTAGAAAAAATGGGTAATAGTACAGAACAATCTAGAGAATTAATTGTAACTAAAAATAATCAAAATCAATGGTCGATGAATAATCAGCTAGATTATGTAACACTTGATTCTAGAACAGGTAAAGTGACATTTAAAGCTAATTCTTTAAAACCGCATGTACTGATTAATACAGAATCTATTGCTGGAAGTGACGATAATTTCAGTCATAATACAGTTGGAATTGTGGGACCAGAACATCATGATGTTATCATTCATGAGATAGTCAAAGAACCTGGCGAAAGAGTTAGTAATGAGGAACTTAATAATGCAATTAGTGTAGATAATAAAGATCATGCTAATGTAAACGAAGGAGTAAGTTTACCTACAAATTTACAGAGTGATACAACGCAAGCAGTACCAACACGTATTACTTATAGAGATGGAAGTATAGAGATTGTAAATGTACCAATTAGAACCCATGCAGATAAATCGAGTATTAGAAATGCTTTACCTAAACTTAACGTACAAGGAGACACTAATGGTAAAACACCATTAAGTGTGACTGCATATAATAATGAAATGCAGCATTTGCATGATGAAATTGAAGCAGTTCGAAGAAGAGCTAATGAAGTGTTATCAAATGATAGAGCAACAAATACTGATGTTGCAAATGTGACAAATAATATTAATGATGTCTCATTGAAAATTCAACATGCAATTTCATTACTACAAAATAAAGCAGATAATAGTGCTTTAGTTGAAGCAAAACGTCAACTTGATGAAGCAACGGCAGAACAAGATCCAACGCCAGGAATGACACAAGTAACATCAGATAATTATAGAGCGAAAAAAGCAGAAGCAGAGCGAATTAGTTCAGAAGCCCAAGGCGTGATTAACAATGGAGATGCGACAGCTGAAGAAATCAGAAATGAGAAAGCGAAAGTAGAAGAAGCATTAACTCAATTAACTGAAGCAAAAAATGCATTAAAAGCAGATAAGTCAGTGTTAGAACAAAAACGTCCAGGATTAAATCATGTGGGAGTTACCGAAGGTAAGAAACCAGCGAGCGTGACTGCATACAATAATGAAATGACTAAAATTCATGATGAACTTGAAGCAGCAAAAACAGAAGCAGATAGAGTGATTCATGATGACAATGCGACACCGGCTCAAGTAACAGCGGCTATCGCAAAAATTGACGCGGTACAACCTAAGTTAGATAATGCCATTAGCTTACTTCACGACAAAGAAAATAATAGTGAGTTAGTTGAAGCGAAACGTCAACTTGATGAAGCAACGGCTGAACAAGATCCAACACCAGGAATGACGCCAGCAACAGCAGATAATTATAGAGCGAAAAAATCAGAAGCAGAGCGAATTAGTTCAGAAGCCCAAGGTGTGATTAACAACGGTGATGCGACAGCTGAAGAAATTAGAGATGAGAAAGCGAAAGTAGAAGAAGCATTAACTCAATTAACTGAAGCAAAAAATGCATTAAAAGCAGATAAATCAGTGCTAGAACAAAAACGTCCAGGATTAAATCATGTAGGAGTTACCGAAGGTAAAAAACCAGCAAGCGTGACTGCATACAATAATGAAATGACTAAAATCCATGATGAACTTGAAGCAGCAAAAACAGAAGCAGATAGAGTGATTCATGATGACAATGCGACACCAGCACAAGTGACAGCGGCTATCGCAAAAATAGATGCGGTACAACCTAAGTTAGACAATGCCATTAGCTTACTTCACGACAAAGAAAATAATAGTGAGTTAGTTGAAGCGAAACGTCAACTTGATGAAGCAACGGCTGAACAAGATCCAACGCCAGGAATGACGCCAGCAACAGCAGATAATTATAGAGCGAAAAAATCAGAAGCAGAGCGAATTAGTTCAGAAGCCCAAAGCGTGATTGACAATGGTGATGCGACATCAGAAGAAATCGCTCAAGCAAAAGCAAAAGTAGAAAAAGTATTAACAGCATTAAATCAAGCGAAAGATGATTTAAGAGCAGATAAAACAGAATTACAACATAAACTTCCAGAATTAGATCAACGTGGCATTACCGAAGGTAAAAAACCAGCAAGCATCACTGCTTATAATGAAGCTCTAGGAAGAATACAAAGTGAAATTGAAGAAGCTAAGACGAAAGCACAAGAAGTGTTAAATAAAGAAAAAGCAACACCAGCAGAAGTGAAAGAAGCATTAGACAAAGTGAAAGCAGTCTTACCAAAACTTACTGAAGCGATTAGTTTACTTCACGACAAAGAAAATAATAGTGAGTTAGTTGAAGCGAAACGTCAACTTGATGAAGCAATAGCAGAACAAGATCCAACACTAGGAATGACGCAAGCAACAGCAGATAATTATAGAGCGAAAAAAGCAGAAGCAGAACGAATTAGTTCAGAAGCCCAAGGTGTGATTAACAACGGTGATGCGACAGCTGAAGAAATCAGAGATGAGAAAGCGAAAGTAGAAGAAGCATTAACTCAATTAACTGAAGCAAAAAATGCATTAAAAGCAGATAAATCAGTGCTAGAACAAAAACGTCCAAGATTAAATCATGTAGGAGTTACCGAAGGTAAAAAACCAGCGAGCGTGACTGCATACAATAATGAAATGACTAAAATCCATGATGAACTTGAAGCAGCGAAAACAGAAGCAGATAGAGTGATTCATGATGACAATGCGACACCAGCACAAGTAACAGCGGCTATCGCAAAAATTGACGCGGTACAACCTAAGTTAGACAATGCCATTAGTTTACTTCACGACAAAGAAAATAACAGTGAATTAGTGAAAGCAAAAGCGAAATTAGATGCAGCGACTAGCGAAGAAGATCCAACACCAGGAATGACGCCAGCAACAGCAGATAATTATAGAGCGAAAAAAGCAGAAGCAGAGCGAATTAGTTCAGAAGCCCAAGGTGTGATTAACAACGGTGATGCGACAGCTGAAGAAATCAGAGATGAGAAAGCAAAAGTAGAAGAAGCATTAACTCAATTAACTGAAGCAAAAAATGCATTAAAAGCAGATAAGTCAGCGCTAGAACAAAAACGCCCAGGATTAAATCATGTAGGAGTTACCGAAGGTAAGAAACCAGCAAGTGTGACTGCATACAATAATGAAATGGCTAAAATTCATGATGAACTGGAAGCAGCAAAAACAGAAGCAGATAGAGTGATTCATGATGACAATGCGACACCAGCACAAGTAACAGCGGCTATCGCAAAAATTGACGCGGTACAACCTAAGTT